>NZ_BAABIW010000020.1:0-265060 GCF_039542985.1 Terrabacter aeriphilus
GCAGCCCTTGCCCCCTGGCTGCAGGCGTACAACACGCGACGACGCCACACCGCCCTGAAGGGACTCCCATCCGTCAGCCGTCTGTCACCAACGTCATGACCGAGTACATCTAGCGCCTGCGTGACGGGGCGCGGCGCTCGAGGAGGGCGCCGCTGCCGACGGGGATCTCCGCGAAGAGGGTCTCGAGCACGACCGCCGGGTCGGTGTGGAGCAGGCGTGACGGCAGCGAGCGCAGGAGCGTCACGAGCGAGGCGGGCAGCGTCTCGTAGGCCTCGCCCGAGAGCACGAGCAGGCGCTCGCCACAGGCGATCCGGGCCGAACCGGGCGCACCGGGGGTCTCGGGCACGAGGTGCACGTCGTCCGACGTGACGAGCAGGGCCGGGGGTGCCGCCCACGAGCGCACGACGACCTCTCCGTCGTCCTGGCACACCACGTCGGTGTGGCAGGGCCCCCGCGTCCCGGCGTCGAGGTCCGCGGTGCCGTCACCGACGGTCACGACGAGTCGGCCGTCCACGCGTTCGGCGTAGGCCTGCGCCCCGGCCTGCTGCAGCATCGTCACCTCCCAGGCGACCGCGTCGGCGCCGGTGACGAGGTGGCGCCGGGCGAGCCCGCGCGGTCGGGCGGCGACGGTGCTCACCGCCGGCCTCCCGTCGCAGGTCCCCGCACCTCGAGCATCCCGCACCGGCGGAGCACGTCGAGGTTGCGCGAGCTCGGGTTGGTGACCCGGACCTCGATGCCGTGTCGCAGGCAGCCGCGCTTGACCCAGAGGAGCACGGCCACCGTGGCCGAGGAGAGCCGGGCCACGCCCGAAAGGTCGACACACACCGTGCCGTGGCCGCTCATGAGCAGTCGGGCCACCTGGCCACGCAGCTCCCGGAGGTCGCGGAGCAGGGTCTCGTCGTCGAGGCGCACCTCCACCGCGTGCCCAGCGGGCGCCAGGGTCATCTCCACCGTCATCCGTCCTCCCCGAGGGTCTCGTGCCCGGTCTCGTCGTGCTCCCCACGCTGGCAGGTGGGTGTCTCGCTGGTCGGTCGGGTTCTTTGCAGTTGTGTGACAACTCCCGGCGGCCGACCACGCCCGGACCGGCCGCGACCGGCCCGACTGGCAGCATGAGGGCATGCCACCCCGCCTGCTCGTGCTCGAGGACGACGACGGCATCCGGACCGCGCTCCGGATGTCGATGGAGGACGAGGGCTACGACGTGGTCGACCGCTCGGACGCCGAGGGCGCGCTCCAGGCGGTGCGCGACGAGGCGCCCGACCTCATGCTCGTCGACCTCATGCTCGGCGGGATGGACGGCTTCTCGTTCATCCGGTCGGTGCGCCCGACGAGCTCGGCGCCGATCATCGTGCTCAGCGCGCGGGCCGACACCCACGACATCGTGGCGGCCCTCGAGGCGGGGGCGGACGACTACGTGACCAAGCCCTTCGAGGTCAAGGAGGTCAGTGCGCGGCTGCGGGCGCTGCGCCGCCGCCCGCCCGTGGCGCCGAGCGAACCCGCCGGCAGCGCCGGGGCCGTCGTCGTCGATCGCCATGGCGGCCCGCTCGTGCTCGACCGGGATGCCGGTGTGCTCCGGCGCGGTGACGTGGACGTCCACCTCACGGTGACCGAGTTCCGCCTGCTCGGCGAGCTCGTGTCGGCCGCGGGGCGCGTGCTGAGCCGCCGCCAGCTGCTCGAGACCGTCTGGGACCGGGGCTACTTCGGTGACGAGCGCATCGTCGACGTGCACGTGCGCCGCCTCCGCACCAAGATCGAGCCGGATGCTGCCCGTCCCGAGCTGCTCGTGACCGTGCGGGGTCTCGGCTACCGGCTCGACCCGCGCTGAAGCGCCTGGGCTGGTGGGCGGATGACACGGTGACGGACGACGCGGGTGACGCGGTGGCGGGCGACGCGGTGGCGGGCGACCGGGGGAGCGCCGCGCGGCCCCGCGCCGGGCTGGGGCGGGTCTTCGCCGACAGGCTGCGACGCGCGGGCTGGCGCCTGCCCGGGCTGGGGCTGCGGGCCACGGTGACGGTCTCGTTCGCCGCGGGCGCGCTCGCCCTCTCGGTGCTGCTCTCGGTCGGCACCTACGTCGCGGCTCGGCACTACCTCGTCGACCAGCGCGAGCGGGTCGCCCTGCGCCAGGCCTTCGTCGACGCGTCCGTCATCCGTGACGGCCTGCTGACGAGCGGCGCGCGCACGAGCGACGTCATCGGGTCGATCTCGCCGCCGTCGGGCTCCGACGTCGTGCTTAACCGGAACGGCCGCTGGTTCTCCTCGTCACTTCGTGAGGGCTCGACGAGCGTGCCCGCGGACGTCGCCGACGCGGCCACGGCCGGGACGGTCACGCTCGCGTGGACGCGCACGTCGAGCGGCCCCGGCATCGTCGTCGGGGTGCCCCTGCCGGCGGTGCGGGCCCGGTTCTTCGAGGTCACCTCGACGACGGAGCTCGCTGCCACCCTGTCGACCCTGACCAACGTCCTGGCGAGCTTCGCCGTCGTCACGACCCTGAGCGGGGCCCTCGTGGGGCGTGCCGCGTCGCGGCGCCTCGTCGCGCCGCTCGACTCGATCGCGGGCGCCGCCGCCCGGATCGCCGTCGGAGAGCTCGGCACCCGGCTGCCGGGCACCGACGACCCCGACCTGGCGGTCATCGTCGGCTCGTTCAACAGCATGGTCGAGACCCTCCAGGAGCGCATCGAGCGCGACGCCCGTTTCGCGGCCGACCTCTCGCACGAGCTGCGCTCACCGCTGACGACGCTCAAGGCCAGCGTCGACGTGCTCTCGCGACGGCGCGAGGAGCTGAGTCCCCGGTCGCAGCAGGCGCTCGACCTCGTCGCCGTGGAGCTCGACCGCCTCCACCGCTCGCTGGAGGACCTGCTCGAGCTCGGCCGCCTCGACGCCGGCGTCGTGACCCGGGAGCTCACGGCGACCGACCTCGCCGAGCTCGTCCGGCACGCCCTGCGCGACAGCAGGCGCCCGGTAGAGGTGCTCGACGACGGCTCGTCGGCGGCCGGCACCGGCACCGCTCCCGAGCTGCCGGTGCTCGTCGACCGGGGCCAGCTCCACCGCGCGCTGCTCAACCTCTTCGGCAACGCCGAGACGCACGGTGGCGGTCTGACGGCCGTGACCGTGCGTCGGAGCGGCGACCAGGCCGTCGTCCTCGTCGACGACGCCGGTGACGGGGTGGCCCCCGCCGACCGCGAGCGGATCTTCGAACGCTTCGCCCGCGCCGGGTCCCGGGGATCGCGGCCCGGCACGGGTCTCGGCCTCAGCCTCGTCGCCGAGACCATGCGCGCGCACGGTGGCGCGGTCTGGTGCACCGAGGCCCCCGGTGGGGGAGGACGCTTCGTCGTGCGGCTGCCGCTGCGACCCGCCGGCGACGCGGAGGTGCGGGCATGAGGCCGCGGGCGCTCGCCCTGCTCGCGGCCCTCGGCGTGCTGGTGGTGGCCGGTTGCGGTCTGCCGCAGTCGACCCCGGCGCAGCTGGTCGACCCGACCGACGTGCCCTACCGGCTCGTCGACCCTGCGCCGTCCGGGCCGTCGACGTCGGTGCGGGGCACGGTCACGACGACCCCCCGGGTCTACCTGCTGACGACGGACGAGCTGCTCACGCCCGTGGCGGCCCCGCTGTCGCGTGCCGGCCTCGGGCCGGTCGTGGCGGCCCTGCTCGACCGCCTCGCGCAGGGCCCCGACTCCCAGCAGCGCGCCGCGGGGCTCGCCACGGCGCTGGGGTCAGGGTTCGTGCTGCGGCTCGAGCGCGTGGCCGGGAGGACCGCGGTCGTCGAGCTCGACCCCGGAGAGCGCGAGCTCAACGCCAGCCGGCTGCCGCTCGCCGTCGGCCAGGTCGTGCTGACCCTGACCTCCCTCGACGGCATCGACGACGTGCAGTTCGTCAGGCAGGGGCGCCCCGCGGAGGTCCCCCTGCCGGACGGCGCGCTGACCTCGTCGCCCGTCGACGGCGACGACTACGACTCCCTCGTCGGGCCACCGAACGGCAGCACCGCTCCCACGTCCCCGTAGCTGCCGGGGGGAGAAGACGGCTGCAACTGCGCCACGGCGCGGTTCGGGCCGGCATACGGGCTGGTTGGCGGCTGGAAGTGCGCCACGGCGCGGTTCGGGCCGGCATACGGGCTGGTTGGCGGCTGGAAGTGCGCCACGGCGCGGTTCGGGCCGGGGTACGGGCTCGTTGGCGGCTGGAAGTGCGCCACGGCGCGGTTCGGGGGGCGGGCCTGCGGGCGGGTGGTCTCGGCCTTCGCGCCGGCGGCGGCTCAGCCGTCGGTGCGGATGAGCATGGCGCGCACGGCTGCTCGTAGGTCGCCGGTGCCGTCGGCGGCGACCGCGGCCCGCATGCGCTGGTAGCCCGCGCCGTCGCGCAGGATGTCCTCGATGCCGGCGAGCTCGGCCGTGCAGCCCAGCCGCCGGGCGGTGGGCTGCAGCTGCTCGAGCAGGTCGTGGATGTCGTCGACGACGTGCAGCTCGGTGTTGTCGGCGTCGCGGATGATGATGGCGTCGAGGCCGTAGCGGGCCGCGCGCCACTTGTTCTCCTGCACGTGCCACGGCGGCAGCGGGCGGGCGAGCACGCCCTCGGCCAGCTGCCGCTCGAGGTGCGTGACGAGGCAGTGGATGAAGGCGGCGACGGCGGTGACGTCCTGCGGGCGGGAGAAGCCGTCGCAGGCACGCACCTCGATGGTGCCGAGCCGCAGCGACGGGCGGATGTCCCACCGCAGCTCGCTCGCGTCGCTGATGACGCCGGTCGTGTGCACGTCGTGGAGGTACTCGCGGTACTGCGGCCAGGTCTCGAACTGGAACGGCAGGCCGGCCGTCGGCAGCTGCTGGAAGAGCATGGTGCGGTTGCTCGCGTAGCCGGTGTCGGCGCCGGAGCCGTAGGGGGAGGACGCCGAGAGCGCGGTGAGGTGCGGGTGGTAGGTGAGCAGGGCGTTGACGAGCGGCCAGACCTTCGCGGCCGAGGTGACCCCGACGTGCACGTGGACGCCGAAGATCACCATCTGCCGGCCCCACCACTGGGTGCGGTCGATGAGCGTGGCGTAGCGGGGGCCCTCGGTGACCTGCTGGTCCTCCCAGCGTGCGAAGGGGTGCGCCCCGCCGCCGTAGAGGAGCACCCCGAGCTCGTCGGCGGCGGCCTGCACCCGGGCGAGGCCGTCGCCGAGGTCGGCGGCGGCCTCCTCCGCGTTGACGCAGATGCCGGTCACGATCTCGACCGTGTTGCGCAGCAGCTCCTGCGTCACGGTCGACCGCGACTTCGTCGGGCGCGCGTGCCCGTGGTCCTCGGGCGCGTTCGCGAGGGCGAGCAGTTCGTCGGCGCGCGAGGTGAGGTCGAAGGTGACCGGGTCGATGAGCCCGACCTCCCACTCCACGCCGAGCGTCTGGCCCGCCGAGGGGGAGAACCGGGTGTCGAGCGGTGCGTCGTGCATCGGGGGCCTCCGGAGCCGCGTCGGATATGCATCATGGCCCGGCGCCCTGTGGGGCACCGGGCCATGTGTCCGTCCTGACGAGCAGGACCGTGGGGTGAGTGACGGGACTTGAACCCGCGGCCACCTGGACCACAACCAGGTGCTCTACCAGCTGAGCTACACCCACCATGCACAACACGAGCCGGGCCCAAGGGCTCGGCGCCGTGTCACGGCGTCGACAATGCTACAGGCTCCGGTGAGGTGCTCGTGACCACCCCGCCGGACGGCATACGGCCTCGGCCGCGAGGGCGGTCGCGGCCGTGTGCCGGGGGGTCAGTGCTCGATGACGTGCGGGCTCGCGAGCGCCTTGGCCGTGGCGCTGTCGGGGCCGGGCTGGGGCACGAAGACGGCCTCGCGGTAGTAGCGCAGCTCGGCGATCGACTCGCGGATGTCGGCGAGGGCGCGGTGCCCGCCGGACTTCTTCGGGGCGTTGAAGTAGACGCGGGGGTACCAGCGCCGCGACAGCTCCTTGATCGAGCTGACGTCGATGATCCGGTAGTGCAGGTAGGACTCGAGCACCGGCATGTCCCGCGAGAGGAAGCCGCGGTCGGTCGCGACGGTGTTGCCGCCGAGGGGCGCCTTGCGCGGCTCGGGGACGAAGGTGCGCACGTAGTCGAGCACGATGTGCTCGGCCTCCTTGAGCGTGACGCCGCCGTCGAGCTCGGTGATGAGGCCCGAGCTCGTGTGCATGTCGCGGACGAAGTCGTCCATCTGCTCGAGGGCCTCGTCCGGCGGCCGGATGACGACGTCGATCCCCTCCCCGAGCTGGTTGAGCTCGAAGTCGGTGACGAGCGCGGCCACCTCCACGAGGGCGTCGGACGTCAGGGAGAGGCCCGTCATCTCGCAGTCGATCCAGATGATCCGGTCGGCGATGGCTCGGTGGTTCGTGTCGCTCACCGCTCCACCATAGAGGCTGGGGTCGGCAGGGCCGCTGCACTAGCCTGCGTCCATGAGCTCAGGGGACCCGACGACCATGCAGCCGGCCGGTGCGCCGGGCAGCCCGGCACCGCAGTGGAGCCCGGCTGCCAACCCGACGCGCCGCCCCCTCCTGCGCACGGTGATCACGGCCGGGATCGTCGCCAGCGGCTTCCTCGTCTGCCTGCTCGTCCTGCTCGACATCCTCGGCCAGCGCCTGACGACCCAGACCATCGTCGTGGCCGCGCTCATGGCGATCGTGCCGGTCTTCGTCATCGTGCCGACCTTCCTCTGGCTCGACCGCTACGAGGCGGAGCCGGTTCGCTACCGGGTGTTCGCGTTCCTCTGGGGCGCGCTCGTCGCGGTCGTCGGCGCCTTCTTCCTCAACACGTTCGGGCTCAAGCTGCTCGTCGAGGCGGCCTGGAACGACCCGCTCGCGACGGGCGCCGTCTACCTCGCACCGGTCACCGAGGAGACCCTCAAGGGCCTCGGCATCCTGCTCATCTTCCTGCTGCGGCGCCGCGAGTTCGACGGCGTCATCGACGGCATCGTCTACGCCGGCCTCATCGGCGCCGGCTTCGCCTTCAGCGAGAACATCCTCTACCTCGGCCAGGCCTACAACGAGTACGGCAGCGAGGGCCTGACGGCGACCTTCCTCGTGCGCGGGCTGATGGGCCCCTTCGGCCACCCGCTCTTCACCTCGCTCACCGGCATCGGGATCGGCATCGCCGTGACGGCCCGCCGCCCGGCCACGCGGGTGCTCGCCGTCGTCGTCGGCTGGGTCTGCGCCATGCTCCTGCACGGGCTGTGGAACCTCTCGGCGCTCGCCGGCATGGACGGCTTCTTCGAGGCCTACCTCACCTACCAGGTGCCGCTCTTCCTCGCCTTCCTCGGCTTCCTGCTGTGGCTGCGTCGTCGCGAGGGTCGCCTCATCGGCCGTCACCTGTCGCCGTATGCCGACGCCGGCTGGCTCACGCACGCCGAGGTGACGATGCTCTCCCACCTGCGCCTGCGGCGGGCGGCGCGGTCGTGGGCACGACGCACGGGCGGCCGCGCGGCGCGCCGGTCGATGGACGCCTTCCAGGACAGCGCGAGCGACCTCGCGCTGCTGCGCTCGCGGATCGTGCGCGGCACGGCGGAGGAGGGCGCGGCCGCCCGCGAGCTCGTGCTGCTCGAGGCCATCACGGCCCACCGCCGCGACTTCATCGGCTCGCCCGTCACCTGAGCCGGCTCGGACGCGGGGCCGGGTCGGCGGGTGCCTATCATGGGCTCGGCCACCGGCAAGGCGACGACCCGGGCCGGCCGGCCCCTGTAGCTCAGCGGATAGAGCAAGAGCCTTCTAATCTCTTGGTCGCAGGTTCGAGTCCTGCCGGGGGCGCCCAGGTCACGAGTCGGAACCGGTCTGCCGGTGCCGGGCTCGTCGGTTTGGCGCGGTTCGCCCGACACGGAAGAATCGCGGCTGTGGCAGACATCTCCGGCGCCGGCACCGACCGGCTCCTCTCGACGGTCCAGGGGCTGCGCTCCGCCGTCGCCGACGCCACCCTCCCGCTGGAGCTCGCCGGGGCCGAGGCCGCTCGCCTCGAGCGCTCCGCCCTGCTCCACCAGCTCGACGACTACGTGCTCCCGCGCCTCACCGCCCTCGACGCCCCGCTGCTCGCCGTCGTCGGCGGGTCGACGGGCGCCGGCAAGTCGACCCTCGTCAACTCCGTCGTCGGGCGCGAGGTGTCGCTGCCCGGCGTCCTCCGGCCGACGACGCGCTCGCCGGTGCTCATCCACCACCCGTCCGACGCCGCCTGGTTCTCGGGGCCGCATATCCTGCCGGGCCTGGCCCGGATCACCGGACGACACTCGGCCTCCGACGGCCCCGGCGCGGTGCGGCTCGTCTCCACCGACGCCGTCGCGCCCGGCCTCGCCCTCATCGACGCCCCGGACGTCGACAGCGTCGTCGCCGCCAACCGCGACCTCGCCACGCAGCTGCTCGCCGCCGCCGACCTCTGGATCTTCGTCACCACCGCCGCGCGCTACGCCGACGCCGTGCCGTGGGAGCTGCTGCGCGGGGCGTCCGAGCGCGGCACCGCCGTCGCGGTCGTGCTCGACCGCGTGCCGGCCGAGGCCGCCGACGACATCCGCACGCACCTCGCGGGGATGCTCCGCGAGCAGGGGCTCGACCAGTCGCCGATCTTCACCGTGCTCGAGTCGCAGCTCGTCGACGGCCTGCTGCCCGCCGAGCAGTCCGAGCGGCTGCGGGCCTGGCTCGGCGCCCTCGCCGGTGACGCGCAGGCGCGCGCCGTCGTCGTGCGCCAGACGCTCGAGGGCGCGCTCGCCTCCCTCGACGCGCGCACGCGCGCCGTGGCCGCGGCGACCGAGGCCCAGAACGCCGCGGCCCGCGCGCTCGTCGGCGCCGCGGCGACGGCATACGACGAGGCGGCCGAGCACGTGCGCGACGGGATGGTCGACGGCACGCTGCTGCGCGGCGAGGTGCTCGCGCGGTGGCAGGAGTTCGTCGGCACCGGCGAGTTCTTCCGCCAGGTGGAGTCGACGGTCTCGCGCGTGCGGGACCGCTTCACGGCGCTCCTCAAGGGGGAGCCGGCACGCGCCGAATACCTCGGCGAGGCGCTGCAGACGGGGGTCGAGGCGCTCGTCGTCAACCGCGCCGAGCTCGCGGCCGGCCAGATCGCCCGCGCGTGGCGGCTGCTGCCCGGCGGCGACCAGCTGCTCGCCGCGCAGCCCGCGCTCGCCGTCGCGGGCCCGCGCATCGACACGCGGATCCAGCGACTCGTGCGCGACTGGCAGGGCGACATCCTCCAGATGGTGCGCGACGAGGGCCGCGACCGGCGCACGACCGCGCGGATCATGGCCTACGGCGTCAACGGGCTCGGCGTCGTGCTCATGCTCGTCGCGTTCTCGAGCACCGGTGGGCTGCTCGGTGCCGAGGTGGGCATCGCCGGCGGCACCGCGGTCGTCGGGCAGAAGCTGCTCGAGGCCGTCTTCGGCGACCAGGCGGTGCGCGAGCTCGCGAAGAAGGCCCGCGAGCAGCTGATGACCCGGGTCGACGAGCTCTACGCCGCCGAGCTCGCCCGCTACGAAGGAGCAGTCACGACGGTGCAGGCCGACCCCGAGCAGACCGAGCGGCTCGTCCGCGCCGCCGAGGCCGTGCAGGCCGCCCGATGAGCCCGATCCGCATGGGCAGCGCCACGGTGCGCACCGTCTCGGCCGCCGAGCTCGCCACGCGCACGGCCGAGCTCGAGGCCGCGCTGGGCTCCGGCGCGGGGGAGCTCGACCCCGCGGCGGCGGACAACGCGCGGCGCGTCGTCACCAAGGCGGCAGAGCGCAGCGGCATCGCCGGTGACCACACGGTCGTGGCGCTCGCCGGCGCCACCGGCAGTGGCAAGTCCTCGCTCTTCAACGCGCTCGTCGGCGCCGACGTCGCGACGATCGGCGCCCGCCGGCCCACGACGTCCCTTCCCAGCGCCGCCGTCTGGGGCGACGCCGACGCGTCGGAGCTGCTCGACTGGCTCGGCGTGACGACCCGGCACGTCGTCGACGAGAGCCGCCCCGGCGGGGCGGACGGGCGGCAGCGCCGGGGCCAGGTGGCCGGCTCGCTCGGCGGGCTCGTGCTGCTCGACCTGCCCGACTTCGACTCGCGGGTCGTCGAGCACCGGCACGAGGCCGAACGGGTGCTCGAGCTCGTCGACGTCTTCGTGTGGGTGACCGATCCGCAGAAGTATGCCGACGCGCGCCTCCACGACGAGTTCGTCAGCCTCATGTCGCGCCACGACGCGATGACGCTCGCGGTGCTCAACCAGTCCGACCGCCTCGGCCGCGAGGCCCTGGCGTCGGTGCGCACCGACCTGACGAAGCTGCTCGTCGCCGACGGGGTCGCAGGAGCGGCCGTGCTGACGACGTCGACGGTGACCGGTGACGGTGTGCCCGACCTCCAGCAGCGACTGGCGAATGCCGTTGCAGGACATGCTGCTTCGCGTCAGCGCCTGAAGTCCGACGTCGTCGGTGCCGCCGAGCGGCTGCGGTCGGGGGTGTCCGAGACCGAGCCCGACGTGCGGGCCCTGGCGCGCACCGACCTCGACGCCGCCCTCGGCCGCGCTGCGGGCGTGCCGATCGTCCTCGACGCCGTCGAGCGCGACCACCGCCGGGAGGCGTTCGCCCACACGGGTTGGCTCTTCGGCCGGTGGACCACGGGCTTCGCCGCCGACCCGCTGCGCCGGCTTCGCCTCGACCGCACCGGTGGGCGACCGTCGATCCCCGTCGACATCGACGCCTCCGAGGTGCGCGCGGTGCTCGGCCGCTCGTCCATCCCCACGCCGACGGCCTCCACGGTGTCGGCCGTCGAGCTCGCCACGCGCACCTTCGTCCGCGACGCGTCGACCGGCCTGCCGGTGCGCTGGTCGCACGCCGTCGAGGACGCCGTCGACGAGGGTGACGGCTCGCTCGGCGACGCCCTCGACCGAGCCGTCGCCGGCACCTCGCTGCGCGCGCGCCGCCCCGCCTGGTGGTTCGTCGTCAACGTCCTCCAGTGGCTCCTCGGCGTGCTCGCCGTCGTCGGGCTGCTCTGGTATGCCGTGCTCTGGGTCGGTGGCCTGCTGGCCTTCGCGCGCCCGGAGACCCCGACGCTCGGCATCGTGCCGCTGCCGCTCGTGCTGCTCGTCGGGGGAGTCGGCCTCGGCATCCTGCTCGGCGTGCTGTCGAGGGCGTGGGCGCGCGTGGGGGCGCGCCGGCGCCGGACGCTCATCGCGCAGCGCCTGGACGAGTCGGTGGCGGGGGTCACCGACGCCCACGTCCTCGCCCCCGTCGACGCGGTGCTGGCACGGCACCGCGTGACGCGCGAGCACCTGGCCGCCGCCGCGCGCTGACCGCGCTCGCGCGCGAGCACGACGTCCGGGACGGCCGCAGGGGCGTCGTCCACACCCCCTCCGAGGGGGTGGGCCGTTGTCCACAGCCGCGGGGCAGGGCCTGCCGCGGCGGGTGCGGCGCCGGGAGAGTGGGAGCAGGCGGCACGAGGCCGCCGGTGACCACCAGGAGCGCTCGATGAACGAGATCGGCATCACCGTGCACGGCAACGTCGTGACCGACCCGACGGTGCGGCGTGACCGCAACGGCAGCAACTTCACGACCTTCCGGGTCGCGACGACGCCCTACAAGCGCACGGCCGACGGGCGGTTCGTCGACGGCGACACGAGCTTCTACAGCGTCATCGCCTTCGACGCCCTGGCCGGCAACGTCGCCGCGTCGCTCCGCAAGGGCCAACCGGTCGTCGTGTCCGGCACCGTCGCAAACAAGGAGTTCGTCGGCGCCGACGGAGGTCCGCGCCAGTCCTCGGAGATCGAGGCCAAGCACGTCGGCCACGACCTGTCGTGGGGGCGCTCGGCCTTCGAGCGGGTGAGCCGGGCGGCGGCGCTGGGCCAGGACCGCACGGCCGACCCCGAGGTGCAGGCCTCGCTCCGGGCCATCGCGGATGGCGGGTCCGCGTCGCGCCCGGTGGGTGTCGACGAGGACGGCGTCGCCTCTGCGGACTACGAGCCCGGCGGAGCCTCCGGGCCGGACGACACGAGCGACCCCGAGGAGACGGCCGACGAGGTGCCCGAGCCGGGCGACCCGCTCACCGACCCCTACGAGGTCGTCGACCGGGCGTCCGCCTGACCGTCGGTCCTGGGATTCCCAGGACCGACGGCTGGTGGCAGCCGGGTCGGGCCCGGTCAGAAGTCGATCGGGGGCGTGTCCATCTCGCTGCAGTTGTCGCCGGCGTTGTTGACGTTGCGGCAGACCCTGATGTTCATCTTGATCTTGTCACCGGCCGTCTTGTCGAGCGCCGACATCTTGTCGAGGACGTTGATGGACGGCGAGGTGTAGAGGGTCGTGCCATTGCCGCACACTTCCTTGCGCAGCTCGTAGCCGGAGAGGCCGACACCGAACCAGGTGCCCGTGTAGCCGTAGTGGACCTTGGGTCGGAACGTGATGTAGGCGCACGAACCGTCGGCCTTGGTGTCCTTCACCGAGGCGCTGAACGAGTAGGTCTGTGCAGAGGTCGACCAGCTGCCGGAGGACGATGCCCCCGTCGTGCTGAGCGACCAGGTGCCGGTCTGGGCGTGAGCCATCGAGTTGCCGACGAACAGCAAGGCGACGGTCGTGCCGATGAGTGCCGAGGAGCGTGCTGCGATTCTCTTCATGATGCCCCTTCACAACGGGTGCCCGCCCGCAGGCGCCGGCGGATAGGCCGGAGCCTAGGGCTGATCACGTCTCCACGGACATGGATTCGGCGCCATGCCCTGTGGCCGATAGCCTCAGGGCATGGCCGAGTACATCTACACCATGACCCGCGCGCGCAAGGCGCACAACGAGAAGGTCATCCTCGATGACGTCTCGATGTCGTTCTACCCCGGTGCGAAGATCGGCATGGTCGGCCCGAACGGCGCCGGCAAGTCGACGATCCTCAAGATCATGGCGGGACTCGACCAGCCGTCCAACGGCGAGGCCCGCCTCGCGCCCGACGCGACGGTCGGCATCCTGCTGCAGGAGCCGCCCCTCAACGAGGAGAAGACCGTCCTCGGCAACGTCGAGGAGGGCGCCGGCGAGATCAAGGCCAAGCTCGACCGCTACAACGAGATCTCGGCCGAGATGGCCGACCCCGATGCCGACTACGACGCCCTGCTCGCGGAGATGGGCAAGCTGCAGGAGGACATCGACCACGCGGACGCGTGGGACCTCGACAGCCAGCTCGAGCAGGCGATGGACGCCCTGCGCTGCCCGCCGGCGGACTCGCCCGTCACCACCCTCTCCGGTGGCGAGCGTCGCCGCGTCGCCCTGTGCAAGCTGCTCCTGCAGAAGCCCGACCTGCTGCTGCTCGACGAGCCCACCAACCACCTCGACGCCGAGTCGGTGCTGTGGCTCGAGCAGCACCTCGAGAGCTACCCCGGCGCCGTCATCGCCGTCACCCACGACCGCTACTTCCTCGACAACGTCGCCAAGTGGATCGCCGAGGTCGACCGCGGCAGGCTCTACCCGTACGAGGGCAACTACTCGACCTACCTCGAGAAGAAGTCCGAGCGCCTGCAGATCCAGGGCAAGAAGGACGCGAAGCTCGCGAAGCGGCTCAAGACCGAGCTCGAGTGGGTCCGCAGCAACGCCAAGGGCCGTCAGGTCAAGAGCAAGGCCCGCCTGGCCCGCTACGAGGAGATGGCGGCCGAGGCCGAGCGCACCCGCAAGCTCGACTTCGAGGAGCTGCAGATCCCGCCGGGCCCGCGCCTCGGCTCGACGGTCATCGAGGTCAAGAACCTCAAGAAGGGCTTCGGCGACCGCGTCCTCATCGACAACCTCTCGTTCTCGTTGCCGCGCAACGGCATCGTCGGCGTCATCGGCCCGAACGGGGTCGGCAAGTCGACGCTCTTCAAGACGATCGTCGGCTTCGAGGAGCCCGACTCGGGCGAGGTCAAGATCGGCGAGACCGTCAAGATCTCCTACGTCGACCAGGGCCGCGAGGGTCTCGACCCGACGAAGAACCTCTGGGAGATCGTCTCGGACGGCCTCGACTACATGAAGGTCGGCAACGTCGAGATCCCCTCGCGTGCCTACGTCAGCCAGTTCGGCTTCAAGGGCCCGGACCAGCAGAAGCTCTCCGGGGTCCTCTCCGGTGGTGAGCGCAACCGCCTCAATCTCGCGCTGACCCTCAAGCAGGGCGGCAACCTGCTGCTCCTCGACGAGCCGACCAACGACCTCGACGTCGAGACGCTGGGCTCGCTCGAGAACGCCCTGCTCGACTTCCCGGGCTGCGCCGTGGTCATCACCCACGACCGGTGGTTCCTCGACCGGATCGCGACGCACATCCTCGCCTACGAGGGCACCGAGGAGAACCCGTCGCGCTGGTACTGGTTCGAGGGCAACTTCGAGTCCTACGAGGCCAACAAGGTCGAGCGCCTCGGCCCGGATGCCGCTCGCCCGCACCGCGTCACGTACCGCAAGCTGACGCGCGACTGAGCGCCCGTCGACGACGCCGGCGCGAGCCGTCGACAGACAGGAGGGCCGGGACGCACTGCGTCGCGGCCCTCCGGCGTCAGATCCAGCCCTTGCGGCGGAAGACGACGTAGAGGGCGACGGCAACCCCCGCGATGACGGCTGCGCTGAACACGACGCCCCACGGCTGCTGGAAGCCGGGGTAGGGCACGTTCTGGCCGAACCAGCCCGTGACGGCGGTGGGGACGGCGATGATCGCGGCCCACCCGGTCAGCTTCTTCATGACGGTGTTGAGCCGGGCGTCCTGCAGCGACAGGTTCGTCTCGAAGATCGTCGTCACCATGTCGCGCAGCGACTCGGTCCACTCCGCCGCTCGCAGGACGTGGTCGTAGAGGTCGTCGTAGAAGCCGTCGAGCTCGGTGTGCCGCTGGTCGAGCTCGCCGCGGTGGCGCAGCACGGCGTTGACGACGTCGCGCATCGGCAGCACGACGCGGCGCAGCTCGACGAGCTCCTTGCGCAGCCGGTACGTGCGCACCTGCACGGTGTGGGTGCGGCCGCGCTCGTCGAAGAGGAGGTCCTCGAGGGCCTCGATGGCGTCGTCGAGCTGCTGGATCGCCTCGAAGTGGCCGTCGACGACGGTGTCGAGCAGGCCGTGCACGAGGGCGCCGACGCCCAGGCGGAGCAGCTCGGGGTCGTCGTTCCAGCGGTCGAGCACGGGCTGCATGTCGAACGCGTCGCTGCTGCGGACGGTGATGATGCCGCCGGGCAGCACGAACGCCGAGATGCGGGCCGTGCGCAGGCGCGACTCGGGGCCGGCGGGCTCGGTGTCCGCGGCCGCACCGTCGCGGTGCGCGCCTCCCAGCTCGCCGGTTGCCTCCGTCTCGGGGCCGCGCTCGAGCCGGGTCGCGTAGACGGTGAGGAAGGTGTGCTTCGCGATGCCGGGTCGCCTTGGGGCGCTCACCGGCCGACACGGCGTCCTCGACGGCGTGCGGGTCGAGCCCCAGCTCGCCGGCGAGGGCGCGCAGACCCGCGTGGTCCGGCTCGCAGAGGTCGACCCAGATGAGGGAGTCCTCGCGGTGCAGGAGGTCGGAGACGTCCTCGAGGGGGAAGCCCTCGTCGACGACCTTGCCGTGCTCCCACCGGCAGGAGGTGATGCGCCCGGCGCTGTCGTTGCCCACGCCGCCAGTCTCGCAGCCCACCCGGGCTCCCGACGTCAGGCGATGAGGGGCGTCACCTCGCGCCGTCCGCCGCAGTGGCCGCCCTGGGCGGCCTGCCAGGCGGACGCGAGGCGACGACCGACCTCGTCGGCCTCGTCGGGCGCCACGCAGAACGGCACGCGAACCCACCGCGAGAACCCGCCCTCGGCGCCGAACTGCCCGCCGCGGGCGAGCCGGATGCCGTGCGCCTCGGCCACCCGGGCCAGCTCGTCGCCACGCGCCTCCGGCAGCTCGCACCAGAGGTTGAGCCCGCCGCTCGGCACGTCGAAGCGCCAGTCAGGCAGGTGCCGGCGAAGCGAGCCGACTAGGGCGTCGCGCCGGGCCTTGGCCTCTCGCCGTCTCTCGATGAGGAGTGAATCGCCCTGTCGCAGCAGCTCGGTCACGACGAGCTGCTCGAGGATCGCCGTGCCGAGGTCGAGGCTGTGGCGCGCCTCGATGACGGCCTCCGCGCCCCCGCGGGGAGTCCGCACCCAGCCGACCCGCAGCCCGCCCCACCACGTCTTGCCGGCGCTGCCGAGGGTGTGCGCGTCGCGCGACGTCGCGGCGAACGGTGCCACGGGGTCCTCGTCCCCGAGGGCGAGCTCGACGAAGGTCTCGTCGACGACCGGCGTCGTCCCGGCCCGGGCGAGCACCCGTCCGAGCGCCTCGCGCGTGTGGACGTCCATGACGAGGCCGGTGGGGTTCTGGTGGTCGGGGATGAGGTAGGCGGCGCGGGCGCCGCTCTGGCGCACCGTCGTCGCGATCGCCTCCACGTCCCAGCCCGTCGGCGTCAGCGGGGCGGGCACGGCCCGGTAGGCCGACCGCCGCACGCCGACGATGGCGTTCGGGTACGTCGGGCTCTCGACGACGACGCGGTCGCCGGTCTCGAGCCGGGCGCGGAGCACCGCGGAGAGCGCCCCGTGCGCGCCGGAGGTGATGACGACCTGACCCGGGTCCGTCGGCAAGCCACGTCCCTCGAACCACGCCGCGACCGCCTCGCGGGTCTCGGGGAGGCCGCGCGGGTCGTAGCCGGCGGTCGCGAGGTGGCGCGGCAGCTCGGTCAGGGCGTGCTCGTAGGCGGCGGTGACGCCCGCCGCGGCCGGGAGGGCGGCATACGTGAGGTCGATGACGTCGGGCGGCACGTCGGTCGGGATGAGGCCCGCCTGCGAGAGGGCGAGTCCGGCGGGCCCGGACGGCAGGCGCACGACGCTGCCCGAGCCGCGACGCGTCACGACGAAGCCGTCGTCGCGCAGGGTGTCGAGGGCGGCGCCCACCGTCGTGCGGCTGAGGCCGAGCTCGGTCATCAGGGTCCGCTCGCTCGGCAGGCGGGTGCCGACGAGGAGGCGCCCGTCGCAGACGAGGCGGCGGACGGCGTCGGCGAGGCCGCGGTACGCCGGCCGGGGCAGCGGCTCGGGGCCGAGCAGCAGGGCGAGCGATCGGGCGGAGATGGTGCGCACCGGTCCACTGTCGCACGACTGGACCTGAGAAGTCGGTCCACTTGGCGGCATGCTGGGGGCATGCGCCGCTCCGTGCCCCTCGCCAACCTCAGCCCGCGCCAGCAGCTGCGGGCCGGCCGACTGCCCCGCCGCCTCACCCAGCTGCTCGGCGGGCTCACGCTCTACGGCGTCTCCATGGCCATGATGATCCGCTCGACGCTCGGCCTCGACCCGTGGGACGTCTTCCACGCAGGCATCACGAGCCACCTGCCGATGACCTTCGGCCAGGTGACGATCGTCGTCGGCGCCCTCGTGCTGCTGCTCTGGGTGCCCCTGCGCCAGTGGCCGGGGCTCGGCACCGTGGCCAACGTCGTCGTCATCGGGCTCGCGGCCGACGCCGGCCTCGCCCTCATCGCTCCGCCCGAGGCCCCGTGGGCGCGGGTGCTGATGCTCACCTCGGGCATCGTGCTCAACGGCGTCGCGGGCGGGCTCTACATCGGCAGCCAGCTCGGGCCGGGCCCGCGCGACGGGCTCATGACCGGTGTCGCGCGCCGCACCGGCCTGTCGATCCGCCTCGTGCGCACCTCGATCGAGGTCACGGTGCTCGCGGTCGGCTGGCTCCTCGGCGGCCCCGTCGGTCTCGGCACGGTGGCGTATGCCGTCCTCATCGGTCCGCTCGTGCAGTTCTTCCTGCCCCGCCTCACCGTCGACCTCGGGCAGCCGACGGTCTCAGCCGCCGAGGCGCCAGGAGTGCAGCACCCGGCAGCGACCGGGCTCGTACCAGGCGAGGTCGAGCCGCTCGGCCCGGCACCGGGCCGGTAGCCACGGCGCGACGAGCGCGCGCGTCGACGCCTCGGAGACGTCGGCGCCCAGGGCGTCGAGCGTCAGGTGCGGCACGACGGCGGCGAACCGGCCGGCATACGGCGGGCACTGCGGGAAGGCGTCCGCCAGCTGCGCGGTCAGCTGCGCGAAGGGCGCCGACGGGGCCGGCAGGAGGTGGACGATGCCGTTCGGGAAGGTGTCGACGGTGTCGAGGGTGAAGTCGAACGGCGCTGTGCCGGAAGCGATCTCGCCGACCTGTCCGAGCGCTTCGACCGTCTGGTCGGTGAGGTCGAGGAACGGCCCGAGGGCCGTGACGTGCGCGTGCGTGAAGGCCGGGTCCGCCGAGACGTAGTCGAGGTCGTAGTGCCGGGTGCGGGCGAGCACGAACGGCTCGAGCGGCGGCACCGGGACCTGCAGCACGGCGTGCCCGCGCCACTCGGGGCGGTCCCCGGTCGGCACCGGCTCGGCCGGCACCGCCTCAGCGGCCGGCGCCGACGAGCCGCAGCGCGAGGGCGGCGTTCGTCGCGCCGATCTCGGCGGGGGAGCGCCGGATCGTGGGGGAGTACCACCGGGCGACGTCGACGACGATCGAGAGCAGCGCCAGCGCCGTGTCGCCGGTGTCGGCGCTGTCGTCGACGGTGAAGCTGCCGTCCGCGAGCCCGCGGTCGAGCACGTCGCGCACGAGCGAGTCCATCTCCTTGCGCAGCGCGAGAACCTCGGCGTGGTGGTCGGGGGTCAGGTGGTGGTGCTCGTACTGCACGACGCGGGCCACCTGGTACTGCTCGACGTGCCACTCGCTGAAGCGGGCCATCAGGGCGGCCAGCTGGTCGGCGGGCGTCGTGTGCGCGGCGATCGCCGCGCGCAGCAGCCGCAGCGCGGACTCGTGCCCGCTCCGGCTGAGGTGGAAGAGCAGCTCCTCCTTGGAGCCGAAGTGCACGTAGACGCCGGCGGGCGACAGGCCGGCGCCCGACGCGATGTCGCGCGTCGTCGTCGCGTGGAAGCCCTTGTCGGCGAACGCGTGCGCGGCCGCCTGCATGAGCCGGTCGACCGTCGAGGCGTCCGGATCCGCGGACGGGGCGGAGGCCGTCGCCGGGGCGGGGGGCGTCGTCTGCGTGGGCTGCGGCACGTTGACAGCATGCCGCAGCGGAGGGAGACTAAGCAAGCGCTTAGTTACCGGTCGGTACCGCGCCACGCACCCGCTCGCCCGATGGAGGACGCCATGCCCCGCAACATCTACGACGAGGACCACGAGGCGATGCGCGCCTCGGCGCGCGAGTTCGTCGCGCGCACCCTCGCCCCGCGCGCCGAGGAGATGATCGAGGGCAAGTCGATCCCGCGCGACATCTGGCTCGAGGCCGGCAAGCAGGGCTTCTTCGGCCTCGACATCCCCGAGGAGTTCGGCGGGGCGGGCGTCGACGACTACCGCTTCAACGCCGTCGTCGCCGAGGAGATGTCGCGCTTCAACGCGGCGACGAGCTCGTGCTTCGGCATCCACTCGGACGTGTGCCCGCCCTACGTCGTCGACCTCGGCACCGAGGAGCAGAAGCAGCGCTGGCTGCCCGGCATGGCGAGCGGAGAGCTCATCTGCGCCATCGCCATGACGGAGCCCTCCGGCGGCTCCGACCTCGCTGCCCTCAAGACCACCGCCGTGCGCGACGGCGACGGCTGGGTCCTCAACGGCTCCAAGACCTTCATCACGAACGGCTACCAGGCCGACCTCGTCATCGTCGCGGCCCGCACCGACCCCTCCAAGGGCGCCAAGGGCATCACGCTGCTCATGGTCGAGCGCGGGATGGAGGGCTTCGTCAACGGCCGCAAGCTCGACAAGGTCGGCATGGACGAGTCCGACACGGCGGAGCTGTTCTTCGAGAACGTCCGTGTGCCCGACGAGAACCGCCTCGGCGAGGAGGGCATGGGCTTCATCGCGATGATGCAGCGCCTGCCGCAGGAGCGCGTCGGCGCGGCCGTCAGCAACGTCGCGCACGCCAAGGCGATCCTCGAGGAGACGATCCAGTACGCCAAGGACCGCAAGGCCTTCGGCCAGCCGATCGGCGCCTTCCAGCACAACAAGTTCCTGATGGCCGAGCTCGTCACGAAGATCGAGGTCGCCGAGGCGTACGTCGACGACTGCGTGGCCGCTCACGCCGAGGGCAAGCTGTCGGCCGTCGACGCCGCCAAGGCGAAGTGGTGGAGCTCGCAGGTGCAGAACGACGTGCTCGACCACTGCGTGCAGCTGCACGGCGGCTACGGCTTCATGAACGAGTACCGCGTGGCCCGCGCCTGGCGTGACGCCCGCGTCACGAAGATCTGGGCGGGCTCGAACGAGATCATGAAGGAGCTCATCGGCCGGGACCTCGGCTTCTGATGGGCGTGCACGAGGGCGCGGTCGCCATCGTCACGGGCGCGAGCCGCGGCATCGGGCTCGGCATCGCCGAACGTCTCGTCGCCGAGGGTGCCCGTGTCGTCATCACGGCCCGCAAGCCGGAGGCGCTCGCCGAGGCCGTCGCGACGCTCGGCGGCCCGGAGCACGCGCTCGGGATCGCCGGCAACGCCGCCGACGAGGCGCACCAGGACGAGGTGGTCGCCGCCGCCCGCGAGACGTTCGGCGGGTTGCACCTGCTCGTCAACAACACCGGCATCAACCCCGCCTACGGGCCGATGCTCGACTCCGGCGTCGACATCGCGCGCAAGGTGCTCGACGTCAACGTCGTCGCCGCCTTCTCGTGGATCAAGAAGGCCGTCGCCGCCGGCCTCGGTGACGACGACCACCCCGGCGCGGTCGTCAACCTCGCCTCGGTGGCCGGGCAGGGCGCGAGCGGCGTCATCGGGTGGTACGGCGTGTCCAAGGCGGCGCTCATCCACCTCACGACCGAGCTCGGCTACGAGTTGGGACCCGACGTGCGCGTCAACGCCGTGGCCCCGGCCGTCGTCAAGACGAAGTTCGCGGAGGCGCTCTACGAGGGGCGTGAGGAGAAGGTGGTGCGCGCCTACCCGATGAAGCGGCTCGGCGTGCCCGAGGACGTCGCCGGAGCGGTCAGCTTCCTGCTGAGCCGCGACGCGTCGTGGATCACCGGGCAGACCCTGACCATCGACGGCGGGGTGACCCTCGGGGGCGCTCTCTGACGGGTCACCCTGCGCCACAGGTGATCTCGCCGATCAGGTATGCCGTCCGGGCCCGTGCTGCTGCACGGGCCCGGACGCATGTCGGCCGCCATTTGACAGAGGTCAGGGTGCCCTTACTAAGGTGAGGCTTACCTTAGCCACCCGAGGATGTCCGACGGGCACGGCTGGGGCTCCCGTCCCCTGACAGAGAGACGCCTCACGTGTCCCGCCTCACGACCGCCCTCGTCACCGCCGCAGCCGCGGTGCTCGTCCTCGCCGGGTGCACCACCGGGCCCACCGGTGGCGCCGCCGCCCCGACCGCCGCAGCCGGGTCGGGCGGCACGTCCACCGGCGCCGACCCCACGGCCTACCCCGTCACCCTGACCGACGCCTTCGGCTCGGCCACGATCACGAAGGAGCCGAAGCGGGTCGTGACCCTCGGCTGGTCGGACGCCGACCACGTGGCCGCGCTCGGGGTGGCCCCGGTGGGTGCGCCCAAGGTGTCGTGGGGTGGCAACGCGAAGCTCTCGACCGACTGGTTCGACGCGCAGCTGGCGACCTTCGTCGGCGCCGCACCGACCCGCTTCGACGACTCCGACGGCAACCCCGTCGAGGAGATCGCGAAGCTGGCGCCCGACCTCATCCTCGCGACGAACTCCGGCATCACGAAGGACGAGTACGACAAGCTGAGCAAGCTCGCGCCCGTCGTCGCCTACCCGGAGGTCGCCTACGGCACGCCGTGGAAGGACTCGCTCGAGACGATCGGCAAGGCGCTCGGCCGCTCGGGTCGCGCCGACGAGGTCGAGCGGGCGACGGAGGCGACGCTGGCCAAGGCCCGGGCCGACCACCCGCAGCTCGAGGGCAAGACGTTCGTCTACGGCTACGTCGCGCCGACCGACCTCTCGCAGATCGGCTTCTACACCCCGAGCGACCTGCGGCCCCAGATGCTGACCGAGCTCGGCATGAAGAACGCGCCGTTCGTCGAGGCCCGGGCCAGGTCGTCCAAGGAGTTCTACCTCACCGTCAGCGCCGAGCAGGCGGCCGCGCTGGACTCCGACGTCTTCCTCACCTACATCACCGAGGACTCCGAGGTGCAGACGATGACGAAGGACCCGCTCGTCGGACGGGTGCCGGCGATCCGGTCGGGTGCGCTCGTCGCGACCAAGGACCAGAAGGTGGGCCTGACGATGAGCTCACCGACGCCGCTGTCGATCCCCTACATGACCAGGCTGTTCGTGCCGCTCGTCGCGGCGGCAGCCGACAAGGCCGCAGCCTCCTGATGGTGAGCCCGCAGACCGTCGAGCGCGTGGGGGAGGCGGCCCCGGCGCCCGTGCCGCCGTCGCGGCCGGGGTCGGGTGCGCGTCGTCGCGCCGTCGCCGTCACCGCCGTGCTCGCCGGGCTGCTGCTCGTGGCGCTCGTCTGCTCGATCACGTTGGGGTCCAAGCCGATCCCGCTGTCAGACGTGGTGCAGGTGCTCCTCGGCCACGGCGACGGCATCGACGACCGGGGCATCGTCGATGCCCGGCTCGCGCGCACCGCGGTGGGCGTCCTCGTCGGGGCGGCCCTCGCCGTCGCAGGCGCCGCCATGCAGGGCCTGACCCGCAACCCGCTGGCCGACCCGGGCCTGCTCGGCGTCAACGCGGGGGCGGCTCTCGCGGTCGTCGTGGCGATCAGCGTCTTCGGGGTGGGCTCCCTGACCGGCTACGTCTGGTGGGCCATGGCCGGCGCGGGCGTCGCGGCGGTGCTCGTCCACGCGCTCGCCGGCCTCGCCGGTGGCGGGGTGACGCCACTGCGGCTCACCCTCGCGGGGGCGGCCGTGACGGCGGGCCTCACGAGCTGGTCGTCCGGCCTGCTCGTGTCGAACCGTCAGTCCTTCGACGCGTTCCGGTTCTGGCAGGTGGGGACGATCGGCGGGCGCGGGCTCGACCTCGTGATGACCGTGCTGCCCTTCGTCGTCGTCGGCCTCGTCGTCGTGCTGCTCGCCGTGCGCCGGCTCAACGCGCTGGCCCTCGGCGACGACCTCGCCCGCGGCCTCGGCGAGAACGTCGTGCTCGCCCGCGTCGCCGTCGCCGTGGGGGTCGCCGTGCTCTGCGGCGCGGCCACCGCCCTCGCCGGGCCGGTCGGCTTCCTGGGGCTCGTCGTGCCGCACGTCGCGCGCTTCGTCGTCGGCCCGGACCACCGCCGCATCGTCCCGGTCTGCCTCGTCGCCGGTCCGACCCTGCTGCTCCTCGCCGACACGGTGGGGCGCCTCGTCGCGAGGCCGAGCGAGGTCCAGGCCGGCATCATGACGGCGGTCGTCGGGGTGCCCTTCTTCGTCGTGCTCGTGCGCCGGGGACGGATGGCGAGCCTGTGAACGGCGTGTCCACGGCGCCGGCCACGGGCACCGCGCCCGGCAGCACGCCCGTCGCGGGCCCCGTCGCGGGCCCCGTTGGGGTCGAACCGCTCACCCCGGCCGCGCCCGTCCCGGCGGCCGACGTCTCCCGCGTGCGCCGCGCCCGGCTGCGCCCGGCGCGGAGGGTGCGGCTCGTGCTCGCGGGCCTCGGTGTGGCCGCCGTGGGTTCCGTGCTGGTGCGGGTGCTGCTCGGCGACTACGTCGTCGCGCTCGCCGACCTCCTGCCGATCCTGCGCGGCGAGATGCTCCCCGACGCGCCGGGTGCGTCGTTCATCGTCATGGAGGCCAAGCTCCCGCGCGCCCTGCTCGGTGCCCTCGCCGGCTCGGCGTTCGGCGCCGCGGGCTCGATGTTCCAGACGACCCTGCGCAACCCGCTCGCGAGCCCCGACATCATCGGGATCAGCCTCGGCGCCTCCGCCGCCGCCGTCGTCGCGCTGACCGTCCTCGACGCGCAGGGCCTGTGGCTCCCGGCCGCCGCGCTCGCCGGCGCCCTCGCCGTCAGCCTGCTCATGCTGGCCGTGGCCCGGGGAACGGCCCTCGCCGGGCAGCGGATGGTCCTCGTGGGCATCGGCATCGCCGCCCTGCTCGCCAGCGTCATCCAGCTCGTCATGACCCGCACCTCGGTCCAGGACGCGCAGGCGGCCCTCGTCTGGCTCACCGGCTCCCTGGCGCGCGCCACCTGGCCCGTCATCGGCCTCCTCGCCCTCTCGCTGGCCGTGCTCGCCCCGCTCCTGGCCACCTGCTCGGCCTGGATGCGCCTCGCCGAGCTCGGTGAGGACGTGTCGACGACCCTGGGCGCACCGGCCGGCCGGGCGCGTCTCGGCCTGCTCGTCGCCGTGGCCATGGCCGCGGCCGCGACGAGCGCGACCGGACCCATCGCCTTCGTCGCCTTCGTCGCCGGCCCGATCGCGCGCCGGCTCTGCGGCGGACGGCCGTCGCTGTGGGCCGCGGCCCTCGTCGGTGCCGTCGTCGTCGTGCTGTCGGACTTCGCCGGCGACTACCTCATCCCCGACGTCAACCTGCCGGTCGGCGTCGTCACGGGTGCGCTCGGCGCGCCCCTCATGGTCGCGGTCGTCGTGGCCGCCGGACGAGCCGGAAGGGCTTGAGATGACCGCCACCACCCGTGACCGCACGCCCGTCGGAGCACCTGCCGACGCCGGAGGGCCAGCGACGGCCGCCGGTCTATCTGCGCGCGGCGTCACGCTCGCCTACGACGGTCGCCGGGTCGTCGAGGGTCTCGACCTCGAGGTCCCGGCCGGCAGGGTCACCGTCGTGGTCGGCCCGAACGGGTGCGGCAAGTCCACCGTGCTCCGCGGCCTCTCGAGACTGCTCCGACCCACCGCCGGCGCGGTGCTGCTCACCGGCGAGGCCGAGGAGCAGGACGTGTGGTCGCTGAGGCCCAAGGACGTCGCGCGCCGGATCGCGCTGCTGCCGCAGAGCCCGCCGCTCCCCGAGGGCATCACGGTCGTCGACCTCGTCGGCCGCGGTCGCCACCCGCACCACACGCTCGTGCGGCGCTGGTCACCGGCCGACGACGAGGCCGTCGCCCGGGCCATGCGGGCGACCGGCGTGCTCGACCTCGCCGACCGGCACGTCGAGGAGCTCTCCGGCGGTCAGCGCCAGCGGGTCTGGATCGCGCTGACCCTCGCCCAGGAGACCGGGGTCGTGCTGCTCGACGAGCCGACGACCTTCCTCGACGTGGCGCACCAGGTCGAGGTGCTCGACCTGCTGCGTGAGCTCAACCGCACGCGCGGCACCACGGTCGTCATGGTGCTGCACGACCTCAACCTGGCCGCCCGCTACGCCGACCACGTCGTGGCGATGCGCGACGGGCGCCTCGTCGGCAGTGGCGCACCCGGCGACGTCATCGACGAGGAGTTCGTCAGCGACGTCTTCGGCCTCGACAGCCGCGTCATCGCCGACCCGGTCACGGGCTCCCCGCTCGTCGTGCCGGTGTCGGCCTCGCCGGTCTCGATGTGCTCCCCGTCCGCGTCCACCCTCTCGCAGAGCGGAACCCCTTCGTGACGACCGACACCACCACCACCTCCAGCACTGCCACGGCCGACCCGGTCCTGCTGCTCACGGCCGTCGTCCGCGACGTGCAGCGGCTCAGCCCCTCCTTCGTGCGGATCCGTCTGGGCGGCGACGGTTTCGAGCACCTCGGGCCCGAGGGCCCGACGCTCGACCAGCGGGTCAAGCTGCTCGTGCCGTCTCCGGGGCGCTCGTGCGTGACCGCGCACCTCGACGCCCGGGGCTGGTACGCCGCGTGGCTGGCGCTGCCGGAGGCCGACCGCGGCGTCCTGCGCACCTACACCGCCCGCGCCGTCGTCGGCGAGGGCGCCGAACGACAGCTCGTCGTCGACTTCGTGCTGCACGGCAGCGCCGGTCACGGAGGGTCCGGCGACGTGGGTCCCGGCGACGGCGGCGTGGGTCCGGCCGGGGCCTGGGCCGCGGCTGCGGCTGTCGGCGACGAGATCGGCCTGATCGCCCCGCGGCGCGGGTGCGAGGACGGCTTCGGCGGCATCGAGTTCCGGCCCGGCTCCGCCAGCCGGCTCGTCCTCGTCGCCGACGAGACGGCGCTGCCCGCGCTCGCCTCGATCGCCGAGGCCCTCCCGCCGCACGTCGAGGGCGTGGCCGTCGTCGAGGTGCCCGACGCGCTCGACGCCGCCGACGTGTGCCTGCCCGCCGGCATCGAGGTGCACCGCATCGTGCGAGGGGGGCGACCGCGGGGCGAGCAGACGCTCGAGCGGCTGCGCGCCTGCCTGCGCCTCGACTCCGAAGGGCGCACGGCGGCCGAGCCGCCGTCGCTCGGGCTCGCCGGTGCGGGTGCCGGCGCGCTGCCGGGGGAGCTCGACGAGCACGTCTGGGAGACCCCGGTCCACAGCTCGTCGGGGGAGGAGGTCGCGGCGGCCGCGCCCCTCGGGTCCGACGACACGTACGCGTGGGTGGCGGGGGACTCCGACACGGTCAAGGCGTGCCGGCGCCTGCTCGTCGGTGAGGCGGGCCTGCCGCGTCCGCAAGTGGCCTTCATGGGGTACTGGAAGCACGGACGCCCCAGCTGACCGTTGCGCAGCCTGCCCGCAGGGCGCGCCGACCGGCATACGGCCGGTCTTGCGCACGACCGGCCACGGCAGGAGACAATGCGCACTGCGGCCACTGTCGTCCGCTCGACGCCCCACCTGTGGCGCCGTGGCGTCCGCGCCACGACCGATGACGGAAAAGAAGGTCCATGGAGATCTGGCCCGGCAAGCCCTACCCCCTCGGGGCGACCTACGACGGTTCTGGAGTCAACTTCGCCGTCTTCTCGGAGGTGGCCGAGCGCATCGAGCTCTGCCTGCTCGACGACGACCTCGGCGAGACCCGCCTCGACCTGCCGGAGGTCGACGGGTTCGTGTGGCACGGCTACGTCCCCTACGTGCAGCCGGGGCAGCGTTACGGCTTCCGCGTGCACGGCCCGTACGACCCCGAGAACGGTCACCGCTGCAACCCGAGCAAGTTCCTGCTCGACCCCTACGCCAAGGCCATCGAGGGCCAGGCCGAGAACGACCAGTCGCTCTACTCCTACACGTTCGGTGACGAGGACGCGGCCACGACGACGGAGACCAACACCGACGACAGCGTGCGCCACACGATGCACTCGGTCGTCGTCAACCCGTTCTTCGACTGGGGCGACGACCGCCCGCCGCGGCACGAGTACCACGAGACGGTGATCTACGAGGCCCACGTCAAGGGCCTGACGATGCTGCACCCGGAGATCCCCGAGGAGATCCGCGGCACCTACGCCGGCATCGCGCACCCGGCGATGATCAAGCACCTCAGCGACCTCGGCATCACGGCCATCGAGCTCATGCCCGTGCACCAGTTCGTGCAGGACGCGCCGCTCGTCGACCGCGGCCTGAGCAACTACTGGGGCTACAACACCATCGGCTTCCTCGCCCCGCACAACGAGTACGCGGCGGGTGGGCAGCGCGGCCAGCAGGTGCTCGAGTTCAAGGCGATGGTCAAGGAGCTGCACGCGGCGAACATCGAGGTCATCCTCGACGTCGTCTACAACCACACGGCCGAGGGCAACCACATGGGCCCGACGCTCGCCTACCGCGGCCTGGACAACAACAGCTACTACCGGCTCGTCAGCGACGACCTCACGCACTACTACGACACGACCGGCACCGGCAACAGCCTGCTGATGCGCAGCCCGCACGTGCTCCAGCTGATCATGGACTCCCTGCGCTACTGGGTGACCGAGATGCACGTCGACGGCTTCCGCTTCGACCTCGCCGCGACGCTCGCGCGCCAGTTCCACGAGGTCGACAAGCTCTCGGCCTTCTTCGACCTGATCCAGCAGGACCCGGTCGTCAGCCAGGTCAAGCTCATCGCCGAGCCGTGGGACGTCGGCGAGGGCGGCTACCAGGTCGGCAACTTCCCGCCGCTGTGGACGGAGTGGAACGGCAAGTTCCGCGACACCGTCCGCGACTTCTGGCGCGGCGAGGGGGGCGCGCTCGGTGAGTTCGCTTCTCGCTTCACGGGATCGAGCGACCTCTACGAGCACTCGGGTCGCAAGCCGATCGCGTCGATCAACTTCGTCACGGCGCACGACGGCTTCACGCTGCGCGACCTCGTCTCCTACAACGAGAAGCACAACGAGGCCAACGGCGAGGGCAACAACGACGGCGAGAGCCACAACCGCTCGTGGAACTGCGGCGTCGAGGGCCCGACCGACGACGCGGGCATCAGGGAGCTGCGCCTGCGCCAGCAGCGCAACTTCCTCACGACGCTGCTCTTCTCGCAGGGCGTGCCGATGCTCCTGCACGGCGACGAGCTCGGCCGCACGCAGGGCGGCAACAACAACGGCTACTGCCAGGACAACGACATCTCCTGGATCCAGTGGGTGCTCGACGAGGACGACCAGCAGCTGCTCGCCTTCACCCAGTCGCTCGTCAAGCTGCGGCGCGAGCACCCGGTGTTCCGGCGGCGTCGCTTCTTCGCCGGCAGCGCCGACCACGGCGGCGAGAGCGAGCTCGGCGACATCGCCTGGTTCACTCCCGAGGCGGCCCACATGGACGAGCAGATCTGGAGCGACGGCCGCGCGAAGTCGCTCATGGTCTTCCTCAACGGCTCGGCGATCCCCGAGCCCGACCCGCGCGGCCAGCAGATCCTCGGTGACTCGTTCCTCGTCATGTTCAACGCGCACGACGACGCGCTGACCTTCACGCTGCCCGACGACGAGTGGGGCGCCCAGTGGGTCCCGGTCATCGACACGGCGCTGGCGCTCGTCGAGAGCACCCCGCTCGAGCCGACGTGGCAGATCCAGGTGCAGCCACGGAGCATCGTGGTGCTGCGCTGCCCGCGCGAGGTCGTCACGACCACCGTCCCCGGCATGACGGAGGAGGCTTCCGCGTGAGGTACGCCACGGCGCCCGTATCGACCCACCGGCTCCAGCTCGAGCCGGACTTCACCCTCGCGGACGCCGTGGCCCGGGTCGGCCACCTCGCGACGCTCGGGGTCACCCACCTCTACCTCTCCCCGGTGCTCCAGGCGTCCTCGGGCTCCAAGCACGGCTACGACGTCGTCGACCACACCCGGGTCGCCGAGGGTCTCGGCGGTGACGAGGCCTTTGCGCGACTCGTCGAGGCGGCCCACGCGGCCGGCCTCGGCGTCGTCGTCGACGTCGTGCCCAACCACATGACGACCCCGACGCCCCTCTCGCTCAACCGCCCGCTGTGGTCGGTGCTGCGCGAGGGCCGGGCGTCGGCATACGCCACGTGGTTCGACGTGGACTGGGACGCCCAGGACGGGAAGATCCTGATGCCCGTCCTCGGGTCCTCGCTCGAGGACGTGCTCGCCGACGGCGAGCTCGAGCTCGGGGAGCACGAGGGGGAGGCCGTCGTCCGCTACTACGACCACGTCTTCCCCGTGGCCTCGGGCACCGACGTGACCGCGCCCCTGGCCGACGTGCTCGCGCGTCAGCACTACCGCCTCGCCTCGTGGACGGTCGGGGACTCCGAGCTCAACTACCGGCGCTTCTTCGACGTCACTTCGCTCATCGCGGTGCGCGTGGAGGAGCCCGAGGTGTTCGACGCGACGCACGCCCTGCTCGTCGACGGCATCCGGTCGGGCGCGATCGACGGGCTGCGCATCGACCACCCGGACGGCCTCGCCGACCCCGAGGGCTACCTCGAACGGCTGGGGGACGAGACGGGCGACGCCTGGGTCGTCGTCGAGAAGATCCTCGAGGGCGACGAGACCCTGCCGCCGACGTGGCGAACGGCCGGCACGACGGGCTACGACGCGATGCTGCGGGTCGGCGGCCTCTTCGTCGACCCCTCGGGCGCCGCGCCGCTCGACGACCTCTCCGCCGAGCTGCTCGGGGAGCGGCAGGACCTCGAGGCCATCGTCGCCGAGTCGAAGCGCTGGGTCGTGCAGGTCATGCTCGCCACCGAGGTGAGCCGCCTGCTGCGCCTCGTCGCACGCGCCCGGCCCGACCTCGACGGGCCGGCCGCCCGCACCGTCGTCGAGGCGATGCTCGTCGGCATGGAGCGCTACCGCGTCTACCTCCGGCCGGGCACGCCCGCGCACGCCGACGACGCGGCCGAGCTGCAGGCCGCTGCCTCTCGCGGCGCGCACGTCGTCGGCGAGCTCGACCCTGCCGCCGTCACCGGCGTGCTCGACCTGGCCCTCGGCCAGGGCGGCGCCGAGGACCGCGCGGCGGCCGACGAGTTCGTCGTCCGGTTCCAGCAGACGTGTGGACCGGCGATGGCCAAGGCCATCGAGGACACCGCCTACTACCGCCACGTGCGGCTCGTCGGCCTCAACGAGGTCGGTGGCGACCCGACGCTCGTCGGGGTGCCGGCGGCCGACTTCCACCGGTTCGCGCAGACCCTGCTCGCCGAGTGGCCGCAGGCGATGACGACGCTCTCGACGCACGACACCAAGCGTGCGGAGGACGTACGAGCACGCCTCTTCGTGCTCGCCGAGCGTCCGGACGCGTGGGCCACCTGGGTGCGCCGGGCCCGCGAGCTCGCGGGTGACGTCCGCGCCGAGGAGCTCGACGCGCTGACCGAGTACTTCCTCTGGCAGAACGTGGTCGGCGCGTGGCCGATCAGCGAGGAGCGCCTGCAGGCATACGCCCTCAAGGCGATTCGCGAGTCGAAGCTGCACACCCGCTGGACCGAGCCCGACGAGGCCTACGAGGCCGCCGTCGAGCGGTTCGTCACGGGGATCGTGACGACGCCGGCCGTCGCCGAGCACGTCGAGGCGTGGGTGGCGTCGACGGCGACCGAGGCGCGGGCCAACGTGCTGGGCCAGAAGCTCGTGCAGCTGACGATGCCCGGGGTGCCCGACGTCTACCAGGGCACCGACCTCGTCGACCTCTCGCTCGTCGACCCCGACAACCGGAGGCTCGTCGACTACGGCGAGCGTCGTGACCGCCTCGCGCGGCTCGACGGGGGAGCGGAGCCCGCCGACCTGCACGACGAGAAGCTGCTCGTCACCGCGGCCGCGCTACGCACCCGCCGCGAGTGGCCCGAGTGCTTCACCGGCACCGACGCGACCTACGTCGCGCTCGAGACCGGCTCCGAGCACGCGATCGCCTTCGGGCGCGGCACGTCCGAGGGAGTCCAGGTCGTCGTCGTCGCCACGCGCCTCGCGGGCCGGCTGGCGGACGGGGGCGGTTTCGGCGACGCGAGCGTCGTCCTGCCGTCCGGGCACTGGTCGGACGTCGTGTCGGCACGGACGTTCGACGAGGGCACCGTGCGGCTCGCCGACCTCGTCAGCGCCTCGGACGACGGCCGGGCGGGCCTGCCCGTCGCGCTGCTCGTCCGCGTCACGGAGGAGGAGGCCTGATGGCCGGCAGCATCCGGGTGTGGGCGCCGGGCGCCTCGGGCGTCGAGGTCGTCGCCACGCGCCTGCGCGGACCGGGGCTCGAGCCGACCACGGCGGCCGCTCGCGCGCCGATGGTGGCCCAGGACGGCGGCTGGTGGTCGTGGGAGCGCCCCACCGACGACGAGCTGGACTACGCGTTCAGCCTCGACGGCGGCGACCCGCGGCCCGACCCCCGGTCGGCCTGGCTGCCGCACGGCGTGCACGGGGCGAGTCGCACCTTCGACCCGTCCGCGCACGCGTGGTCCGACGCGTCCTGGCGGGGCGCCCGCGACGGTCGCGGCATCCTCGGGGGTGTCGTCTACGAGCTGCACGTCGGCACGTTCACCCCCGAGGGCACCTTCGACGCCGCGGTCGCCCACCTCGAGCACCTCGTCGACCTCGGCGTCGACGTCGTCGAGGTCATGCCCGTCGCGGCGTTCGGCGGCACGCACGGGTGGGGCTACGACGGGGTCGCGCCGTATGCCGTGCAGCACGCCTACGGGGGCCCGGCGGCCTTCCAGCGCTTCGTCGACGCGTGCCACGGGCGGGGCCTCGGGGTCTGCCTCGACGTGGTCTACAACCACCTCGGGCCGACCGGCAACTACCTGGCGGAGTTCGGGCCCTACTTCACCGACACCCACATGACCCCGTGGGGCCCGGCGGTCAACCTCGACGCCGACGGCAGCCACGAGGTGCGGCGCTGGATCGTCGACAACGCGCTGCGCTGGTTCCGCGACTTCCACGTCGACGCGCTGCGTCTTGACGCCGTGCACGAGCTGCGCGACGAGTCGGAGCCGCACATCCTCGCGCAGCTGTCTGACGAGACCGCCTCCCTCGCAACGGAGCTCGGCCGACCGCTGGACCTCGTGGCCGAGAGCGACCTCAACGACGCGGTGATGGTGACACCGACCGCCGAGGGCGGTCGCGGCATGACGGCGCAGTGGGACGACGACATCCACCACGCCCTGCACGTCGCCCTGACGGGTGAGACCCAGGGGTACTACGCCGACTTCGCGGGCGGCACGGAGGCCTGGCCGGAGGGTGGGCCCGTCTCGGTGCTCGCCAAGACCCTGACCGACGCGTTCCTGCACGACGGGCGCATGTCGACCTTCCGCGGCGAGCGGTGGGGTGCGCGCGTCGACCCCGAGGCCCACTCGGGTCACCGGTTCCTCGCCTACCTGCAGACGCACGACCAGGTGGGCAACCGCGCGACGGGCGACCGCATCAGCGCCCAGGTCTCGCCCGGGCAGCAGGCGGTGGGCGCCGCGCTCTACCTGCTCTCCCCGTTCACGGCCATGCTCTTCATGGGCGAGGAGTGGCGGGCCTCGACCCCGTTCGCGTTCTTCACCTCCTTCGAGGAGGAGTGGCTCGCCGACGCCGTCCGCTCCGGACGGCGGGCCGAGTTCGCCGCGCACGGCTGGGACGAGGCCGACGTGCCGGACCCGCAGGACCCCGCCACGCGCGCCGACAGCGTGCTCGACTGGCGCGAGCCGGTCGCGCCCGGCCACATCGAGATGCTGCACTTCTACCGCGAGCTGATCAAGGTCAGGCGCAGCCAGCCGGACGTCGCGTCGGGCGACCTGCGGGCCACCTCGGTGCGCTTCGACGAGGACGCCCGCTGGATCGTCGTGAGCCGCGGGCGCGTGCACGTCGTCGCGAACCTCGCCGGCCGGTCGCAGCAGGTGCCGTTCTCCGGCGAGGTCGAGCACGTGCTCGCCTCGTGGGGACGCTCGCCGATCGTCGACGGCCAGGGCGTGCGCCTCGACGGCCACGACGTGGCGGTGCTGCGCACCGTGTGAGCGCCGGGTCGGGCAGCCGTCCGGGTCAGGACTCCTTGACCCGGACCATGCCCTCCTGGGCGGTCGTCGCCACGAGCACGCCGTCGGCGCCGAAGATCTGGCCGATCGAGAGCCCCCGGCCGCTGACCGCGGAGGGCGACTGCTGGTCGTAGAGCAGCCACTCGTCCGCACGGGCGTCGCGGTGGAACCACATCGAGTGGTCGAGGCTCGCGACGCGGAGGCGCCGGTCGCTCCACACGAGCCCGTGCCGGCGCAGGACCGGCTCGAGCAGCGTGTAGTCGCTCGAGTAGGCGAGCACCGCGGCGTGCAGCAGCGGGTCGTCGGGCAGCCGGTCGACGGCCCGCATCCACACGTGGTTCGTGGCGACCTGCTCCGGCCCGGCGTCGACGAACATGTTGCTCTCGACGGGCCGCAGCTCGATGGGCCGCGACTCCGCGATGTGCCGGGCGCCCGGGTGGTCGACGCCGCGGAACGACTCGGCGAGCGAGACGAGACCCTCGGGGCCGACGACGTCGGGCATCGGCTCCTGGTGGTCGAGCCCACCGGCCCGCTCCTGGAACGAGCAGACCATCGACATGATGGGCGCGCCCTTCTGGACGGCGTGCACGCGCCGGGTCGAGAACGAGTTGCCGTCGCGCATCTCCTCGACGGCGAAGCGGATCGGCAGCGTGTCGTCGCCGGGCCGCATGAAGTAGCCGTGCAGGGAGTGGATCGGTCGGGTGCCGTCGCCGTCGAGGTCGCGCACCGTGATGCCCGCCGCCATGACGCACTGGGCGAGCACCTGGCCGCCGAAGACGCGCCCGTGCGGCATCTTCTGGCTGCGGCCCTCGAAGACGCGCGCCGACGTCGCGCCGATCGACTCGGTGGCATCGCGTCCCTGCACGTCGGTGACGGCGATGTGGGCCGTCCCGACGTCCTTGAGGTCGAGGACGTCGAGGAGGTCCTCGAGCGGGTTCAGCGGGCGCGGGTCGGGCGTGGTGTCGGCCTTCACAGCTCGACCCTAGTGGTCGCTTCCGGTCCCGCGCTGCGCCCTCCGGACGGCGTCACGCCTCGAGCGCGAGGGTGAGGGGGAGCACGGCGGGCGCCCCGGCCTCGCGCAGCAGTCCGGCGCACACGGTGAGGGTCCAGCGCGAGTCGCTGACGTCGTCGACGAGCAGCACGGGGCCGGGGACGCCGGCCAGTGCGGCGGCGAGCTCGGTGCCCACCGCGAGCCGACCCCAGACGTTCGCGAGCCGGAAGGCGCTGTTGCCGCCGGGCTCGCCGACCGGACCCCCCTCGACGAGGTCGAGCGCCCCGAGGTAGGGCAGCCGGCCCAGCTCGCCCAGCCCCGCCGCGAGCGTGGTCACGAGCTCGGGCCGCCGGCGCGACGGCACGGAGACGATGGCGGCGGGCCGCTCCTGCCAGCCCCAGCCGGCGAGCACGTCGACGCAGGCCCGCACCACCTCGGCGGGCACGGCGCGGTCGCCGGAGCGGAGCAGCTCGCGCAGCCGCTGGCCCCAGCCGAGGTCGCTGAGGCGCGCGACGGCGCGTCCCTCGCCCATCGAGACCGACGCGGCGATGCGGCCCTTGAGCGGCACCCCCAGCCGATCCATGCCGCTCGGCCACTGCGCGCGCGGCTCGAGCACGACGCCGGGCCGCTCGAGCCGGGAGCGGGCGGTGTCGACCGCGGCCTCGGGGATGGCCGTCTCGAACCACGGCTCGGTGCAGCGGTCGCAGCGTCCGCACGGCTCGGCGCCGGCGTCGTCGAGGCAGGTCTGCAGGAACGCCATGCGGCAGCCGTCGGTGCGTTCGTAGTCGACCATGAGCTGCTGCTCGCGGTCACGGGCCTCACTGACGCGCCCGTAGCGCTCGGCGTCGTAGGTCCACGGCTCGCCGGTCGCCGTCCAGCCCCCGGGCACCCGGTGGACCGCGCCGTCGACGTCGAGCACCTTGAGGAGCAGCTCGAGGCGCGTGCGCCGGACGTCGACGATCGACTCGAGGGCGACCGTCGAGAGGGCCTTGGGCGACTCGGCGAGGGCCCGCAGGACGGCGTCGGCCTGGTCCTGGCGGGGCATCGACGCCGAGGCGAAGTAGCGCCAGATGTCCTTGTCCTCCGGCCCCGGCATGAGCAGGACGTCGGCGCGGTCGGTGGCTCGGCCGGCGCGACCGACCTGCTGGTAGTAGGCCACCGGCGAGGACGGCGCCCCGAGGTGCAGCACGAAGCCGAGGTCGGGCTTGTCGAAGCCCATGCCGAGCGCCGAGGTCGCGACGAGCGCCTTGACCCGGTTGTCGCGCAGGGCCTCCTCGAGCCGGATGCGCTCGGCGGGCTCGGTGCGCCCCGTGTAGGCCGCCACCTCGTGGCCGGCCTCGCGGAGCGCGACCGCCACGTCCTCGGCGGCGGCGACGGTCAGGGCGTAGACGATGCCGGAGCCGGTCAGCTCGCCGAGGTGCGCGATGAGCCAGGCGAGGCGCTGCTCGGGTGACGCGAGCGGGAGCACACCGAGGCGCAGCGACGCCCGCGCGAGCGGTCCGCGGAGCGTGAGCACGTCGCGCCCACCGGCGCCGAGCTGCTCGACGACGTCGGTGACGACGCGGGCGTTGGCGGTCGCGGTCGTCGCGAGCACCGGCGTGCGCTCGGGCAGGGTGGTCAGCAGGTCGCGGATGCGGCGGTAGTCGGGCCGGAAGTCGTGGCCCCAGTCGCTGATGCAGTGGGCCTCGTCGACGACGAGGAGCCCGCACGACTCGGCGAGCGCCGGCAACTGCTCGTCGCGGAAGCGCGGGTTGTTGAGCCGTTCGGGGCTCACGAGGAGGACGTCGACCTCACCGCGGGCCAGCGCACCGGAGACGGCACCCCACTCGTCGGCGTTCGTCGAGTTGAGCGTGACGGCCCGGATGCCGGCTCGCTGGGCGGCGCCGATCTGGTCGCGCATGAGCGCGAGGAGCGGGCTGACGATCACGGTGGGACCGGCACCCTCGGCGCGGCGCAGCGCGGTCGCCACGAAGTAGACCGCGGACTTGCCCCACCCCGTGCGCTGCACGACGAGCACCCGGCGGCGGCCGGCGACGAGCTCGTTGACGGCCTCGAGCTGCCCGTCGCGGAAGTCGACGTCGTCGCGGCCGACGAGCCGTCGCAGGGCCGCCGTGGCGCGGTCGCGGAGGTCGGGGTCGACGTCGGCGACGGCAGGGGCGGCGGTGGAGGGCGACATGGGACCAACCTACGTCGCCCCACCGACCGCGCCGCACGGCACACCCGGGCCTGTGGACGGCCGCCCCGGTCCGCGGAGGGGATGTGGACGACCCACCCGCCCGGCAGGCTGGAAGGATGGGTCCATGACGCAGACCACGCCGTATGCCGCGCACGTCTCGTTGCGCTGGTCGGACATGGACGCCTACGCGCACATCAACAACGTGCAGTTCCTCCGGCTGCTCGAGGACGCCCGTGTCATCGCGTTCCGCGACTGGTTCGACGCGGCCGGCGCGGGCGACAAGTCGCTGCTCGACGAGGGCGTGCTCGTGTCGCGCCACGAGATCGAGTACCGCCGCCCCCTCGGCTTCCGCCACGAGCCGGTCGAGATCCAGCTCTGGGTCTCGCGCATCGGCGGCGCCGGCTTCGACGTCGCCTACATCGTCACCGACCCGGCCGCGTCCGACGCCCCGGGGGAGCCGCCCGTCTACGCCGTCGCCGAGACCGAGCTGGCGCTCTACGACTTCGCCGGCGCCTCGCCCCGGCGGATGCGTCCCGAGGAGCGCGCCTCGCTCGAGAGCCGCCTCGGTGACCGTGCCCCGTTCCGCAGGCGCAAGCGGTGAGCAGCACGCCGACCATCGACCTGGGTGACCCGCGCGGGCTGTCCGACCTCGGCACCTTCGTCGGGCGCGCCCGCCGGGCGAACCCGGAGGGAGCGGTGCGCCTGCAGACGATGGGCACCGTGCTGCTCACCACCGTCGCCGTCATCGAGGGGAGCGGGCTGATGGGGGAGGGGACGGTGCTGGGGCTCCGGGTCGTCCCGATCCGTCCGACCGATGACGTCGACGTCACCGTGTCGTTCACCTCGGTGGCGGATCGCCTTGCGCACCAGACGGACTCGGCGGTCTTCTCGGTGCCGCCGGTGACGGTCAGGGCGCCGTGGAGCGGGCTCACGCCCCCGCGTGACGGGTGGGAGCCCGTCGGCCAGCTGGCGGGTGAGGTCGTGGACTCGATTGCGAGACAAGGCATCTCCGACATCGCCACGGGCTCTCCCGACGGCGCGGGTGGTCATGCCGTCGATGCCCTCCGCCGCCGCGTGTGGGGGACCATGAGCGACACCGTGCCGCCGATCGCCGCTGGGCTCGCCTTCGGTGCGCACGTGCTGGGCTTCGTCGTGCCGGGTGAGCCCGCGGCTCTTGCCGCGCAAGGGCGCTGGACCCGGCTCAGCACCACGCGTGGGCACGTGCTCGTCCGCTGACCACGCTGCGGCTCAGGGGCGCCCGGTCCACGACCCGCGGTCGACGAGCACCTGCTTGAGCACGTCGATGCGGTCGCTCACGAGACCGTCGACCCCGAGGTCGAGGAGGCGGTGCATCTCGTCGGGCTCGTCGATCGTCCAGACGTGCACCTGCTTGCCGGCCTGGTGCGCCGCCCGCACGAGACCGGGCGTCACGACCGGCACGGTGCGACCCCGCGCCGTGACCGAGGGCGGCACCTGGAACACGTCGGCCGGCGTGCGCAGGGCCCGGGGCAGCCAGCGCGGCCCGAAGCGGGCCGCGGCCGTGCCGAGCTGGCCCGCCGCGGTGGCCACGGTGCCACGCGAGAGGCGGCGGAACCGGCTCAGGTGTCGCTGCGAGAAGGAGCCGACGCAGACCTGGTCGTGCACGGCGCGCTCCTGCACGAGCTGCCAGAGCGGCTCGGCGGTGCCGGGTGCCTTGAGGTCGATGTTGAGGTTGATGGTCGGCCAGGCGTCGAGCACCTCGGTCAGGAGGGGGACCCGCTCGGTCGCGCCGCGGGACGGGTCGCCCAGCGTCGCGGCCGACACCTCGGCCCACGTCAGGTCGCGGAGGCGTCCCTGCCGGTCGCTGACGCGGTCGAGACGCACGTCGTGGAAGGCCACGAGGTGCCCGTCGCGGGTGACGTGCACGTCGGTCTCGAGGTGGGTGTAGCCGAGCGCGACCGCGTTGCCGAAGGCCGTCAGGGTGTTCTCGAGCCCGACGTTCGGCGCGTAGCGGGCGCCGCCCCGGTGCGCGAGCGCCACCGGGGTGCGGTCGAGGTAGGGCCGTGGTCGCGCCATGCGGCCGAGGCTAGCGCGACCGTGGTCGGCCCGCCGGGACGCTCGGTCGGGACGGTCAGTCGAGGGGTCGGTCGACCTGCCACGCGCGCCGGCCGCGCTCGAGGCCCTCCGGCGTGGCCTCGAGCCAGACCAGGAACGAGTCCTGGGCACCGTCGGGGTCGGCACGCCACGTCGTCGCGACGTGCTCGGCCGCGGCGCCGGGGGAGCGCCGCCACGGCTCGAACCCCGCGCGGGTGACGGTGCCGGCGACGGCGAGGCCCTGCTCGAGGAGCGCCGTCACCAGGCCGACGGCGACCTCGACGAGCGCGGTGTCGTCGGTCGGACCGGCATACCGGGCCACGTCGAAGACGTCACCGGGGTGCACCCAGTCCTCCGCGGCACGGGACAGCAGCTCGTCGAGCTGCTCCTCGTGCGCGAGTCGTGACGTGGGCAGTGACCACCTCATCGGATGTGGACCTTCTTCCAGGTTCCGTCGGAGAACGTGAGGTCGATCGTCGCACCACCGGACGTCGAGGCCTCGCGGAAGCGCACCTCGACGCCGTCGGGCCGCAGGAAGCGCAGCCCGGGGTAGTGGCCCGCGTCGACCCGCTTCGCGCCACGGGTCAGGTCACGGAGCAGCGTGCGCAGCTGCGCCTCGCTCTCGACGAGCTTGGTCGTCGAGCTGCGGCCGCGCGGCAACCGGTCGAGCTCGGGAAGGCGTCCGTCGCGGCCGGCCGCGACGCCGAGCCGGCCCGGGTCCCGTGCAGCGCCGCGCCTCGCCGCGTCCTCGACCCGGCGGAGCGAGCCCTCGTCGCGCAGGGCGTCCCAGGCAGCCCTGATTTCGGCCTCCCGGGCGGCGCGCAGCTGCGGGGCCGTCGGCAGGGCCGGGGCCCGTGCGGCCCCTCGGTCGAGGGCTGCCGTCACGCTCGCCACGGGACCGATGCCGGGGAGCGCCAGCACGCGGCCGACGAGGGCGAGCCGTCGGCCGTCGTCGCGGAGCGTCTGGTCGAGCTCGACGTCCGAGCACACGACGGCCACGGCGAGGTCGTCGGCGGCCGTGCGCATCGTGCCACCCGTGGCATACGTGCCGATCACGGTCCGCAACCCGGCCACGGGGTCCACGCGCAGCGCGAGCGCCACCCCCTTGGCCTCCGCCAGGCCCTGCCAGGCGGCCCGGTCGAGCTCGTCCTGGGCCCGGGCCACGTCGACGAGGGCTGCGGCGGCCGCGCGGTCGAGGAAGCCGAGGCGCGCGAGGTCCGCGGCCGGCGAGCCTCCCTGCGACAGGGACCGTCGTGTCGCGGCGAGCTCCCCGTCGAGCAGCAGGTCGTACGCGCTCGCCGGATCCCGTGCGTGCAGGCCCGTGCCGGTCTCGACCGCGAGCGCCGCGACGACCCCGGCCAGCTCGTCGGCGTCGAGCAGCGGCTGCGGCCCGTTCGCCGTCGGTGCGACGTAGGCCCCGTGGTCGATGGTTCCCGGCGGCGCCGCGAGCGCGCGGTCGACGTTCGCCCGCATCGCGGCCAGCCACGTCACGACCGTGGGCTCGAGCGTGGCCGTGCCGGCGGCATACAGAGCGGTCGACGACGCCTCCCGCACGGCGTGCGCGCTCGTGCGCGACACCTCGAGCACGAGCCGCGCCCTGACCGCCGCGGCGAGTCCCGGCCCGACCCCTCCGGTCGCCACAGCCGCGGTGGCCGGTGCCGCCGACGAGGCGGCGAGGCCGGTGAGGCCGGTGAGCAGGCGATCGAGGTCGTCGTCCGTGGCCAGCTGCAGGCCGTGGTGCGTCTCGGTGCCGCCGGCCTCGACGACGACCCAGCGGCGCACGAGGTGCTCGCCGACCGTCAGCCGGTCACCGCGCGAGTTCGCCAGGGCGGCCCCGAGGCCGCCGACGTCCGGCAGGGGCTCGGCGAGGAGCGCGGCTGCGGCCCCCGGCTCGTCGGTCACCTCGCCCAGCACGACGTGCAGGGCGTCGCCGGTACGGTCGGCATCGGCGAACCACGAGGCGAAGACGTCCGACCCGTCCGGTCGCAGCGTCGTGCCGCGCCGCAGGCCGACGTCGTCGTCGCGGGTCTCGGCCACCTCGGCGGCGGCCACGGCAGCCGCTGCCCGGCGCACGAAGCGCGCCGGCAGGGGCCGGCGGTCTCCCGAGGCGCGCGCGCCGACCAGCAGCTGTCCGAGCAGCCAGCCGCCCACGGCTCGGCTGCGGCCGCCGGCTCCGGTGTGGACGGTGCCGAGCCCGGCGACGAGCTCGTCGGCGAGCAGGGCTGCGCCCGAGGCGAGCTGGTCGCGGGTCCGAGGGTCGGTCACCGGCTGCCCGGCCACCGGCTGACCCGCAGCAGGCAGCCTGGCTGTCAGCGGCTGCATCGCCGACACGAGCAGCGACCCGAGCAGGCCCAGGACCTCGCGCACGGCGTCCACGTCGGTGGCCGGCCCCGCCGCGGTCAGCTCGGTCACGGCCGCGCCGAGCCCGTTGGCGCCGAGCTCGGCCAGCAGGGCCTGGGCGTGGAGGGCGTCACCGCGGTGGGCCCGCAGGCGGGCGCTCAGCGCGGCCGACGCCGCCGCGTCGGGTGGGCCGCCGAGCACCCGGCGCAGCGCCGCCGCGTCGCCGAGCGCGGACTCCCTGGCGTCCCGGGCCGCGACGACCCCGTCGGCGAACGGCAGGCCCCCGGTCACCGCCCCGCGCACCCGGGTCGCCGTGGGGTCGAGGGGCCACGGCAGCGTGCGATCGGTGGCCGCCGCGATGGCCGAGGCGCAGCGCAGGCCCGCCGACCGGAGGAGGTCGAGCTCCTCCTCGTGGGCGCGTCGGAGCCTCGCGCGGGCCGCGCGGTGCTCGTCGTCCAGGCGCCGGCGGTGCTCCTCGACCAGCGGACCGGTGACCGGCGCGGCACCGCCGGTGAGGGCGGCGACGGCGCGCTCGTGCGCCTCGTCGGCGGCGTCCCACCGTCGCTGCACCGAGCGGACCCGCGCGATGACGCCCTCGAGCGTGCCGGCATACGCCAGGAGGGCGTGGGCCGCGGCGGGGAGGGCGTCGACGACGGCGCGCGCCCGGCCCGCGAGCGCCGCCGCCTCGTCGACCGCGGCGGTGGCGGCGTCGCCGGTCCACACCGCCCCGAGGCGCGGGGCGAGCTCGCCGCGCAGGGTCGGCGTCGCCCTGGCGCGGGCGGCCACCCGGGCGACGGCACGCGCTCCCGAGCGCAGCTCCTCCGGACGGCCGGTCGGGGTCGGCAACGCCTGGGCGCCCGCGACCGGCCCGGGCGGGTCGTGCGCGGCCTCGGCCGGGTGGCTCACGGGGCTCCCGGGCCCGCGGCCGCAGCCCACCCGCCCGTGCTGGCCAGCGCACCGGTGACGGCGAGCTCCACGGCCCGCGCCTCGGCGGCCGAGCGGTCGAGCCGCCCGCCGAGCGCGTCGGCCGCCTCCGCGACGGCGTCGAGCGCGTGCGCGTGCACGAGGCGGAAGCGCTCGGTCGCCGCACGCACGCCCGCGGCGTCGCTGCCCAGCGCGCCGAGCACGTGTGCCGTGGCAGCCGCGAGGGCCGAGGCGCACGCGCGCAGCTCGGCGGGGTCGTGCGCGAGGGCGAGCCGTTCGCGGGAGACCCCGTCGGCGTCCATGGCGTACCGCGTCATGCAGCGACGGTAGGAGAACCACCCGCCGCCGCCGGCCCGTCATCCACAGGCGCCCCGACGCGACGAGGCCCCGTCCACGGGGGACGGGGCCTCGGCCGTACGGTCGGGCGCCCGGGGGCGCCCGTCGCTCAGGCCCAGCGGGCCCAGACGGTCGTGTCGGTCGGGACGAGGCCGTCCTCGAGCGGGCCGGAGGCCACGACGACCTCGGCGCCCTCGGGCAGGGCGACCGGCGCCTCGCCGAGGTTGGCCACGACGAGCACGCGCTCGCGCGCGTCGCTGCCGTTGGTCAGCGCGACGACGTCGTCGGCGTACCCCTGCACCCAGCTCAGCGAGCCGGTGCCGAGCGAGAGCTCGCGGCGCGCGGCGAGCAGGGCGCGGTAGAGCTCGAGCGTCGAGCCGGGCACGCCCACCTGGCGGTCGACGGCGTAGTCGGCGTAGACGGCCGGCTGCGGCAGCCAGCTGCTCGCGCTCGGGCCGAAGCCGAGCGACGGGCCCTGCGACGACCACGGGATCGGCACGCGGCAGCCGTCGCGACCGGTCTCCGCGCCGTCGGTGCGCGCGAAGGTCGGGTCCTGGCGGAACTGCGCCGGCATGTCGGTCGAGTCGGGCAGGCCCAGCTCCTCGCCCTGGTAGATGTACGCGCCGCCGGGCAGCGCGAGCATGAGGGTCGTCGCGGCGCGGGCGCGGCGCAGGCCGAGCGCGCGGTCGGGCTGCGGGTCGGTCGCGGCGATGCCGTTCATCCGCGGCGTGCCGGGCGCGAAGCCGAGGCGCGACGCGTGGCGCGCGACGTCGTGGTTCGAGAGCACCCACGTCGAGGGCGCGCCGACCGAGTCCGCGGCGTGCAGCGACGAGGTGATGACGGCACGCAGGTCCTCGGCCACCCACGACGAGGTGAGGAAGTCGAAGTTGAACGCCTGGTGCATCTCGTCGGGGCGCACGTACTTGACGGCGCGCTCCTGCGGCTCGACCCAGGCCTCGGCGCAGAGGATGCGGTCGGGCGTGCCGTAGGACTCGAGGATCTTGCGCCACGCGCGGTAGACCTCGTGGACGCCGTCCTGGTCCCACATCGGGCTGCGCTTCGTGTGGTCGATGCGCGGCGCCTCGACACCGTCGTGCGCGCCGTGCGCACCGTGCGCGCCCTCGTGCCCGTCCTCGGCGTGGCCGAGCATCGTGGTGCGCTCCTCCTCGGTGTCGGGCAGGCCCTGCTCCTTGATGAGGCCGTGCGCGACGTCGACGCGGAAGCCGTCCACGCCGCGGTCGAGCCAGAAGCGCAGGATCGACTCGAACTCGGCGCGCACCTCGGGGTGCTCCCAGTTGAAGTCGGGCTGCTTGGTGTCGAAGATGTGCAGGTACCACTGGCCGGGGTTGCCGTCGGCCTCGGTGACCCGGGTCCAGGCGGCCCCGCCGAAGACCGACTCCCAGTTGTTCGGGGGCAGCTCGCCGTGCTCGCCGCGCCCCTCCCGGAACATGTAGCGCTCCCGCTCGGCCGAGCCGGGACCCGCGGCGAGGGCTGCCCGGAACCAGGCGTGCTCGTCGGAGGAGTGGTTCGGCACCATGTCGACGATGACCTTGAGGCCGAGCTCGTGGGCACGCGTGATCATCGCGTCGGCGTCGTCGAGCGAGCCGAAGATCGGGTCGATGTCGCGGTAGTCGGCGACGTCGTAGCCGGCGTCGGCCTGCGGCGAGGTGTAGAACGGCGAGAGCCAGATGGCGTCGACGCCGAGGTCGCGCAGGTGCGGCAGTCGCGAGGTGATGCCCGGCAGGTCACCGATGCCGTCGCCGTCGCTGTCCGCCCAGGAGCGCGGGTAGATCTGGTAGATCACGGCCTGCCGCCACCAGGCGGCGTCGGGTCGGTCGGCAGGGTGCACCGGGGTCGGGTCCTCGCGCAGGTCGGTCGCCGGCGAGGGGTGGTTCAGGGTCTGGGCTGCGAAAGGCGTCACGGGCCACCATCGTTCCGCATCCGCCCGAAAACTCAAAGAAAGTTCTGCAACTTCTTGCAGCGCGTCGGATTCCTCCGCGTGTCGGCGGGGTGGGGTAGACACGGTCCATGAGGTCCGGCTTCGTCGTCCCGTATGCCACCGAGCGCGAGTTTGCGCAGCTCGCCCGCCTCGGCGAGGAGCGGGGGTGGGACGCCGTGCTGGGCTGGGAGGCGCTCTACGGTGTCGACGCGTGGGTGCAGCTCGGGGCCGCCGCCATGGTCACCGAGCGCATCCGGCTCGGCACGCTGCTGACGCCCGCGTCGCGCCACCGGCCGTGGGACCTCGCCTCCCGCGTCGGCTCGGTCGACCGGATCAGCGGCGGGCGCGCCTTCATGTCGGTCGGGCTCGGGGCGCTGCACCCCGGGTGGCTGGCCTTCGAGGCCGACGAGGGGCGCGCGGTGCGGGCGCGCAAGCTCGACGAGAGCCTCGCGGTCTACGCCGGGCTCGTCGACGACGCCGCCACGTTCACGTATGCCGGCCGGTACTACAGCGCGCAGGCCAACGACTTCATGCTGCCGCCGCCCACCCCGCAACGACCGCACCCGCCGGTCTGGGTCGTCGGGGCACCCACCCCGGGCGGGGGCCGGCAGCGCTCGCTCGAGCGGGCGGCCCGGTGGCAGGGCCTGATCCCGGCGATCAGCCCGCCGGACGGGCAGCCCAAGACGCTCGCGGCGTTCGCCGCCGTCGTCGAGCCCGTCCGCCGGTTGCGGGAGGAACGGGGCCTGCCGTGGGAGGGCTACGACGTCGTCATCGAGGCCGACTCGTGGGGCTCCTTCACGACGCTCGAGCCTGCGGAGCCCGGGGCGTGGGAGCAGGCGGGCGCCACGTGGTGGATCGAGAGCTGGTGGGACGTGCCGCAGGGCGCCGAGGGGCTCGCCGAGGTGCGGCGCCGCGTCGAGGCCGGGCCGCCGGCCCTGCGGTGAGGGCGCGCGCCGGCGGCACGTGCTGACGGCATCCGTCCTCGTCGCACGCACTAGCGTGGAGGTCCATGACGACCTTTGTCACGGCTGCCTTCGCCCTCGTGCGCGACGGGCGGATGCTCACGGTCCGCAAGGCGGGCTCGAGCCGGTTCATGCTGCCCGGCGGCAAGATCGATCCCGGCGAGACGCCGCGGGAGGCGGCCGTGCGCGAGGTGATGGAGGAGGTCGGCCTCGACGTCACCGACCGCGGGCTCCCGCTCGGGCGCTACCTCGACGTCGCCGCGAACGAGCCCGGCGCGTGGGTCGACGCGACCGTCTACGTCGCGCACCTCGGGCCCGACGACGAGCCCTCGCCGTTGGCGGAGATCGCCGAGCAGCGCTGGCTCGGGCTCGATGCCGAGCTGCCGGCCGACCTCGCGCCGTTGCTGCGCAACCACGTCGTGCCCGCCGTCCGGGATCACCTCGCCGCGACCTGACGAATACGCCCGCGCCCGCTCGACGGGCGAGGGGAGCCGGAACGGATCGGGTGGGTCAGTGCCGGTCGGGCCCGGCGCCACGGCCGTCGATGACGCCCGCCTTGACCGCCTTCTCGACGGCGTCGGCCTCCGCCTGCGTCAGGGTGCCGGCCCTGACGGCCGCGGCGAGCCGGTCGTCGAGCGCCTTCTGCTCAGCGGCTTCGTGCGCCGTCCGCAGCTGGGCGAACGCCGCCTTGACCTTGGCCGCGTCGATGCCGAGCCTGCTCGCGAGCTTCGTGGCGAGCTGGTCCTGCAGGGTCGCGGGGTCGGGCTTGGTCGTGCTGCTGCCCTGGCCCGACGACCGCGCGGCCCGCAGCTCGTCACGCACGGCCGCGAGCGCATCGCGCAGCTTCGTCTCGTCGACGCCGAGCGTCGTGGCGAGCGCGCCGAGGTCGGCGCCGTGGCCCATCCCGAAGCCCATCCCGAGGCCCATCCGGCCGGGGCCCGTGCCCGGGCCACCGTGCCGGCCTCCCGGTCCCCAGCCGGGGCCGGGGGCCTGGGAGGTCCCCGGCGCGCCGGTCGCCGTCGGGGTGGGCGTGGCCGGGCGCGCCGCGTTGTCGACGGCGGGGTCGACGGCGGTGTCGACGGCGGCGTTCGTGGTGCCGGCCCTGCCGGTGGGGGAGCCCGTGTCGTCGGCGCGGGCGCCCTGCGAGACGCCGAGGCCGATGGCGGCTGCCGTCGCGGCCACGACCGCCACACCTGCCGACTTCCTGCTGATCGAGACCATGCGCGTCCCCTTCGTCGGCCGCCGCGCGCAGCGCGCCCGGCGGTGGATGGTGCCTGGTCCCAGCGAACACCCGAGCCGCGACCGGCGACCCGTGAACCGCCTGTGACTTGCTGTGAGTCCGGGGACCGGGGGCCGAGGGACCCGAGGCTCAGAAGGTGCCGTCGGGTCCCGGGGCGTTGACGAGGGAGTAGGCGGCCCGGGTGAGGTAGTCGCGCAGCCGGTCGTCGTCCTCGGGGGAGAGCTCCAGCGTGTCGACGGCCGTCATCATGTGCAGCAGCCACCGGTCACGCATGTCGGGGGTCACCGCGAAGGGCATGTGGCGCATCCGCAGCCGTGGGTGGCCGCGCTGCTCGGAGTAGGTCGTCGGGCCCCCCCAGTACTGCTCGAAGAACATCCGCAGCCGCTCCTCGGCCGGGCCGAGGTCCTCCTCGGGGTAGAGGGCCCGTAGCTCCTCGTCGCCGGCGACCCCGCGGTAGAACTCGCGGACGAGCCGGGCGAAGGTCTCGTGGCCGCCGAAGTCGTCGTAGTACGTCACGCGGACCAGTCTCCCAGAGCCCCCGTCAGTGCGGCTGCGTGCCCCCGTAGGGCGGCATCATCGTCTGGGGGCTGCGCACCCCGGCGCGGTCGAGGGCGAGCTTGATCCGCTCGCGCATCTCGCGCTGCAGGCCGAACTGCTCGTTCGCGACCGTCTTGGCCATGATGCGGATCGTGATGGCGCCGTTGGCGATCGACTCGACGCCCACGACGTTGGGCTCCTCGAGGAGGACGTCCTTCCAGGCCTCGTCGTCGTCGAGCCCGCTCACGACGTCGCGGATCGTGCGGATCGCCTTCTCGACGTCCTGGTCGTAGGCGATCGGGATGTCGACGAGGGCCGTCGACCAGCCCTGCGTCTTGTTGCCGATCCGGATGATCTCGCCGTTGCGCACGTACCACGTCATGCCGTTGGCGTCGCGCAGCTGGGTGACGCGGAGCGAGACGTTCTCGACCGTGCCGATGACCTCACCGGTGTCGATGACGTCGCCGACGCCGTACTGGTCCTCGACGATCATGAAGACGCCGGAGAGGAAGTCCTTGACGAGGCTCTGCGCGCCGAAGGCGAGGGCCACGCCGCCGACGCTCGCCGAGGCGAGCATGGGCCCGAGCGGGATGCCGACGAGCGAGAGCACCGTGAGCACGGTGATGCCGCCGACGACGAACGTCGTGATGCTCTTGAGCAGGGCCCCCATCGTCTGGGTGCGCTGCACGTGCCGGGTGTTGGCGACGCCGACGGCCTGCAGCGCCCGCCCGGCGCCCGGCAGGGTGGTCAGCCGCTCGGCCCGCTTGGAGGTCGCCGTGGTGACGACCCGGTTGATGAGCCGGTGCAGCACGAAGCGGGCGATGACACCGACGACGAGCACGGTGATGACGAGCAGCGGGGTGCCGACGAGCCAGTCGCCGACGCCCGACCATGTGAGGCCGGAGACGTCGGGCATCGAGAGGTCCACGGGCTGCTCCTGGGAGGGACTCGGGGTGGCGGGCGACGGACCGGTGGTGGGGTCCGCCGCCCGCGGGGCGAGGAGGGTGACGGTCGTGAGGGCGTCGTGCACGGGTCAGCCGCGGCGGTCGCGCTCCTGGGCCACGAGCGCGCGCGAGATGGTGTCGCGGTTCTCGGCCACCGTGCGCACGAGGCCGGGAGCGGCGTCGGCGTGCGTGGCGAGCCACGCGTCGGAGGCGTCCTTGAGCTCCTGGCTCGCGAGGGAGAACGGGTAGAAGCCGCCCACCACGCGCTCGCCGATCGCGACGCTGCGCTCGGCCCACGCGTCGACGAGCATCGCGTGGTACCGCTCGACGTAGGGCTCGAGGAGGGAGAGGTCGGTGCTGCGACGGAAGCCGGCGCTCACGGCCTCGACCATCTGGTTGGAGAGCACGTTCTGCTCCACCGCGTCGGCCCACGCCTGCGCCTTGGCCTCGGCCGTGGGGCGGGCGGCGCGTGCCTCGGCGGCGCGCTCCTTGCCCGTGGCGGTCGGGTCGCGGTCGAGCTCGGCGTCGATCTCGGCGTCGGTCGCGACACCGAGGGCGGCCAGGGCCTTGAGCAGCGTCCACCGCAGCTCGGTGTCGACGGTGAGCCCCTCGAGGGCCTCCTCGCCGGAGAGCAGGGCGCGCAGCCGGGCCTCGTCGGCGGCGTCGGCCGTCGCCGCGGCCCAGGCCTCGACGAGCTGGAACTGGGCGTCGCTGCCGGCCTCGGCCGACTCGGCCAGCGCGCGGAGCGAGGTCGCGAGCAGTGCGCCCGTCTCGGCGCGGTGCTCGGGAGCCGTGTAGAGCCGGGCCGCCGTCGACGCCTGCCCGAGGAGCACCCGGAGCAGCGTCGAGTCGGTCTCGCCGGGCAGCGACTCGAGCACGAAGCGGACGAAGTCGCGCGCCGGCATCTCGCCGTCGCGGGTCATGTCCCACGTGGCGCCGAGCACGAGCGAGCGAGGCAGCGAGTCGGTGAACCCGCGGGGGAGCGAGAGCGCGGTGGCGAGCGAGCGCTCGTCGAGGCGAATCTTGCCGTAGGCGAGGTCGTCGTCGTTGAGCAGCAGCAGGTCGGGCTGCTCCTGCCCGACGAGCTCGGCGAGGTCGGTGCGCTCGTCGGCGATGTCGACCTCGTCGTAGCCGACGCGCTCGAGCACGTCTCCCGCGTCACCCGGGCGCACGGCGTACCGGCCGATGCCGATGCGGTGCGGACGGAGCGTGGGGTGCTCGGCCGTCGCGGACTGGGTGATGACGAAGGAGCTGTAGCGCCCGTCGGCGTCGACCTCGAAGACGGGGCGCAGCGTGTTGACGCCGGCGGTCTCGAGCCACAGCCTGCTCCACGCGGTCAGCTCGCGGCCCGAGGCCTTCTCGAGCTCACCGAGCAGGTCGGCGAGGGTCGTGTTGCCCCACGCGTGCTTGCGGAAGTACTCGCGCAGCGCGGCCACGAACGGCTCGCGGCCGACGTAGGCGACGAGCTGCTTGAGCACCGAGGCGCCCTTGGCGTACGTGATGCCGTCGAAGTTGACCTCGACGTCCTCGAGGTGGCGCATGTCGGCCGCGATCGGGTGGGTCGAGGAGAGCTGGTCCTGGGTGTAGGCCCACGCCTTCTCGGACGTGCCGAAGGTCGTCCACGCGCTCGTCCACTCGGTAGCCTCGGCCTGGCACGTCGTCGACGCCCACTCGGCGAAGGACTCGTTGAGCCAGAGGTCGTCCCACCACTTCATCGTCACGAGGTTGCCGAACCACATGTGGGCCAGCTCGTGCAGGATCGTCAGCGCGCGGCGCTCGATCTTGGCCTCGGAGACCTTGGAGCGGAAGACGTAGACCTCGACGAAGGTGACGGCGCCGGCGTTCTCCATCGCGCCCATGTTGTACTCGGGCGTGAAGATCTGGTCGTACTTCTCGAAGGGGTACGGCTGGTCGAACTCCTCCTCGAAGAACGCGAAGCCCTTCTTGGTGCAGTCGAAGATGTTGTCGGCGTCGAGGTGCTGGGTCAGCGACTTGCGGCAGAAGACGCCGAGCGGCACGACGCCCTTGCGGGTCTGCACCTCGTCGCGCACCTCGTCGTACGGCCCGGCGATGAGGGCCGTGATGTAGGAGGAGATGCGCTGCGTCGGCGCGAAGGCCCAGGTGGCCACCTCGACGCCGTCGGCCACGCCGGCCGGCTCCGGCTCGGGCGTGGGGGAGTTGGAGATGACCTTCCAGTGCGCCGGAGCGGTCACGGTGAAGCTGAAGGCGGCCTTGAGGTCGGGCTGCTCGAAGACGGCGTACATGCGCCGCGAGTCGGGCACCTCGAACTGCGTGTAGAGGTAGACCTCGTTGTCGACCGGGTCGACGAAGCGGTGCAGGCCCTCGCCGGTGTTCGTGTAGCGGCCGGTCGCGTCGACGGTCAGCTCGTTCTCGGCGGCGAGGCCGCGCAACGCGATCCGCGAGTCGGCGAAGACCTCCGCCACGTCGAGGTCGGTGCCGTTGAGGGTGATCCGCTGCGCCGAGTCGGCGATGAGGTCGATGAACGAGTCGGCGCCGGGGTCGGAGCACGTGAACCGCACCGTCGTGACGGTCCGGAACGTCTCGGGTCCCGTCGTGAGGTCGAGACGGACGTCGTAGGCGTCGACGTGCAGGATCGCTGCGCGGCTCGCCGCCTCTTCGCGGGTCAGGTTCTTGCCGGGCACGTGGGGACCTCCTGGGGACGGATGCAGTGCGCGACGGATCATCGGTCGGACGGCCGCCGTCGCGGGCCATCCTCGCACGGAACCCCGAGCGCCCCACCACCGGATTGTCGGCCCGGCGGCGGGTGCCATGATGGCGCCATGACCGACGTGAACGAGAGCACCCCGACGACGACGAACCAGGTCGAGATGTGGTTCGACCCCATCTGCCCGTGGGCCTGGATGACCTCGCGCTGGCTCATGGAGGTCGAGAAGGTGCGCGACATCGAGGTGACGTGGTCGGTCATGAGCCTCGCCGTGCTCAACGCGGACCGTGACGACCTCGACGACTCGTACCGCGAGATGATGAAGACGGCGTGGGGACCGGTGCGCGTCGTCATCGCCGCCGCCCAGGCCCACGGCGACCAGGTGGTCAAGCCGCTCTACGACGCCATGGGCACCCGCATCCACCTCGGCCAGGTCAAGGACTACGACGTCGTCGTCCGCGAGGCGCTCGAGGAGGTCGGACTGCCGGCGGAGCTCGCCGAGGAGGCGCACCGCGAGACCCACGACGACGCGCTCCGGCACAGCCACGAGCGGGGCATCAGCCTCGTCGGCACGGAGGTCGGCACCCCGATCATCTCCGTCGAGGGCGTCGCCTTCTTCGGCCCCGTCGTCACGCCCGCCCCCAAGGGCGAGGCGGCCGCGCGCCTCTGGGACGGCTGCGTGCTCGTCGCCGGCACCCCCGGCTTCTACGAGCTCAAGCGGACCCGCACCCAGGGCCCCGTCTTCGACTGACACGACTCCGACCGACCCGTCACCCCCACGACACCGAGGACGACCATGCGCATTCACATCGGCGGCGACCACGCGGCGTACGAGCTCCACCGGACGCTCGTCGCGCACCTGCAGGAGGCCGGTCACGACGTCGTCGACCACGGCCCCCACGACTACGACGCCCAGGACGACTACCCCGTCTTCGTGCTGCGTGCGGCCGAGGCCGTCGCGGCCGACCCGGGCTCTCGCGGCGTCGTGCTCGGCGGGTCGGGCAACGGCGAGCAGATCGCCGCGAACAAGGTCGCCGGCATCCGGGCGGCGCTCGCGTGGAGCGCCGAGCTCGCAGGCCTGGCGCGCGAGCACAACGACGCCCACATCGTCTCGATCGGCGCGCGGTTCACGTCCGACGACGTCGCCAAGGCCATCGTCGACACGTTCGTCGCCACGGAATTCAGCGATGAGGAGCGCCACCGTCGGCGTCTGGGTATGGTTTCGGCGTACGAGACGACGGGGAACGTGCCGGCGCTGCCGGCCTCGGAAGACCGCTGAGGACGCCGCCTCCGGGCCGGTCCCCCCAGGCCCAGCAAGGGAGGCACGTGGCCACCAACGAGAGCATCGTCTCTCGGCGCGCGCGCTACGCTGCCGGACCCGTCCGTCGCCTGCGAATGCTCGGCCCGACGCTCAGCCACTCACCCTGGGTGCTCGTCACCTTCTTCGTGCTCGTGAGCGTCTGCGCGGGTGCCGGCATCTTCATCTGGCCGGACCGGGTGCCGTGGGGCGTCTACGGCCTCATCGTCGTCGCGGCGGGTCTCTTCCTCGAGCCGCGATTCCTGCTCGTCGTCTACATCGGGCTGTTCCTGTCGATGGCGATCCTCGGGGCCTACCTCGGCTCGGCGAAGACGACCACCGCCGGCGCGCAGGTCGTCACCGTCGCGACGATGGCGCTGATGATGTGGCTCTCGCACGCGCGGGCCCAGGTCGGCGTCGTCGGGGTGAGCGGCGAGTCGATGCTCGTCGACATGCGCGACCGCCTGCGCGCGCAGGGCGAGCTGCCCCCGCTGCCCGCGCCGTGGGGCGCCGAGGTCGCGCTGGAGTCGGCCTACGGCGACGGCTTCGCCGGTGACTTCGTCGTCGCGAGCCGCTCGACCGACGGCCGCACGCTCGAGATCGCGCTCGTCGACGTCTCCGGCAAGGGCCGCGAGGCCGGCACCCGCTCGCTCCTGCTCTCCGGCGCCCTCGGTGGCCTGCTCGGCGAGATGAGCCAGGGCGGCTTCCTCCAGTCGGCGAACAACCACCTGCTGCGCCTGCGCTGGGGCGAGGGCTTCGCCACGGCCGTGCACGTCGCCGTCGACCTCGAGAGCGGCGACTTCACCATCGGGTATGCCGGCCACCCCGCGGGCGTGCAGTTCGCCGCCGGCTCGGGTCGGTGGCGGATGCTGGAGGGCGGCCGCGGTCCGTTGCTCGGCGTCATCGAGCAGGCCGACTTCCCGCGCGAGCACGGCACGATCCGCCACGGCGACGCGCTCGTGCTCTACAGCGACGGCGTCATCGAGGCGCGCGACAAGGCCCTCGTCGACGGCATCGACCGCATGCTCGGCCGCGCGGAGTCCTTCATCCGCACCGGTTTCGAGGGCCTGGCCCAGCGCCTGTGCGACCAGGCGGCGGCCGGCCTGGGCGACGACCGCGCGGTCGTCGTCATCTGGCGCGGCTGAGAGCGCGCCGCGCGCGTCACTACGATGCCGGGGTGAGCGAGCGACCCCCGACGAACCTGCCCGACCTGCCGCCCGGCGTCACCCCCGCCCGGGTGCGCACCTTCGTGCGCCGGGGCCGGCTCTCCACGCTGACCCTCGACCGCGTCGAGCGCCTCGCCCCGGCCCGGTCGCTGCCCGACGGCCCCTTCGATGCCGCAACCGCCTTCGGGCGCAGCGCCCCCGTCGTCCTCGAGATCGGCTGCGGTCACGGGCACGCCGCCATCGCGTATGCCGCCGCGTTCCCCGAGCACGACATCGTGGCCATGGACGTGCACACCCCGGGCCTCGCCCGCATGCTCGCCGACGCCGACGAGGCCGGCGTGCCGAACCTGCGGGTCGAGATCGGCGACGCGGTGCTCTTCCTCGAGGAGCGGGTGGCCCCCGCCAGCTTCGACGCCGTGCACCTCTTCTTCCCCGACCCGTGGCGCAAGAAGAAGCACACGAAGCGCCGGTTCGTCAGCCGGTCCAACCTCGACGAGCTCGCCCGGGTGCTCAAGCCCGGTGGTCACGTGCTCGTCGCCACCGACCAGGACTTCTACGCCGAGCACGCGCTCGAGCAGGTCGCCGCGCACCCGCGGTTCGAGGCCCGACGCGTCGGTCGTCCCGCCTGGCGACCGGGTGCAGGCTTCGAGGCCAAGGGGATCGCCGCCGGACGCACGATCAACGAGCTGCGTTTCGACCTGCTGCCTGCGGACTGACCGCGGGCTGACCGCGGACTGACGGACCGCCCTGCCGCGACGAGCGACAGGCCCGCTGGAGGCGAGGTCGTCGCTGCCAGCGGGCCCTGTCGGTGAGTCGGGGTGACAGGATTTGAACCTGCGGCCCTTGCGTCCCAAACGCAATGCGCTACCAAGCTGCGCCACACCCCGTGGCGTCGGAATCGTAACGGACCCGAGCGCGGTCTGACGCGGGACCGCGACCGGGGCCTGTCGATTTCAGCGGCCGGACGCGAACCAGTAGGCTCGTGCCTCGGATGCCGGCAGGACCGGCTCCTCGCGGGCGTAGCTCAATGGTAGAGCCTCAGTCTTCCAAACTGATTACGCGAGTTCGATTCTCGTCGCCCGCTCCACAAAAGCGCTGGACCCCGGGGTCGGGCGCTTCCTACGGTGGCCGCATGTTCCGCCCCGACCTGCAGGACGCCCTCCGCGACCGCGACGCCGTCCTGCGCGCCTTCCTCGCCCCCGACGGCTCGCTCACGAGCATCCCGACGAAGATCCGCAAGCGGCTCGTCGTGCTCGACCTGCTCTCGCAGCAGTTCGAGCCGGGGGAGCGCTACGACGAGACGCAGGTCAACAACCGGCTCCGCGCGTTCCACCCGGACGTGGCCGCCCTGCGCCGCTACCTCGTCGAGGAGGGCTTCCTCGATCGAGCCGACGGCAGCTACTGGCGCAGCGGCGGCACCGTCGACTGACCCGTCAGCGGAAGCCGAGCGCCTCGCTGAGGTGGCTCTCGGCGCCGTCGGCCTCGAGGCCCGCCTCGACCGCGGCGGCGGTGCGCGGCGAGGGCCACGCGTGCACCCAGAAGAGCGCGAACCCGCCGGGCAGCGCGATGAGCAGCGGCAGCCACGTGTGCGGCGTGAAGAGGAACGAGGCCGCGAACGCGACGAGCACCGGGGCCTCGGCGAGCGCCGTGCGCAGGGTCGTCGTCGACGTGAAGTAGCGCAGGCTGGTGGCCTCGGCGTTCTCACGGGGCAGGCCGAGCGGCAGGGAGGGAACGGCATACCCGACCCAGCGGATGAGCACGGCCGCGGCGACGAGCGTGGCGAGCACGAGCGCGACCGCCCACGGCGAGGGCATCGGTGCCGCCGGGTCGACGAGGATGCGCACCGCGCTCAGCATCGGCGCCCCCATGCCCACGGCGACGCACACCATCTGGATCGGTCGGAGCGTGGCGCGCTCGGGCGAGGCGAAGGGGCTCGGCGTGGTGCTCATGGGGCCCGAGCATAGGCGGACCGAGGGCCTGGACGATCCGCGCATTTAGCCATCCGGCCCCCGGCCTATAGCATGGTGCGCTGGCCCGTCCGTTCACCGTCGACGACCACGTCGGCACCACCCCAGGAGTACCCCGCAGTGAAGAGTGCGCTCGAGACCCTCAGCCCGACCCGGGTCAAGATGACCGTCGAGGTCCCGTTCGAGGAGCTCAAGCCGAGCCTCGACGCGGCTATCAAGCACATCGGTGAGCACATCCAGGTGCCCGGCTTCCGCAAGGGCAAGGTCCCGGCCCGGATCATCGAGCAGCGTGTCGGCCGTGCCGCCGTGCTCGAGGAGGCCGTCAACAACGCCCTGCCGACCTTCTACGGCCAGGCCCTCGAGGAGAACGAAGTGCGCCCGCTCGGCCAGCCCGAGATCACCGACCTCAAGGTGCCCGCCACCGACGGTGAGGACTTCGTCTTCACCGCCGAGGTCGACAAGCGCCCCGAGATCGACCTGCCCGACTTCGGTGGCATCGAGCTCACGGTCGACGAGGTCAAGGTCGAGGACGAGGCCGTCGAGCAGCGCCTCACCGACCTGCGCGCCCGCTTCGGCACGCTCAAGGGCGTCGACCGCGCCGTGCAGGACGGCGACTTCGTCTCCATCGACCTGTCCGCCGAGATCGACGGCGAGCAGATCGACGAGGTGACCGGCGTCTCCTACGAGGTCGGCAGCAAGAACATGCTCGAGGGTCTCGACGAGGCGCTCGTCGGCATGACGTCCGACGAGACCAAGCAGTTCACGGCCCCGCTCGCCGGTGGCGACCAGGAGGGCCAGGAGGCCAACTGCACCGTGACCGTCACCGCGGTCAAGGAGCGCGAGCTTCCCGAGCTCGACGACGAGTTCGCCCAGCTGGCCTCGGAGTTCGACACCCTCGACGAGCTCAAGGCCGACCTCACGGCCAAGGCCGAGGTCGACGCCAAGTTCGCCCAGGGCGTCGCCGCCCGCGACCAGCTGCTCGAGGCCATCCTCGAGAAGGTCGAGGTGCCGATCCCCGAGAGCATCGTCGAGGCCGAGGTGCACAGCCACCTCGAGGGCGAGGGTCGTCTCGAGGACGACGAGCACCGCGCCGAGGTCGGCGAGAGCACCCGCAAGGGCCTCAAGACCCAGCTCGTGCTCGACGCCATCGCCGAGAAGGAAGAGGTCAAGGTCGAGCAGCAGGAGCTCATCGAGTTCCTCGTCATGAGCTCGCAGCAGTACGGCATGGACCCGAACCAGTTCGCGCAGTCGCTCGACCAGGAGGGTCAGATCCCCGCCATGGTCGCCGAGGTCGCCCGCCGCAAGGCGCTCGCGACGGTGCTCGAGAAGGTCTCCGTCAAGGACACCGCGGGCAACGTCGTCGACCTCAACGAGGCCGTCCCCGGCACCGAGGGTGACGACGACGACGCCGCCGTCGAGGGCGTCGAGGCCGACGAGGCCACGTCCGAGAAGGCCGACGCCTGAGCGTCCCCTCCACTCCGGAGCCTGAGGCCGGTCCCCGCACGGGGGCCGGCCTCACGCGTCCCCGGGTAGCGCCGCCCGCCCCCGGGGTACGTCGCAGGGGAGCCGCCGGCCGGTGGCCGCTGGATCAGACGCACCCGGAGAAGGAGCCCCACCGATGAGCAACGACGACACCAACCCGCCCGAGGGCGACAGCGCGGCGGCCCAGGGCTCGGGCGACGACGCCGAGCGGGGCAACCTCGACGGCAGCAACGCCACCGACGAGCCCCGCGACCGCTCGCTCGACCAGGCGGCGGGCAACGGCTCGTTCGACCAGGTCTCCGACCAGAGCAGCGACTCCGAGACGAGCGACACCTCCGACCTCGGCGAGTCCGGGCAGGACAACGGCCTCAACGACTGACCGCGCCCCGACACCCGACCTCGCCGACGGCATACGGCCGCGGCGGGGTCGCGCGTGTCGTCAGGCCCCCGCGCGCACACGGACGGTTGCGCGGCACCGGCTCAGGTTTGTGCGCTCACGGCGAACACGGCGCGATTCGGGAAATCCGGCCGAGGGGTCGGGCGTTAGGGTCAGTGACGAGCCAGCCGGCGCCACATCCCGTGGCGGGAGGCTGGACCACTTCGACGATGGAGACATGGTGATTTCGGAGACCTCCGCCAACGGCAACGGCATGCCGGGTGGTCTGGACGACCACATCTACAACCGCCTGCTCAAGGAGCGGATCATCTTCCTCGGGTCGGACGTGCGCGACGACAACGCGAACGCCATCGCCGCGCAGCTGCTGCTGCTCTCGGCCGAGGACCCCGAGAAGGACATCTGGCTCTACATCAACAGCCCCGGCGGGTCGATCTCGGCCGGCATGGCCATCTTCGACACGATGAACTGGATCCCCAACGACGTCGCCACCGTCGCGATGGGCATGGCCGCCTCGATGGGGCAGTTCCTCCTCTCGGCCGGCACGAAGGGCAAGCGCTACGCGACGCCCCACGCCCGCGTCATGATGCACCAGCCCTCGGGCGGCATCGGCGGCACCGCGACCGACATCAAGATCCAGGCCGAGCAGATGCTCTACGTCAAGAAGCAGATGGCGCGGCTCATCGCCGAGCACACCGGCCAGACCGTCGAGCAGATCGAGAAGGACTCCGACCGCGACCGCTGGTTCAGCGCGGAGGAGGCCAAGGAGTACGGCTTCGTCGACCACGTCTTCAGCCGGGCCGACCAGGCGGTCGAGGGCAAGGGCGTCGGCCAGGCCGACGCCAAGGACGAGAACTGACCGCGGCGGCCTGAACCAGGACTTGGAGACACACATGAACATCGAACCCACCAACCGCCTCGCGGTGCCCGGCCCCTCGAGCCGCTACATCCTGCCGCAGTTCGAGGAGCGCACCTCCTACGGCATGAAGCGGTCCGACCCCTACAACAAGCTCTTCGAGGACCGCATCATCTTCCTCGGCGTGCAGGTCGACGACGCGTCGGCCGACGACATCATCGCCCAGCTGCTCGTGCTGGAGTCGCTCGACCCCGACCGCGACATCCTCATGTACATCAACAGCCCGGGTGGCTCGTTCACCGCCATGACGGCGATCTACGACACGATGCAGTTCGTCCGGCCCGACATCCAGACGTTCGTCATCGGCCAGGCCGCCTCGGCCGCCGCGGTGCTGCTCGGCGCCGGTGCGCCGGGCAAGCGCTTCGCCCTGCCGAACGCGCGCATCCTCATCCACCAGCCGGCGCTCTCGGGCGGCGACTACGGGCAGGCCTCGGACATCGAGATCCAGGCCAACGAGGTCCTGCGCATGCGCACCTGGCTCGAGGACACCCTCGCGCACCACACGGGTCGCACCTCGGAGCAGGTCCGCAGCGACATCGAGCGCGACAAGATCCTCTCGTCCGAGGACGCCAAGGCCTACGGCCTCATCGACGAGGTGCTCGCCTCGCGCAAGGCCTCGCTCGAGAACTGAGCCGCCGCTCGTCGTCACGAGCAGGTATGCCGCAGGGCCGGGTTCCGCTGGGACCCGGCCCTGCGGCATACCTGCTCGCCCGCCGCCCCACCTGCTTGGATGGGGTGACGGCAGCAGTCGATCGGTGGAGGTGCGGCATGGCGAGCGCGGAGTTCGAGCAGGCGGTCGAGGCGGTCAAGGGGCTGACCCGCGACCCGGGCAACGACGTGAAGCTGAGGCTCTACGGCCTCTTCAAGCAGGCGACCTCCGGCGACGTGACGGGCTCGCGGCCCGGCTTCACCAACCCGGTCGGTCGGGCCAAGCACGACGCCTGGGCGAAGCTGGCCGGCACCTCGCCCGAGGCCGCGCAGGAGCAGTACGTCGCCGTGGTGCGCGACCTCACCGCCGGCTGACGCGGCCGGCCGCACGTCCAGCCGTGGCCGGAATGTGGTGGCGTCCGGGCCGCGCCGACCACAACGATCCAGCCACGGCCGGCCGGGGGAGGCGGGTGCCGCGAGGCGCGGCCCGTACTCTCGGCCCATGAGGGCGTATGCCGTTCGCGTCGTCGCCGTCGCCGGGCTGGTGGCGGTCGGCCTCGGGGTCACGGCCCCGGGCGCCTCCGCGTCGTGCGCCGGGCGCAGCGCCGCCGAGGTGGTGGCCGACTCCGACGTCGTGCTCGCGGGCCGGCTCGCCGACGTCGACGACCCCGGGGGCGCCCAGAGCCCCCACGACGTCGTGTGGAGCGTCGAGGTCGCGGCGGTCCACCGGGGCACGGCGCCGCGCACCGCCCACGTCCTCGCCACGCAGTACTCGCACGAGGACGTGACCGCGGGCAGGTCGTACGTCTTCGCGCTCGACGTCGTCGACGGCGGGCTCCGCGCCGGCGGCTGCCAGGACGTGGCTCCGGCCGGCACGGCCGACGCCGCGGCCATGACGTCCTCCGCCGGGCCCGGTGCGGCGCCCGTCGACGACCGGTCGGCGCCTGGCGCCGCGGTGCCGGGCGCCGCGGTGCCGGAGGTGGCGCAGCGGTGGTCGTGGTGGGCGAGCCCGCTCGGCATGCTCACCATCGCCCTCCTCGGGCTCGTCGGGGTCACCGTGGGCGGTCTCGCCCTCGCCGTCGTGCTCGGCCTCGTCGTGGGACGCCGCCACGCCGCGGAGCCCCGCCCGCCCCGCGCGCGCCGCCCCGGGGACGGTGCGGGAGAGGACAATTCGACTGGAATGTCGTTCAAGTGACACGGTCGTCGTTTGTCCGCCATCAGCGGACAAACGGCGTTGCGCGAGCGGTGGCGGCCTGCGCCGTCGTCTAATGGAGTCGGCCCCACGTCCGGGGCCGGCCGAGTGCACCTCGCGTTCGGCGCGAACGGACCAGGAGCGAATCGGTGGCACGCATCGGAGAAGGCGGGGACCTGCTCAAGTGCTCTTTCTGCGGGAAGAGCCAGAAGCAGGTCAAGAAGCTCATCGCCGGGCCGGGTGTCTACATCTGCGACGAGTGCATCGACCTCTGCAACGAGATCATCGAGGAGGAGCTCGCCGAGAGCAGCGAGCTGGGCCTTGACCACCTGCCGAAGCCGCGTGAGATCTTCGACTTCCTCGAGAACTACGTCATCGGCCAGGACGTCGCCAAGAAGTCGCTGGCCGTGGCCGTCTACAACCACTACAAGCGCATCCAGGCCGGAGAGGCCGCCAAGCGCGACGACGACCACGTCGACATCGCCAAGTCGAACATCCTGCTCATCGGCCCCACCGGCTCGGGCAAGACCTACCTCGCGCAGACCCTCGCGAAGATGCTCAACGTCCCCTTCGCCATCGCCGACGCGACGGCCCTGACCGAGGCCGGCTACGTCGGCGAGGACGTCGAGAACATCCTCCTCAAACTCATCCAGGCCGCCGACTACGACGTCAAGAAGGCCGAGACGGGCATCATCTACATCGACGAGGTCGACAAGATCGCCCGCAAGAGCGAGAACCCGTCGATCACCCGCGACGTCTCCGGCGAGGGCGTGCAGCAGGCACTGCTCAAGATCCTCGAGGGCACGACCGCCTCGGTGCCCCCGCAGGGCGGGCGCAAGCACCCGCACCAGGAGTTCATCCAGATCGACACGACGAACGTGCTCTTCATCGTCGGCGGCGCGTTCGCCGGCCTCGAGAAGATCATCGAGTCGCGTTCGGGCCGCAAGGGCCTCGGCTTCGGCCAGCCCCTGCACAACCCGAAGGACCTGGGGGACAGCTTCCAGGACGTCATGCCGGAGGACCTGCTGAAGTTCGGACTCATCCCCGAGTTCATCGGCCGCCTCCCCGTGCTGACGACCCTCGCGCCACTCGACCAGCAGGCGCTCGTCAACATCCTCACCGTGCCGCGCAACGCGCTCGTCAAGCAGTACCAGCGGATGTTCGAGATCGACGGCGTCGACCTCGAGTTCACCGACGAGGCCATCGAGGCCGTGGCCGACCAGGCCCTGCTGCGCGGCACCGGTGCCCGCGGCCTGCGCGCCATCATGGAGGAGGTCCTCCTCCCCGTGATGTTCGACGTGCCGAGTGACGACGGCATCGCCCGGGTCGTCGTGACCCGCGAGGTCGTGCTCGACAACGTCAACCCGACGATCGTGCGCCGCGAGTCCGAGCCCCGCGCCAAGCGGCCGCGCAAGGAATCCGCCTGAGCCGCAGGCGCACTCGCCGCTCGGGGTGAGGGGAATCTGACCCGTGGCCGCAGCCTTCCACCTCGCCGCCGGCGACAGCGCGCCCGTGCAGCAGACGAGCACGACGTGCGGCTCCGCGTCGCTCGCGGTCGCCCGGATGCTGCGCGACCCCGCGCTCGCGCGCTGGGTGCGTGACGGCATCCGTCCGCTCGGCGTCGTCGCCGACGCCCGTGACCCCGGGACGCCGACCGGGCGCTTCGCGGCGTACGAGCAGGTCGTTGCGGGGCGCACGAACGCCGCCCTCGGCCCCGGCGCCCGGCCCCAGCTGCCGTGGCCCCGCGCGCTCGGCACGCCGCCGTGGGGCGCCCGCCGCGAGCTCGAGCACGGCGCCGCCGACCCCGGCACGCCCTACGGCGTGGGCTGGCTGCGCACCCGCGGCCCGGCGGGGCTGGCGCAGGCGCATGCCGCCCTGCGCACCCGGGTGCGCCCCGGCGCGCCCGCGCTGCTCTACGTCGGCAACGCCTGGGCGCCGCGCCACGTCGTGCTCGTGCTGCCGTCGGCCGGGGGCGGGGGCCCGGAGCTCGCGGTCTACGAGCCCTCGATCGGGCGCGTCGTCGACCTCGACGAGGCGGCGTTCGCCAGCCGGACGCTGCGTCTCGGTGGCTGGGACGTCCCCTGGCTCACCGTCCAGCCCGACCCCCACTGACCGTCGAGAGGCCAGTTTCTGCGGGTCCGCCCCCGTCGAGAGGCCACCATTGGTGGGTGCGGGCCGGTCGAGAGGCCAGAGCCATCGACGAGAAGTGGCCACTCGACGCGACCGAAGTCGCAAAGAGTGGCCACTCGACGGTTGAAGCGGGGGGTCAGCCCATGTGGGCGGGGGCTGCCCCGTCGGACGCCAGCTCGCCGTGGCGCACCGTGAGGAAGAGCAGCGTCACGACGCCGCCGACGGCGATCATGATCGCCGCGACGAGGTAGGCCCGGCTCGCGCCGTAGGTGAAGGCCTCGTGGGCGATCGCCTGCTGCGCGGCCGCCACGGCCTCCTTGCTCGGCGCGGGACCGCCCTGCGGCAGGCGGGCCGTGAGCTCGGCGACCTTGTCGCCCATGTTGTTGACGAAGATCGTGCTCAGCGTCGCGAGGCCGAGCGTGCCGCCGACCTGCTGCATCGTGTTGAGCACGGCCGAGGCCACCGAGGAGTCCTCGTGCTCGACGGCGTGCACGGCCGTCAGCGTGAGCGGCACGAAGATGAGGCCCAGCCCGAAGGCGAGGACGACGATCCACGGCAGGAGGTTGGCGGCATACGTGCTCTGCGGCGTCAGGTGCGTGAAGCCCCACATGCCGACCGCGGCGAAGCCGGCGCCCGCGCCGGAGATCCAGCGCGGGTCGACGCGCGAGATGAGGAAGGAGGCGACCTGCGCGGCCACGACGATGCCGACCGAGAACGGCAGGAACGCGAGGCCGGTCTTGAGGGCGGAGTAGCCGAGGATCGTCTGGATGTAGATGCCGAGGAAGTAGAACATCGCGAACATGCCGGCGCCCACGATGAGCATGACGAAGTACGACGTGCCGCGTGTGCGGTCGCCGGGGATGCGCATCGGCAGCAGCGGGTGCGCGACGCGCGTCTCGATGACGACGAAGGCGACGAGCAGGACGACGCCGACGGCGAGGTAGGCGACGGTGGTCGCGTCGCCCCACGAGGTGCTGGCCGCGTGGGTCAGGCCGTAGACGAGCGCCGAGAGGCCGACGATCGAGGTGATCGCACCGGGCACGTCGAGAGAGCCGCGGCCGTCCTCGGACTCGGTGAGGATGCGCTGGGCGAAGAACGCGACGACGATGCCGATCGGCAGGTTGATGAAGAAGTTCCAGCGCCAGTCGATCTCGGTCAGCGCGCCACCGAGGATGAGGCCGATCGCGGCGCCGGCGCCGGACATGGCGGCGAACACGCCCATGGCCTTGTTGCGCTCCTTGCCGGCCGGGAAGGTGGTCGTGATGAGCGCGAGCGCGTTCGGCGCGGCGAGCGCACCGCCGAGGCCCTGCACGGCACGGGCGCCGAGCATCATCGCCTCGTTCTGGGCGACGCCCGCGACGAGCGAGGAGAGCGTGAACAGCGCGACGCCCCAGACGAACATGCGCCGGCGGCCGTAGAGGTCGCCGAGACGGCCACCCAGCAGCAGCACGCCGCCGAAGGCGAGCGTGTAGATGGTGATGACCCACTGCAGGTTCGCCTGGCTGAAGCCGAGGTCGCGCTCGATGTGGGGCAGGGCGATGTTCACGATCGTGCCGTCGAGCACGATCATCAGCTGCGCGGCGCAGATGACGAAGAGTGCGAGGCCGAGCCGCTTCGGAGGGGTGTCGTGGGAGGTGAAGGAGCCGGACGGCTCCTCGACCTCGTCGACGGTGGTCGAAGACATGGGTGTTCCTCTTTCAGGGCGAGGTGGTGACGTGGAGGTGGGGTGGGGCGGCCGGCGCCGGGGCGCAGGCCGCGCGTGGTGCCGGCCGGCTCAGCGGCGCTCAGGTCGCGGCACGAGGCTGGCCGCGCAGGCCGGGAGGACGACGGTGTCCACGAACTCGGCGATGCGCTCCGGCCCGGGTCGACGCCCCGAGAGCAGCGCCTCGTGGATCGACAGGGCCGGCAGGACCATCAGGAGGGTGTCGACGTCGGCGTCGGCACCCAGCTCGCCCCGCTGGCGGGCGTGGTCGAAGATGACGCGGGCGGCCTCGATCTTCGGGGCCACGAACCGCTCGTGGATGCCGCGGGCCAGCTCGGGCTCGCGGTGGATGACGGGGAGCAGCGCGCTCCACGTGTCGACGACGTCGTCGTCGTCGAGTCCGCCCCGGGCGCAGGCCTGGGCGAGCAGGTCGCCGCGCAGGGTGCCCGTGTCGGGGTCCTGCTCGGCGGGGCAGTCCATGAAGAGGCCGACCGCGTCGATGACGAGGTCGCGCTTGTGCGGCCAGCGCCGGTAGAGCGTCGCCTTGGACGCGTGGGCCGCAGCGGCCACGGCGTCGAAGGTGAGCCGGTCGTAGCCGACCTCGCGGAGCACCTCGATCGCGCTCTCGAGCAGCTCGACCTCGCGGTCACCGGCCACCCGGGGGCGGCTGGTGGGGAGGGGCTCGGGTGCGGCGGTGCCGTCGGTGCCGGTGCGCTCACCCATGCTGGCCTCCTCTCGATGAAACGAAACTGTTTCGTTTCATCGAAGGGTAGGTCGTCGCGCCGTCCGGGGCAAGCGGCGTGCCAGCGGTGGAGTCAGCCGGGGGTGGTGGGCGGGCTCGTGCGCAGCAGCCACAGGCCGACGGCGACGCCGCCGAGCCCGAGGACGTATGCCGCGGGCACGAGTCCCAGCGGCCGCGCCGACAGCGCTCCGGCGAGCAGGGCGACGGGGACGGCGGCTGCGGCAGCGACGGCCGCGTGGCGCACCCACCGCCGCACGGTGCGCCGTGTGAAGGAGCCGGCCGGCGGGGAGGACGCCGCCAGCGCGGCCGCGGCGTGCGCGCCGACCGCGCCGAGCGCGGCCGGCAGCGACCACCACGAGAAGCTGCCCGCGGGGGTCAGCACGAACCACCCGAGCAGGAGCAGCGCCCACAGGGCGAGCGGCGCGGCGGAGCCGGCCCACGACAGGGTGAGCAGCGGCACGAGCACGAGGGCCCACCAGATCGCGTCGAAACCGCCCGCCGCGACCGACAGGCCGGCGAGGTAGAGCGCCACCCCGCCCATGCCCGCGGCGGCCGCGCCGAGCTGGCTGAGCGACCACTCCGGTCCGGCGCCGAACCGGAGCGTGCGCCGCACGGGATGGGTGGTCGGCAGGGTGGGGTCGACGGGGGCGCCGGCGTCGGAGGGGCCGCGGGGTTCGCGGGGGTCAGGGGCGGCGGGCACGGTCACCGGGTCACCGCCTCGCCATCCGGGGGGCGGCCGCGCGCCGGGCGACGTCACGCAGCACCTGGTCGAGCGAACCGGGGCCGCGCCACGGCACGACGGGCACGCCCCGCAGGCGCAGCCCGTGCACCTCGGCGTCGCGCGAGAGCAGGCGCATCCGCCAGGCCAGGGCCTCGTAGGGGTTGTCCGGGTTGCGGGCGAGGTGTTCCGGGAACGTGTCGATGACCACGACCGTGCGCCCACGTGCGGCGAGCGTGTGCGCGAGCGTCACCATGGTGGGCTCGACGAGCGGCGAGAGCACGAGGCAGAGGGCGTTCGCGTCGACGGCCCGGACGGCGCGCTCGCCGGTGTCGCGGCGCTCGGTGGCGGGGGAGATCGCGGCCAGGGTGTCGAGCACCCGGCGCAGGTGGTTGGTGCCCGAGCCGGTGCCGAGCGTCGGCACCTCGGCCGAGCCGACCGTCCGCAGGGTCAACCGGTCGTTGCTGCGCAGGAAGTGCTCGCTGAGGGCCCCGGCCGCCCGCACCGTGACGTCGAGGCTCGTCGGACGGCCGTCGATGCCCTCGCGGGGCCCGAGGTCGCTGAAGCAGTCGACGAGCAGGAAGACGTGGGCGTCCTCGTCGGTGAAGGTCGACGTGACGTGCAGCCGCCCGGTGCGCATCGAGACCGGCCAGTGGATGCGGCGCAGCCGGTCGCCCGGGTGGAACTCCCGGATCGTGCTGAACTCCGAGCCCGAGCCGGGCCGGTTCGAGCGGTTGAGCCCGACGATGCCGCGGGGGTGCGGCGTCGGGGCGCTCGCGTCGAAGGCGGCCGGCACGGGCAGCGTCGCCGCGTCGAGGTCGGGCAGGTCGACCGGCCCCACGCGGAAGGCGCCCCACGTGCTGACGAGGGCGACGCTCACCGTGCCGATGCGCCGGCGCCCCCACCGGGTCGAGCGCAGGCCGAGCACGGCGACGCCGTCCTCGAGCTCCGCGATGCCGCTCGAGGGCTTGCGCTCCATCCAGGCCGACCGGGCGAGCGTCACGACACCGTGCACGTCGGCGTCGGCCGGCTCGGTGCGCACGACGAGACCGGTCACGGCGCCCTCGCGCAGGGTGGTCTCGCCGAGCCGCGCCGTGGCGGTCACGTCGCTGCGCGGCCGGGCGAGGTGCCCCCAGGCCGCCGCGACGGCGAGCGGGGCCACGATGACGAGCAGGTCGGCGCGGCGGCCGAGGACGGCCGCGATGGCACCCACGGCGGCGAGCACGATGGCGCGCTGGTGCGCCGCCGTCGACTCCCAGGCGCCGAGACGTCGCTCGGCCGTCCGGCGCGGGTGCCAGGTCTGCACGGGTCAGCCCGCTGCCGGGTCGGAGCCGAGGTGCTCGCGGGCCGAGGGCGCCGTCACCGTGCGCAGCAGGCTCTCGACGACGCCCGACCCGGACGCGTTGCCCATCCACAGCTCCGGCTTGACGGTGATCCGGTGGGCGAGCACGGGCACGGCGACGGCCTTGACGTCCTCGGGGGTCACGTAGTCGCGACCGTCGATGACGGCATACGCCCGCGAGCACAGCAGCAGGCCGAGCGCGCCACGCGGTGAGGCGCCCATGAGCACGTCGCCGTGGGTGCGCGTCGCCGCGGCGAGCGCCACGCAGTAGCGGCCGACGGACTCGTCGACGACGGTCGCCTCGACGGCGGCCTGCATCGCGAGCAGCTGCTCGGCGTCGACGACCGGGTCGAGCTCCTGCTCCTCGCGCTGGCGCGTCATGCGGTTGGCGAGGATCTGCCACTCCTGGTCGAGCGTGGGGTAGCCGAAGGAGATGCGCATGAGGAAGCGGTCGAGCTGCGCCTCCGGCAGCGGGTAGGTGCCCTCGTACTCCACGGGGTTCGCGGTCGCGAGCACGTGGAAGGGGCGGGGGAGCGGGAAGGTGCGGCCCTCCACGGTGACCTGCTTCTCCTGCATGGCCTCGAGCAGGGCCGACTGCGTCTTGGGCGGCGTGCGGTTGATCTCGTCGGCGAGCAGCAGCCCGGCGAAGAGCGGCCCGGGCCGGAACTCGAAGTCCGCGGAGCGCTGGTCGTAGATGAACGACCCCGTGATGTCGCCGGGCAGCAGGTCGGGGGTGAACTGGGCGCGCTTGAAGTCGAGGCCGAGCGCCTGCGCGAAGCTGCGGGCCGCGAGCGTCTTGCCGAGCCCGGGGAAGTCCTCCAAGAGCACGTGCCCGCCCGCGAGGATGCCGGACAGGACGAGGCGCAGCGCCTCCCGCTTGCCGACGACGGCGCGGTCGACCTCGTCGAGGACGGCGCCGGCGAGCTCGCCCACGCGGGTCAGGTTCATCTCGGTCATGCGCTACCACTGCTCGATTCGTCGGAGGATGGGGTCGAGGCGCCGGGGCGTGTAGAGGTCGGGTGGGGGCAGCCCGACGAGGAGGTCCCACAGCTCGGGCGGGGTGACGCCCTGCGCCCACCGGGGCTCCTCCTCCGCCACGATGCCGTGCCGCGCGTAGAGGCGCTCGCGGACGAGCACCTGCAGCTGCACGTGCAGGTCGTGCACGAGGGCCTCGCGGCCCTCGCCGCGGGTGTTCGCGGCCTCGAGGCGGCCGGCGAGGTTGGTCACGCGGAAGTCGCTGCCACGGGCGCGCCCGGCCGGGTCGCCGTCGACGAGGGGCCACGTCGTCAGGTGCTGCGGCGCCGTGTGGTCGACGAGGTGCCAGACGAGGCCGGCGACCGAGACGAGGATCGCGAGGAGCACCGGCACGTCGGGGCGCAGGCCCAGCGCGGCGGTGAGGAGCGAGAGCGCCACCCACGTGAGCACCAGCCAGACGAGCCGGCGGCGCCAGGGCCGCAGCAGGGCGACGGTCGCCGCGACGCGGCTCGGCGGGCGCTGGCGGGCACCGCGGGGCAGGGGGCGCACGCGCGGGGGGAGGTCGTCAGGCACGCCGGTCACGACCGCGTCCCCCCGTCGCTCGGCCCGCTCGGCCCGCTCGGCCCGCTCGAGCCGGTCGGCTCCTGCTCCGCCCGCCGAGCGGCCTGCTGCGCGGCCACGCGCTCGAGGTCGTCGATGAGGACCCGCAGGTCGCCGACGGCCCGGCGCCGCTCGGGCTCGCCGAGGGGGTGCACCGAGAAGCGGGCCTCGCGGAAGAGCGCGCCGAGGTCGGCGAGCCGCTCGGCGTCGACGGGCCAGACGCCGAGCACCCGCGCGGTGTACTCGCTCGAGGTCTCGGCGGGCAGCCGTGGCAGGCCGGTGGCGGACGCCGACGACTCGAGGCCGAGCCACGCGGCGACGATGGCGTTGCGCGGCTCGCCGGTCTCGAGGTCGAGCAGCCGTGACCGGGCGGTCTCGAGCAGCTCGGTCGGCACGATCGGGATCGTGAAGTCGGGCTCCTCGTGCACCGTGACGTGCGGCTTGCGCAGCAGGGAGCGGAGCAGCTGCACGACCACGACGAGCAGGACGATGACCGTGAAGGCGAGCACGAGCTGCACGAGCACGATGAGGAAGGGCGACGGCTCCAGCGGTGTCGCGGCCGCCGACGTCGGTGGCCGCGACGGTGTCGCGTCCACCGTGCTCGTCGTGATGGTCGGCAGCCGGGTCACGGTCTCGCTCTGCACCGGCCGGGAGAGCAGCGGCAGGGGCTTGCCGAGCGCGGCCACGACGAGGGCGGCCATGACGACGACACCCCCGAGGACCGCGGCCAGCACCCCCCGTCTCGACATGCGGGAACCCTATGCCAGCGGCGCTGCCCGCGGACCGTTCAGGCCGGTGGAGGTGTCTTCTCGGCGGGGACGAGCTCGGCGTCACGCACCTCGACGGCCTCGCCCTCGGCATACGCCAGCTCGCTGATGCGACCCGTGGCGCGCAGGTCGGCCTCGGCGGAGCGCACGTGCGCCACCGACGCGGCCGGCGCGACGAGCGTCATGGTGCGCACCTCGGCGCGCATGCCGACCTTCGCCTCGGACTTGACCTTGCGCACGCCGGCGAGCGCGGCGCCCACCGAGGCGAGCAGCGCGGCGTCACCGCCGGTCGGCAGCTCGCCCCGGGTCGGCCACGGCTGGCGGTGCACCGAGCCCTCGCCGAACCACGACCACACCTCGGCGGTCGCGTAGGGCAGGAACGGCGCGAGGAGGCGCAGCAGCGTCTCGAGCGCGAGGCGCAGCGCGGCACGGGCGCTCGCGGCCGCCTCGTCGCCCTGGCCGCCGTAGGCGCGGTCCTTGACGAGCTCGAGGTAGTCGTCGCAGAAGGTCCAGAAGAAGGTCTCGGTCACCTCGAGCGAGCGCGTGTAGTCCCAGCCCTCGAAGCCCTGCGTGGCCTTGTCGACGACGTCGGCGAGCGCCGAGAGCATCGACAGGTCAAGGGGATTCGTGACGGAGGCCCGCAGGTCGCCGGAGACGTCACCGAAGCCGAGCGCGAACTTGCTCGCGTTGAGCACCTTGATCGCGAGGCGCCGGCCGACCTTCATCTGGCCGGTGTCGTAGGCGGCGTCGGTGCCGAGGCGACCCGACGCGGCCCAGTAGCGCACGGCGTCGGCGCCGTTGGCCTTGACGACGTCCTCGGGCGTCTCGGCGTTGCCCTTGCTCTTGCTCATCTTCTTGCGGTCGGGGTCGAGGATCCAGCCGCTGATCGCGGCGTGGCGCCACGGCGCGACGCCGTGCTCGAGGAAGGAGCGCGTCACCGTGGCGAAGAGCCAGGTCCGGATGATGTCGTGCCCCTGCGGCCGCAGATCGTAGGGGAAGATCGAGGAGAAGAGCGCCTCGTCGGAGCCGAGCCGGCCCGTGCCCTCGGCCGCGCCCTCGCGCACCGGCCAGCCGGCCGCGATCTGCGGGGTGAGCGACGACGTCGCCCACGTGTCCATGATGTCGGGGTCGGCGACGAAGCCGCCGGGCACGCCGCGCTGGCCCTCCTCGTAGCCCTCGGGCACGTCGATCTGCGGGTCGACCGGCAGCGCCGACTCCGGGGCGACGATCGGGTGGGCGTGGTCGGTCTCGCCCTCGGCGGTCACGGGGTACCAGACCGGGAAGGGCACGCCGAAGAAGCGCTGGCGCGAGATGAGCCAGTCGCCGTTGAGGCCCTCGACCCAGTTCTTGTAGCGCGAGCGCATGAAGGCGGGGTGGAAGTCGACCTCGTCACCCATCCCGACGAGCTTGCCGCGCAGGGCCTCCTCGCGGCCGCCGTTGCGGATGTACCACTGCCGCGACGTGACGATCTCGAGGGGCTTGTCGCCCTTCTCGTAGAAGTTCGCCTTGCGCTGGGTCTTCTGCGGCTCGCCGTCGAGGTCGCCCGACTCGCGCAGCGCCGCGACGACGGCCTCGCGCGCGCTGAACGTCGTCTTGGTGGCGAGCGAGCCGGCATACAGCTCCTCGCCGGGGCCGCCGACGAGCCACTCGGGCGTCTCGGCCTGCAGGCGCCCGTTGCGGGTGATGAGCGAGCGGATCGGCAGCTGCAGCTCGCGCCACCAGATGACGTCGGTGAGGTCGCCGAACGTGCAGCACATGGCGATGCCGGCGCCCTTGTCCATCTCGGCCGCGCGGTGCGCGAGCACCGGCACCTCGACGCCGAACAGGGGCGAGGTGACGGTCGTGCCGAAGAGGCCCTGGTAGCGCTCGTCGTCGGGGTGCGCGATGAGCGCGACGACCGACGGGATGAGCTCGGGGCGGGTCGTCTCGATGAAGACCGGCTCGCCGTCGGGACGGTGGAAGGCGACCCGGTGGTAGGCGCCCGGGTAGTCGCGGGCCTCGAGCTCGGCCTGCGCGACGGCCGTCTGGAACGTCACGTCCCAGAGGCCCGGGGCCTCGCTCTGGTAGGCCTCGCCGCGGGCGAGGTTGCGCAGGAAGGCCTGCTGGGCGACGGCGCGCGAGCGCTCGTCGATGGTGCGGTAGCTGATGTCCCAGTCGAGGCTGAAGCCGAGCCGGCGGAAGAGCGACTCGAAGGTCACCTCGTCCTTGACCGTCAGCACGTCGCACAGCTCGATGAAGTTCTTGCGGCTGATCGGGCGCTGGTCGGCGGCCTTGATGGCCTTGCCCTTGGCGTCGACGCCCTCCTCGAACGGCGGCGTGAAGCCCTCCTCGTAGGGCAGGCTCGCGTCGCCGCGCACGCCGTAGTAGTTCTGCACGCGGCGCTCGGTCGGCAGGCCGTTGTCGTCCCAGCCGATGGGGTAGAAGACCTCGAGGCCCTGCATGCGCTTGTAGCGCGCCATGCAGTCGGTGTGCGTGTAGCTGAAGACGTGGCCCACGTGCAGGCTGCCGCTCGCGGTCGGCGGCGGCGTGTCGATGGCGAAGACCTGGTCGCGGGGCAGCGTCAGGGCCCGCTCGCGGTCGAAGGCGTAGGTGCCCTCGTCGGCCCATACCTGCATCCACTTCTCCTCGAGGCCGTCGAGCGAGGGCCGCTCGGGGATCCGCGAGGTCGTGGCGTCAGGTGCGTCAGTCATGCGAGCAATCCTTCCATGGTCGTCGGGGTGCCCTCGACCACCTTTCCCGGACGCCCGGGGAGGGGTCGTATGCCGTCGCTCTCGGCCGGGCGCCCCCGGCTCAGAGGTCGCAGCCCGGCAGGTCGCAGCCGTCGCAGCCGTCGCCGCAGCCGGGCAGCCCGTCCCACGAGAAGAGCGAGTCGGTGGCGTCGGTGAAGCCGTCGACGCCGTCGAGGAGGTCGCCGGCGTCCGCCATCCACGTGAGCTCGCCGAGGTCGCCGAGCGCGTCGCCGAGCGAGAGGTCCGCGCCGTCGGGGCCCGACCCGCCGAAGTCGTACCAGTCGAGGCCGTCGACGTAGTCGCCCCAGTGGCTCTCCTTCGCGAGGTCGCGCAGCAGGTCGGCGAAGTGGGCCGTGAGACCGAACGCGACGGCGTACGGCAGGTAGCCGGTGAGCAGGGCGCGCTTCTCCTCGAACCTCAGCCGGTCGGCCTCGGCCGTCGCGAGGTACTCGCGGAAGCCCAGCGCCTGGATGCGCAGGGCGGTGCCCTCGGCGGTGCGCGGCGTGCGCGCGCCGCCGAAGCGGGCCAGCACGACGAGGGCGACGAGGAGGCCGACGAGGACCGGTGTCAGCGACCAGTCGTGCGCGTCGAGGAACGCGGTCACCACGACGACGGCGGCGGCGAGCGTGAGCGGCACGAGGACCGCGAGCCCCGCCGCGCGGGTGCGCCCGTTGCGTGCCCGGGGGTGGCGGGCGTACCAGCCGCGGTCGACGACCTCGCGGTAGAGCCCGATCTGGGCCTCCCGCATGGTGAGGGCGAAGGAGCCCCGCAGCTCCGAGAGCCGCACGTGGTCGCGGCCCTCGAAGAGCCGGTCGAGGAGCAGCTGCTCGAAGGCCGACGGGGTCTCCTCGGGCTGGCTGGGGCTGCGGCGCAGCTCCCAGTCGCGCGGCCGCTCGTCCTCGCGCTCGCGCACGTCGACGATGCGGAACCAGCCGCGCACGGCGAGGTCGAGCAGGGTCGCGCTGACGTCGTGCGGGTCGGCGACGCCGTCGACGACCGTGCCCACGACCCCTGGCCGCACGACGCCCGCGCGCGCCTCACCCGGTCGGGTTGCCCCCGGCGGTGCGAAGGCCGGGGCCACGGTGCCCGACCACTGGCCGCCGCGCACGCGGCGCCGCGGTGCGCGGGCGGGGTCGGCCGGCAGCAGGCCGGGCGTCACGTCGACGAAGACCTCGTCGCGCCCGCGCCACCACTTGACGAGCACCACGAGAGCGGCCAGCGCGACGGGCACGAGGCCGAGCGCCGACGCCCCCACGAGGGTGTCGCGGTCGACGAGGGCCGGCACGTGGGCCGGCACGTGGGCCAGCACGGCGGCCGTGGCGTCGGTCACTGCGGCGATGGTGCTCACGGTCGTCCCCCGTCCGTCGGCGCGCCCGTTCGGCGCATCGGCGTGCCGAAGCGTAGCGACGCAGGGCAGAGTGTCCCCATGGAGCCCGTCTACTCGTCCGTCATCGGTTTCGCCCGCGGGGTGTTCGCGATGCAGGGGCTGAAGTTCACCATCCTCGGCGAGGACAACGTGCCCCGCAGCGGCGGAGCCGTCATGGCGGTCAACCACACCGGCTACTTCGACTTCGCCTACGCGGGCCTCGCCGCGCAGGGCTCGGGCCGCCTCGTGCGCTTCATGGCCAAGGACGGCGTCTTCTCGCACCCCGTCAGCGGGCCGCTCATGCGCGGCATGCACCACATCCCCGTCGACCGCACCGCCGGCGCGAGCTCGTATGCCGCCGCCCTCGACGCGCTGCGCGGTGGCGAGATCGTCGGGGTGTTCCCCGAGGCGACGATCTCGCGCTCGTTCGAGCTCAAGGAGTTCAAGACCGGCGCCGCGCGGATGGCGGCCGAGGCGGGCGTGCCGATCCTGCCCGTCGTCATCTGGGGGAGCCAGCGGGTCTGGTCCAAGGGGCTGCCGCGCCGCCTCGGCCGCACGAACGTGCCGATCCTCATCACCGTGGGTGAGCCCGTGCCCGCGCCGGCCGACGCCGACCCGGAGGAGGTGACGACCCGCTACAAGGCCGTCATGGCCGAGCTGCTCGACACGGCCCAGGCCGCCTACGAGCCGCTCACCGGACCCGACCTCAAGTACCTGCCGGCCCGGCTCGGCGGCACCGCCCCGACCCTCGCCGAGGCCACCCGTCTCGACGAGGAGGACGCTCGGGAACGGCAGCGTCGTGCGGACGCCGAGCGGGGCTTCTCCGCCGACCTCTGAGGGCGCCGGTAGCCTTCGGGCATGGCTCGTCAGGCACGTCAGCGCGTCCCCGAGGGTCCGGCACCGGACCCCGCGGTCCAGAAGCTCCGGATCCGCTACACGAAGCGGGGGCGGCTCCGCTTCACCTCGAGCCGTGACTTCCAGCGGGCGCTCGAGCGGGCCCTGCGGCGCGCCGACGTGCCGATGGCGTTCTCCGCCGGCTTCCACCCGCACCCGAAGATCAGCTACGCCAACGCGGCCGCCACCGGCACCGGCAGCGAGGCCGAGTACGTCGAGATCTCCGTGACCCAGCGTGTCGACCCCGAGTCGGTGCGGGTGGCGCTCGACGAGGCGCTGCCCCGGGGCATCGACGTCGTCGAGGTCGTCGAGGCCGCCCCCGGGGCGCTCGCCGACCGGCTCGAGGCGAGCGACTGGGTGCTCGAGTTCGCCGGGGTGCCGCTCGAGGTGCTGCGCGCGGCTGTCGAGGGCCTGCTGGCGCTCGAGCGCGCCGAGGTGACGCGGATGACGAAGTCGGGCCCGCGCACCTTCGACGTGCGCGGTGCGATCGTCACGGCGCGGGTGCTGGGGCCGGCCGACGCGCTCACCGACACGGTCACGTCTCACGTGATCGAGGGTGACTGTGCGATACTGCGCATGGTCGTACGGCACACCACACCTGCTGTACGCCCCGACGACATTCTGACCGCGCTGCGTGAGACCGCCGACCTGCAGCCTCCGCGTCCGCCACTGGTGACGCGTCTGGCGCAGGGACCGCTCGACACCGCATCCGCGAGGGTGACCGACCCGCTGGAATGACCCACCAGGTCATGACGGCGAACCGGTTGCCGACCAGAGGTCGCCGGCAGCCGGTCACGGGGCCGCGCCCAGCGCGAACCGTTTCCGGGTGTAGCGAGACGACTTCCGTCCGTCGCACACGCGGCGCGACGACTGCAACCGCACTCGTGCGGTGCCGACGGCCCCGGCCGCGTGTGGGTCGCACCGCACCTGACGGGAGACTGCCTGATGGCACCCAACGACACCCCCTCCACCGGCGACGAGACCCTGTTCGCGCAGGCCGCCGAGGCGCCCGCGGCGCCGGCGCCCCGCAGGCGCGCCTCGCGGCGGGTCACGACCGCTGCCGCGACGCCTGAGCCAAGCGCCCCGGCGGAGCCCAGCGCCCCCGCGGAGCCCAGCGTGCCCAGCGTGCCCACCGAGGCCGCCGCCTCCACCGAGCCCACGGCTTCCGCCGGGCCGGACGCACCCGCCGCCCCGGACGCCGGGAGCGCGCCCGCCAAGAAGGCCGTCCGCAAGCGCGCCACCCGCAAGAAGGCGACCCCGGCACCGGCCGAGGCGCCCGCGGCCGACGCCCCGACGGTCGAGGCACCCGCTGACCCGGCCGCCGACACCACCTCCGGCACCGCCGAGGCGACCGCCGCCGAGACGACCGCCGCCGAGACGACCGCCGCCGAGACGACCGCCGCCGAGACTACCGCCGACGGCGAGCCCGTGACCGCCGCCGAGACGACCGCCGACGGCGAGCCCGTGACGGCCGCCAGGACGGCCGCCAAGGCCGCCCGGGCACCGCGTGCGACGAAGGCCGCGAAGGCCCCGCGTGCGGCTGGAACGACCAAGCGCGCCTCGCGCTCGAAGACGGCCGCGCGCGCGGCCGAGGCGCTCGAGGAGCTCGTCGCCGAGGTGCAGGCCACCGGCGACGGCGCCGACGAGGCCACGCCCGCCGGCACCGACCCGGACCTGATCGACCACACGGCCCTCGCCCTCGACGAGGCCGTCGCCGGCTCCGGCACCCCCGAGGCGGCGCGTCCTGACGCCACCGACGCCCAGGGCGTCGTGCCCGACGCCGAGGACTCGGAGGACGAGGAGGGCGACGAGACCGACGAGGCCGCGGCCGAGGTCGTGCCGAGCTTCAGCGTCCTCTTCCAGGCACCCGACGCCAGCAAGGCCACCCCGACGCGCCGTCGGCGCGCCGCCTCGGCCGAGGGCCCGCCTCCGCCCGCTGCGGTGCCTGCCGACGACGAGGACGAGCGCGACGACCTCGGCGTCGACGAGGACGTCGAGGACGCCGACACGGGCCGCGAGGCGCGCACCGGCGGCGACGAGGAGACGACCCCGCGCCGCTCGCGCCGTCGCCGTGGCGGCAAGGGCCGTCGGGGACGCGGCGACGACGACACCCAGGACGACGCCGCCGAGGCGGCCGAGACCGCAGAGGCGACCGAGACCGGCGGACGGCGCCGCTCCCGCCGTGGCTCCGGCAGCTCCGGCGCCTCGGGTGGCTCGAGCGCCGCGGGCGGCGACGAGCAGGGCGGGTCCCCGGACACCGGCAGGGACGCCCGTGGCGCGGGTGACGCCCGTGACGGCAAGGACGTGTCCGACGCGAACGAGCGCGACGACCACGACGAGCCGGCCGACTCGGACGACGAGGGTGGCTCGAGCCGCCGCCGCCGCCGGCGCCGTCGCGCCGGGTCGAGCAGCGACTCGGGCGAGGAGAGCCCCAACGTCTCGACGCGCGTGCGCCAGCCCCGCGCGCAGAGCGACGAGCCGGTGGCGGTGCGCGGCTCCACCCGTCTGGAGGCCAAGAAGCAGCGCCGCCGTGAGGGCCGCGAGGCCGGCCGGCGCCGCACCATCATCACCGAGGCCGAGTTCCTCGCCCGCCGCGAGGCGGTCGACCGCGTCATGGTCGTGCGCAACAAGGACGGGCGCACCCAGATGGGCGTGCTCGAGGACGGCGTGCTCGTCGAGCACTACATCGACCAGGCCACCAACGTCTCGATGGCCGGCAACATCTACCTCGGGCGCGTGCAGAACGTCCTGCCGTCGATGGAGGCCGCCTTCGTCGACATCGGCAAGGGCCGCAACGCCGTGCTCTACGCCGGCGAGGTCAACTGGGACGCCGCCGGGCTCGAGTCGAACCAGCCCAAGCGCATCGAGAACGCGCTGAGCTCGGGCCAGACCGTGCTCGTGCAGGTGACGAAGGACCCGATCGGCCACAAGGGTGCGCGCCTCACCTCACAGATCTCGCTGCCCGGCCGCTACCTCGTCTACGTGCCGAACAGCTCGATGACCGGCATCAGCCGCAAGCTGCCCGACACCGAGCGCGCGCGCCTCAAGAAGATCCTGCGCGATGTCGTGCCGGACTCTGCGGGCGTCATCGTGCGCACCGCCGCCGAGGGGGCGAGCGAGGAGGAGCTGCGCGCCGACGTCGAGCGCCTCACTCGGACGTGGGAGGAGATCCAGTCCCAGGCCGAGGCCTCGTCGACGCCCCGTGCCGGCAAGAGCAAGGGCAAGAAGAAGAACGGCGGCACCGGCTCCGTCACGGGCGGGCAGGCCCCGATGCTGCTGCACGGCGAGCCCGACCTCACGGTCCGCGTCATCCGCGACGTGTTCAACGAGGACTTCAAGCAGCTCGTCGTCGCCGGCGAGCAGGCCTGGGACGAGATCCACCCCTACATCTCGTCGGTGGCCCCCGACCTCGCCGACCGCGTCACGAAGTGGACCTCGGAGGAGGACCTCTTCGTGCACCACCGCGTCGACGAGCAGCTGGCCAAGGCGATGGACCGCAAGGTCTGGCTGCCGAGCGGCGGCTCGCTCGTCATCGACCGCACCGAGGCGATGACGGTCGTCGACGTCAACACCGGCAAGTTCGTCGGCTCGGGCGGCAACCTCGAGGAGACGGTCACCAAGAACAACATCGAGGCGGCCGAGGAGATCGTGCGCCAGCTGCGGCTGCGCGACATCGGCGGCATCATCGTCATCGACTTCATCGACATGGTGCTCGAGAGCAACCGCGAGCTCGTCGTGCGCCGCCTGCTCGAGTGCCTCGGTCGCGACCGCACGAAGCACCAGGTCGCCGAGGTCACCTCGCTCGGCCTCGTGCAGATGACCCGCAAGCGCGTCGGTTCTGGCCTCATCGAGGTCTTCTCCGAGACGTGCGAGCACTGCAACGGGCGCGGCTTCATCATCCACACCGCACCGGTCGACAAGGGCGCCCACGCCCACGAGCAGAGCCAGCCCGAGGGCAACGCCCGGCGCCGGGGTCGGGGCCAGTCCGGCCCCGCCACCGGCAACGGCGGCAACGGCTCGGGCAACGGCGGCGGCAACGCCGGGGGAGCGGCGTCCTCGTCCACGCAGCAGGAGACCCGCCCCTCCGGTCCGACCGCAGCCCAGATCGCGGCGGCCGCGCACGCCGCCGCGCTCAAGAGCGCGTCGGGCCAGCCCGTCGGCGAGGCCGCCGCGGAGGCCGTCGCCGAGGTGCAGGCCCAGCACGACGCCCAGCAGGCCAGCCAGCACGACACCCCCGGCGACGGTCACCCGCACGCGTTCCCCGACGACGACGGCCCGTGGTCGGGCGCCGAGGCCCCGGCCCCGGCGGACGACGCCGGGACGCACGCCCAGGCGACCGAGGGCGGCAGCCACGTCGAGCTCGAGTCCGACGTCGTCGACGCGGCACCGACCGAGCAGCACGAGCAGCACGAGCAGCACGAGCAGCAGCCGGTGGAGGCACCCGCCGCAGCCGAGGCGCCCGTCACCCCGGCCGCGACGCCTGAGCCGGTCGAGACGGCGGCCCCCGCCACGCGCGGACGCCGCCGGCGGGGTCGGGTCGTCGCCCCGGCCGGGCCCCCGCGCGGCAACGCCGAGGGCGGTGCCGGCGACGGCGCCTGACCTCGGTTTGGAGCTGGGAGCCCCCAGCCGGTAATCTTGACCCTTGGTGCGCCCACCGGGCCCGTGTTGACGGGCCGGTGCCGAAAGCGGCGACACCGAACCCTGATGAGAGAGTGAGTTTCACTGTGTACGCGATTGTTCGCGCTGGCGGTCGCCAGGAGAAGGTGTCGGTGGGCGATGTCCTGCTCGTCGACAAGGTGACGGGTCAGCCCGGCGATGCCATCGAGCTCACGCCGCTGCTCCTCGTGGACGGCACCACCGTCACGTCCGACGCCGACAAGCTGTCCAAGGTGTCGGTCAAGGCCGAGGTCGTCAAGGCCGCGAAGGGCCCCAAGATCGTCATCATGAAGTACAAGAACAAGACCGGCTACCGCAAGCGTCAGGGCCACCGTCAGCCGCTGACCCAGGTCAAGATCACTGACATCACCGCGTGATCGACGCCTGACCGGCTCGGCACAGAACTCTCAAGGAGACAACTGACATGGCACACAAGAAGGGTGCATCCTCGACCCGCAACGGTCGCGACTCGAACGCACAGTTCCTCGGCGTCAAGCGCTTCGGTGGCCAGAAGGTCAACGCGGGCGAGATCCTCGTCCGCCAGCGCGGGACGCACTTCCACCCGGGTGAGGGCGTCGGTCGCGGTGGCGACGACACGCTGTTCGCCCTCGTCGCGGGCGCCGTCAAGTTCGGCACCAAGCGCGGCCGCAAGACCGTCAACATCGAGCAGCCGGAGCCGGCTGCCGCTGAGTGATCGCCTCGATCACGCACTGAGTGTGTTCCGGAAGGGCGGGCCCGCGCGGCCCGCCCTTCCGGCTTTCCCGGTGAGGGCTCCGTCCGCTGACGGATGCCGTCCGCCCCCTTTGATCTGGAAGAGTGACCCCCATGGCAGTGACCTTCGTCGACCGCGTGGTGCTGCATCTCAGCGCCGGTGCGGGTGGCCACGGAGTGGCCTCCGTCAAGCGTGAGAAGTTCAAGCCGCTCGGCGGCCCCGACGGGGGCAACGGCGGCCGGGGCGGCTCGGTCATCCTCCGGGTCGACCCGCAGTCGACGACGCTGCTCGAGTACCACCGCCACCCGCACCGCAAGGCCGGCAACGGCGCCCCGGGCGCCGGCGACGAGCGCAACGGCGCCGACGGCGACGACCTCGTGCTGGCGGTGCCGGAGGGCACGGTCGTCAAGGACGGCAGCGGCGCCATCATCGTCGACCTCGTCGGCATGGGCACCGAGCACGTCATCGCGGCGGGTGGCCGCGGCGGCCTGGGCAACAAGGCGCTGGCGAGCTCGCGCCGCAAGGCACCGGGCTTCGCCCTGCTCGGCGAGCCCGGCGAGGACATCGAGGTCGTGCTGGAGCTCAAGTCGCTGGCCGACGTCGCGCTCATCGGCTTCCCGAGCGCCGGCAAGTCCTCGCTCGTCTCGGTGCTCTCGGCCGCCAAGCCGAAGATCGCCGACTACCCGTTCACCACGCTCGTGCCCAACCTCGGGGTCGTCACGGCCGGCTCGAGCCGCTTCACCGTCGCCGACGTGCCGGGGCTCATCCCCGGCGCCCACGAGGGCAAGGGCCTCGGCCTCGAGTTCCTGCGCCACGTCGAGCGCTGCTCGGTGCTCGTGCACGTCATCGACTGCGCCACGCTCGAGCCGGGCCGCGACCCGATGACCGACCTCGACGTCATCGAGAACGAGCTCTCCCTCTACGTGCCGGACGCCTCGCTCGGCGGGCGACCGCTCGCGGAGCGCACCCGCATCGTCGTGCTCAACAAGGCCGACGTGCCCGAGGCGCGCGAGCTCGCCGAGATGGTCAAGCCCGACCTCGAGGCGCGTGGCATCGAGGTCTTCATCGTCTCCGCCGTCGCGCACCAGGGGCTGCGCGAGCTGAGCTTCGCGATGGCCCGCCACGTCGACGCCGCCCGCGCCGAGATCGAGGCCGCGGCGGCCACGCCGAAGCGGGTCGTGCTGCGGCCGCGGTCGGTCGACGACAAGGGCTTCTCGGTCACCCGCGAGGAGGGCCCCGAGGGCGTCTTCTTCCGCGTCACCGGCGACCGCCCGGTGCGCTGGGTGCGCCAGACCGACTTCAGCAACGACGAGGCCGTCGGCTACCTCGCCGACCGGCTCGGCCGGCTCGGCGTCGAGGAGCAGCTCTACAAGGTCGGCGCCGTGGCGGGCGACACCGTCGTCATCGGTGCCACCGACGACGCCGTCGTCTTCGACTGGGAGCCGACCCTGCAGGCCGGCGCCGAGCTGCTCGGCTCGCGCGGCACCGACCTGCGCCTCTCGGAGTCCTCGCGCCCGACGCGTGACGAGAAGCGCGAGGCCCAGCGCGACCGCTACGCCGCCCGCGCGGCCACGCAGGACGAGCTCGAGGCCGAGCGCCGCGCCGGCCTCTGGCACGTGCCCGCCGACGACGACGACGCCTGATCGGAGACCCCCTGGCGGGCCTTCGACGGGGACTGCGCGACGGGACCTCCTGACGGGGGCACCCGGCGCGGCGGACCGCATACAGTGTCGCCATGAGCTCGTGGGGCGCGATGCTGCGCCGGGGACAGCTGGGCACGCAGGCCGACCGGGCCACCTACCGCACCCTCCACACGGCCCTGCTCGCCTCGCCCCCGTTGCGCATGGGGCTGACGCCGACGGCGGCCGAGCGCTCGCTCAAGCACCTGCGCGCGCTCCTCGGGGCGCCGGCGGTCGCGATGACCGACACGGGCGGGCTGCTCGCGTGGGACGGTGGACGGTCGCACCACGCGGGCCAGCCGGCCGTCATCTCGGCCGGCACCCTCGCGCACGGCCGCACGACGGTCGTCGACGGGCCTGACGTCGCGTGCGACGAGGCGGCGTGCGTCGTGCGGCAGGCCATCGTCGCGCCGCTCGACGTCGACGAGAAGGTCGTCGGCACCCTGCAGGTCTTCACCGGGCAGGCCTCGGCCGGCCTCGTCCGCGCGACGAACGAGGTGGCCCGGTGGGTCTCGGGGCAGCTCGAGCTCGCCGAGCTCGACGCCTCGCGCACCCGGCTCATGGTGGCGGAGGTGCGCGCCCTGCGCGCGCAGATCAGCCCGCACTTCATCTACAACTCGCTGACCGCGATCGCCTCGTTCACCCGCACCGACCCGGAGCGGGCGCGCGAGCTGCTCCTCGACCTCGCGGAGTTCACCCGCTACTCCTTCCGCCGGCACGGCGAGTTCACGACGCTCGCCGAGGAGCTGCGCTCCATCGAGGCCTACCTCGTCATCGAGAAGGCGCGCTTCGGCGACCGGCTGACGGTGACCCTGCGGGTGGCCCCGGAGGTGCTGCCCGTCGTCGTGCCGTTCCTCTGCCTGCAGCCCCTCGTCGAGAACGCGGTGCGCCACGGCCTCGAGGGGCGCGCGGGCGACGGCGAGATCAGCATCCTCGCCCAGGACGCCGACCACGAGTGCGTCGTCACCATCGAGGACAACGGCGTGGGGGAGGACCCCGAGCGGGTGCGCCGCGTGCTCGCCGGCGACCCCGGCAGCGACTCCGTGGGCCTCGCGAACGTCGACGAACGGCTGCGCGCGGCCTTCGGCGACGACCACGGCCTCGTGGTCGAGACCGCGCCCGGCGCCGGCACGAAGGTCGTCGTGCGGCTGCCCAAGTTCCGGCCGGGGGTGCACGTGTGAGCGGGCAGCCCCACGGCGCCGAGGTGGGGGAGGCGGCGGCCGCGGCACCGGCCCTGCGCGTGCTCGCCGTCGACGACGAGGCTCCCGCGCTCGACGAGCTCGTGTGGATGCTCGGGCGCCACGAGTGCGTCGGGCAGGTGGTGCCGGCCGGCTCGGGCGAGGCCGCGCTGCGGGTGCTGCACGAGGAGGCCGTCGACGCGATCTTCATGGACGTGCAGATGCCGGGCCTCAGCGGGCTCGACCTCGCGCGGGTGCTCTCGCGCTTCAGCACCCAGCCGCCCGTCGTCTTCGTCACGGCGCACGAGGAGCACGCCGTCGACGCCTTCGAGCTCAACGTCGTCGACTACGTGCTGAAGCCGGTGCGCGACGAGCGCCTCGACCAGGCCGTGCGTCGGGTCGTGCGCCAGATCCACGGCCGGGAGACCGCGGGCGAGGCCAGCGGGCCGGCCGACGAGAGCATCGTCGTCGAGCTCGCCGGGGTGAGCCGGCTCGTGGCCCGCTCGGACGTGCTCTTCGTCGAGGCCCAGGGTGACTACGCGCGGCTGCACACCGCCACCGAGAGCCACCTCGTGCGGGTGCCGCTCACGACCCTCGCCGACCAGTGGCGGGAGGCCGGCTTCGTGCGCATCCACCGGTCCTCCCTCGTGGCGCTCGGCCACATCACCGAGTGGCGCACGGAGGGTGCCCGCACGACCGTCGTCGTCGGCGGGCACGAGCTCGTCGTCAGCCGGCGCCACACCCGCGCCCTGCGCGACCTGCTCGTGCGCCGCGCCCAGCCGCTCGGACGGGCCGGGTCGTGAGCGAGGGCACCCACGACGGCACGCACGACGGCACGCACGACGGCACGCGCGACGGCACGCGCGTGCGGGTGCGGGTGACGAGCCCACGCGCGTCGGCCGCGAGCACCCGGTCGGTCTCGATCGCCTCCGAGATCGACGAGCAGACCCGCCTCGGCGAGGTCTACATCTCCTCGCTCATGCGCAGCCAGCTGCGCCTCGCCCTCGTCGTGCTCGTCGTGCTCGCCCTCACCCTGGGCCTGCTGCCGCTGCTCTTCCACCTCGTGCCCGAGATCGGCCGGCTCGACGTCGTCGGCATCCCGCTGCCGTGGCTGCTGCTCACGGTCGTGGCCTTCGCGGAGATCATCGGTCTCGGCTGGTACTACGTGCGCCACGCGGAGCGCAACGAGGACGCGTTCAGCGACCTGCTCGACGGGCGCTGACCGGTGGTCGACAACGCTGCGAGCATCGTCGCCGTCGTGCTCGTCTCCGTCGCGTCGCTCGCGGTGGGCGCCTTCGGGCTGCGGTTGTCACGGACGATGAGCGACTTCTACGTCGCCTCGCGGGGCGTGAGCCCGGTGCTCAACGCGTCTGCCATCAGCGGCGAGTACCTCTCTGCCGCTTCGTTCCTCGGCGTCGCGGGTCTCGTGCTCGCGCGTGGCGTCGACATGCTGTGGCTGCCCGTCGGGTGGACGGCGGGCTACCTGCTGCTCCTCGCCTTCGTCGCGGCGCCGCTGCGCCGGTCGGGCGCCTACACGCTGCCGGACTTCGCGCAGCTGCGCCTCGAGTCGGTGCTGGCGCGACGCCTGTCCAGCCTGCTCGTCGTCGCCATCGGGCTGCTCTACCTCATCCCGCAGTTCCAGGGCGCCGGGCTCACGCTGCGCACGCTGACGGGTGCGCCGTCGTGGGTCGGGCAGTTCGCGGTGGCGATCGTCGTCTGCCTCAACGTCCTGCCCGGCGGCATGCGCAGCGTGACGCTCGTGCAGGCGTTCCACTACTGGCTCAAGCTGCTCGCCCTGCTGACGCCGCTCTTCTTCGTCCTCGGCGCCGCCGGCTCGCGCAGCCGCAACCCCGACGTCGGGGCCGTCGACGTCTCCGCGTGGGTCGAGCCGCTGCAGGGCGAGCACGCGCTCTACCTCACGTACTCGCTCGTGCTGGCCACCTTCCTCGGCACGATGGGGCTGCCCCACGTCGTCGTGCGCTTCTACACCAACCGCGACGGCCGGGCCTCGCGCCGCACGACCCTCGCCGTGCTCGTGCTGCTCTCGGGCTTCTACCTGCTGCCCGTCCTCTACGGGGTGCTCGGTCGCCTCTATGCGCCCGACCTCGTCGCGGCCGGACGTGCCGACTCGGTCGTGCTGGAGCTGCCGAGCCGGCTCTTCGACGGGCCGCTCGCGGAGGGCCTGACGGCGCTGCTCGCGGCCGGCGCGTTCGCCGCCTTCCTCTCGACGTCGACCGGCCTCGTCGTCTCGGTGGCCGGGGTGCTGAGCCAGGACCTCGTGCGCACCGGCACGGGCCACCGGCAGGGCATCCGTGCCTTCCGGCTCTCGACCGTCATCGCCGTCGCCGTCTCGGTCGCGCTCACGGTGGCCTCCGCCGGCGTGCCGGTCGCGCACGCGGTCGAGCTGACCTTCGCCGTGGCGGCATCGACGTTCTGCCCGATGCTCGTGCTCGGCATCTGGTGGCGCGGGCTCACGGCGCCGGGAGCCATCGCCGGCCTCGTCGTCGGTGGCGGGCTCTCCATGGGCGCCGTCGTGTCGACGACGTTCGGCATCGCCACGCACGGCTGGGTCGGGGTCGTGCTGACGCAGCCGGCGGCCGTCAGCGTGCCGCTGGCGTTCGTCACGATGGTGCTCGCCTCGCTCGCGACCCGCTCGCGCACGCCCGAGCACGTCGCGCAGACGATGGTGCGGCTGCACGCCCCGGAGCACCTCAGCCTCAACCGTGGGTCGTTCCACCCGGAGCGGGCGCCCCGGTCGACCGCTCGTCGCGCTCGGTCGACCGCTCGTCGCAGCTGAGGCCGCGCACGGCGAGCCGTCGGCGCCACTCGGCGACGTCGGGTCGCGTCGGCCTGCCGCCCGCGCGACCGGGCTCCTACCTTTGCAGTCACCGCAGTCACCGGAGACCAGCACGACCAACCGCCCCGGAGGTGGCCCAGTGAGCAAAGAAGCTCCAGAGCGCGTGGAGGACGACCTCAACGTCGCCATGCAGAACTCCGACGAGTTCGCCCAGCTGAGAAGCAAGTTCAGGCGATTCGTCTTCCCCCTCACCGCGCTGTTCCTCGCGTGGTACTTCCTCTACGTCCTGCTGTCCGTGTTCGCCAAGGACTTCATGGGCACCCGCGTCCTCGGCAACGTCACGTGGGGCCTGATCCTCGGGCTGCTCCAGTTCGTGTCGACGTTCACCATCACGATGGTCTACGCCCGGTGGGCCGACCGCGTCTTCGACCCCGAGGCCGAGGCCCTGGCCCGCAAGATGGGAGCCGGCTCGTGAGCGCCGCCGCCCTGCTCGCCGCCCCCGCGTTCGCGCCCGCGGCGACGACGGTCGGCAACCCGGCCATCAACATCGGCATCTTCGCCCTCTTCGTGGTCGTCACGCTGGCGATCGTCATCCGGGCCTCGCGCAACAACCGCAGTGCGGCCGAGTACTACGCCGGCGGGCGCGCCTTCACCGGCCGCCAGAACGGCATCGCCATCGCCGGCGACTACCTCTCGGCCGCCTCGTTCCTCGGCATCGCCGGGGCCATCGCCATCAACGGCTACGACGGGTTCCTCTACTCCATCGGCTTCCTCGTCGCCTGGCTCGTCGCCCTGCTCCTCGTCGCCGAGCTGCTCCGCAACGTCGGCAAGTACACGATGGCCGACGTCCTCAGCTTCCGGCTGCGGCAGCGGCCCGTGCGCATCGCCGCGGCCACCTCGACGCTCGTCGTCTCGTTCTTCTACCTGCTGGCCCAGATGGCCGGCGCCGGTGGCCTCGTCGCGCTGCTCCTCGGCATCGACGGGGCGCTCGGGCAGCGCCTGGTCATCGTCGTCGTCGGCGTCATCATGATCTTCTACGTCATCTACGGCGGCATGAAGGGCACGACGTGGGTGCAGATCATCAAGGCCGTGCTGCTCATCATCGGTGCCGGCGTCATGACGCTCTGGGTGCTCGGCAAGTTCGGGCTCAACCTCTCGACGCTCCTCGGTGACGCCACGACCGCGTCGCAGTCCGCGGGCGGCAAGGACCTCATGCAGCCGGGGCTGCAGTACAAGAACCCCATCGACTTCATCTCGCTGTCGATGGCGCTCGTGCTCGGCACGGCGGGCCTGCCGCACGTGCTCATGCGCTTCTACACGGTGCCCACCTCGCGCGAGGCCCGGCGCTCGGTCGTCTGGGCCATCTGGCTCATCGGCATCTTCTACCTCTTCACCCTCGTGCTCGGCTTCGGTGCCGCCGACCTCGTCGGCTCGGCCGCCATCAAGGCCGCGCCGGGCGGCGTCAACTCGGCCGCACCGCTGCTCGCGTTCGAGCTCGGCGGCGAGATCCTCCTCGGCATCATCTCGGCGGTCGCCTTCGCGACGATCCTCGCGGTCGTCGCTGGGCTGACGATCACGGCGAGCGCCTCGCTCTCGCACGACATCTACAACACCGTCGTCAAGAAGGGCACGGCCACGCCGGAGGAGGAGGTCAAGGTCGCGCGGATCTCGGCCCTCGTCCTCGGCGCGGTCGCCATCGTCGGCGGCATCTTCGCCCTCGGCCAGAACATCGCCTTCCTCGTGGCCCTCGCGTTCGCCGTCGCGGCGAGCGCGAACCTGCCGACGATCCTCTACTCGCTCTTCTGGAAGCGGTTCAACACCCGCGGGGCGCTGTGGAGCATCTACGGCGGCCTGGTCAGCGCCATCACGCTCATCGTCTTCAGCCCCGTGGTGTCGGGCAAGGCCGTCGACCCGGTGACGAAGAAGAGCCCGTCGATGCTGCAGGGGGTCGACTTCCACTGGTTCCCGCTCGACAACCCGGGCATCATCTCGATCCCGCTCGGCTTCCTGCTCGGCTGGCTCGGCACGGTCACGAGCAAGGAGTACAACGCGGCGAAGTACGCGGAGATGGAGGTGCGCTCGCTCACCGGCCACGGAGCCGAGGGCGCCAGCACGCACTGACCTCGTCCCGCGCGGACCAGGGGTCCGGACGGCCACGCTCCCTCGGGGGCGTGGCCGTCCGGCCGTCTCAGAGCACGACGAGGTCGTCGCGGTGGATGACCTCGCGCTCGTACTCCGGCCCCAGGTCGCGGGCCAGCTCCTTCGTCGAGCGGCCGAGCAGGGCCGGCAGCTCGGTCGAGCTGTAGTTGACGAGGCCGCGGGCGACCGGCGTGCCGTCCGGCCCGCAGACGTCGACGGGGTCGCCGTCGTGGAAGCTGCCCTCGACGGCAATGATGCCGGCGGGCAGCAGCGACTTCTTGCGCACGACGAGCGCCGTGACCGCGCCCTCGTCGACGACGAGCCGGCCGCGCGCCGTCGTGGCGTGCTCGAGCCACAGCCGGCGCGACCGGCCGCGCACGCCGATCGGCAGGAAGACGGTGCCGACGTCCTCACCGGCCAGCACCTGCACGACGAGGTCGGCGGCCGTCACGGTCGTCACCACGCCGGCGGCCGTGGCGATGCGCGCCGCCTCGATCTTCGTCGTCATGCCGCCGGTGCCGACCTTCGAGCCGCTGCCGCCGATCTCGACGCCGACGAGGTCGTGGGGGCCGCGCACGATCGGGATCCGCCTCGCGCCGGGCCGGCTCGGCGGTCCGTCGTAGAGGGCGTCGACGTCGGAGAGCAGCACGAGCGCGTCGGCGTCGATGAGGTGCGCGACGAGGGCGGCGAGTCGGTCGTTGTCGCCGAAACGGATCTCGCTCGTCGCGACCGTGTCGTTCTCGTTGACGACCGGCAGCACCCCGAGGTCGAGGAGGCGCTCGAGCGTGCGCCGGGCGTTCGCGTAGTGGGTGCGCCGGGTCACGTCGTCGGCGGTGAGGAGCACCTGGCCGACGGTGATGTCGTGGGCGTCGAAGGCCCGGGTGTAGGCGGCGAGCAGCGCGCCCTGCCCGACGGAGGCGGCGGCCTGCTGGGTCGCGAGGTCGCGGGGGCGCGTGGTGAGCCCGAGCGGATGGATGCCGGCCGCGATGGCACCGGAGCTGACGAGGACGATCTGCGCGCCGCCGAGCTGCCGGCCGGCGAGGGCCTCGACGAGGGCCGTGAGCCGGGCCGGGTCGAGGCCGCCGTCCGGGCCCGTCAGCGAGCTGGAGCCGACCTTGACGACGAGCCGACGGGCGTTGCGCAGAACCGAGTGGGGCGACACACCCCGAACCCTAGTGACGCGCGCGGCCCCTCGCAGACCCGTCCAGCCCGTCCAGCAGCCGGGAACGCGTGCGGCTCGGGCGGCCCGACGACCTACGCTGGAGCCATGTCACAGACGATCGACCCCGCCGTCGTCGAGCACGTCACCGCCCTCGCCGAGCGGGCTCGCGTGGCCTCGCGCCGCCTCGCCCTCCTCTCGCGCGCCGAGAAGGACGCGGCGCTGCTCCAGCTGGCCGACGCCGTCGAGGCGGCCACGGCCACCGTCGTCCCCGCCAACGCCGAGGACCTCGAGCGCGGCCGGGCGACGGGCATGAGCGAGAGCCTGCAGGACCGGCTGCGCCTCGACGAGGCGCGCGTCGCCGCGGTCGCCCAGGCCCTGCGCGACGTGGCCGCGCTGCCCGACCCGGTGGGGGAGATCGTGCGTGGCGGGACCCTCGCGAACGGCCTGCAGATCCGCCAGGTGCGCGTGCCGATGGGGGTCATCGGGATGATCTACGAGGCCCGCCCCAACGTCACCGTCGACGCGGCCGGCCTCGCCCTCAAGTCGGGCAACGCCGTGCTCCTGCGCGGCGGTTCGGCGGCGGCCAGCAGCAACCACGCGCTCGTCGAGGCGATGCGCGGTTCGCTTGCAGCGCAAGGACTCCCGGCCGATGCGATCACGCTGCTCGAGGAGGGCGGGCGCGACGCGGCGCGTGCGCTGATGACGGCGCGCGGCTACGTCGACCTGGTGATCCCGCGCGGGGGAGCCGACCTCATCGAGACGGTCGTGCGCGAGTCGACCGTGCCCGTCATCGAGACCGGTGTCGGGGTCTGCCACGTCTACGTCGACCGGGCCGCCGACCTCGACAAGGCCCGCGCCATCACGCTCAACGCGAAGACGCACCGGCCGAGCGTGTGCAACGCGGCGGAGTCGCTCCTCGTGCACCGCGACGTCGCGTCCGACTTCCTGCCCAAGACGCTCACCGACCTCGCGGGCGCGGGGGTGCGACTGCACGTGGCACCCGAGGTGACCGAGCACGCCGACGCGGCCGGGGCGGCATACGCCCTCGCGAGCGAGGCCGACTTCGGCACGGAGTGGCACGGGCTGGAGATGAGCGTCGCCGTGGTCGACGGCATCGACGAGGCCATGGAGCGCATCCGGCGCTTCGGCACCGGGCACACCGAGGCGATCGTGACGGAGGACCGCGCGGCGGCCAGACGCTTCACGGCGGAGGTCGACGCGGCCGCCGTCATGGTCAACGCGAGCACCCGCTTCACCGACGGAGGGGAGTTCGGCTTCGGCGCCGAGATCGGCATCTCGACGCAGAAGCTGCACGCGCGCGGGCCGATGGCGCTGCCCGAGCTGACGACGACGAAGTGGATCGTCGAGGGCGACGGCCACACGCGCTGACCAGCCTCCCGCACCTGCGCGGGGGCGATGGCATGATGTGCCTCCATGGAAGGCACCGAGGTCCGCAAGCTCGCTGAGCTCGAGGACGACCACTGGTGGTACCGCGAGCGGCGCCACCTCCTGGCCAAGGCGATCACGGGCCTCGTGCCGGGGCGCGCCATCGACATCGGTGCGGCAGGCGGCGGCAACACCCGCGTGCTGCGTGACCACGGCTGGCAGGCGGTGGCGCTCGAGTACGGCGCCGACGGCGCCGAGGTGGCGCACGGGCGCGGCCTCGCCACCCTGCGCGGCGACGCGACCCGCCTCCCGCTCGCCGACGCGAGCCTCGACCTCGTCGTCGCCTTCGACCTGCTCGAGCACCTGCACGACGACGACGCCGCCGTCGCGGAGGTGCGGCGCGTGCTCAAGCCGACGGGCACCTACCTCGTCGCGGTGCCGGCCGACCCGAAGCTGTGGTCGAGCCACGACGAGGCGGTCGACCACGTGCGCCGCTACACCCGCGAGGGGCTGCTCGACCTGCTCGACCGGGGCGGCTTCGAGGTGCGCGACGTGCGGTCGTGGAACGTGCTGCTCCGGCCGGTCGTCGCGATGCGCCGACGCACGAGCTCGGGCTCGGACCTCGAGGACCTGCACCCCGTCGTCAACCTCGGCCTGCGCACCATCATCACCGCCGAGCGCTACCTGCCGGTCGGGTCGCTGCCCGGCGTCAGCCTGCTCGTGCGCGCTCAGCCGCGCAGCTGAGAGGGCTGCGGCTCGGGGGCGTGCCCCGGCTCGGCGACCGGCTCGGTCGCACCCGGCGCCGTGCGGATCGCGGCGCCGTTCGGCTGCGCCGGGAGCGGCGTGTCGGTCGGGCCGTGCGCGCCGCTGTCGGCCGTCATCGAGTCGTACGCGATGAAGTAGGTCGGCCGGCCCTGCATGTGGCCGTACATCCGCCCGATGTACTCACCGAGGATGCCGACGCAGACGAGCTGCACGGCGCCGACGCCCGCGACGATGGCCACGGTCGAGGTCCAGCCGGCGACGGTGTGGCCCTGCGAGCGGGAGATGAGCGTGTAGAGCACGAGCAGCACGGCGAGCACCGCGCCACCGAAGCCGGCGAACGTCGCGAGCCGCAGGGGCGCCGTGGAGAAGCCGGTCAGCGAGTCGAGCGAGAGCTTGACCATCTTCAGGAGCGGGTACTTCGAGTCGCCCGCAGCGCGCTCCTCGCGCTTGTACTCGACCGTGTCGGACGGGAAGTTGAGGGCGGGGACGATGAAGCGCAGCACGCGGTTGTGCTCGGGGAGGCTGTTGATCGCGTCGACGGTGGCCCGTGACATGAGGCGGTAGTCGCCGGCGTCGGCGTGCGCGGGGGTCTGGGACATCAGGCCGATGAGCTTGTAGAACGCCTGCGCGGAGACCCGCTTGAACCACGTGTCGGTCGAGCGGTCGTTGCGCACGCCGTAGACGACGTCGACCCCGTCGTCGCGGGCGGCGGCCAGCATCCGGGGGATGATCTCGGGCGGGTCCTGCAGGTCGGCGTCGATGGTGACGACGTAGTCGCCGAGGGCGCTGACGAGGCCGGCGGAGATCGCGGCCTGGTGCCCGGCGTTCGCGCGCAGGCGCACGACGCGCAGGGCGGGCCACTCGCGGTGGTAGCGCTGCAGGAGCGCGGCGGTGAGGTCGCGGCTGCCGTCGTCGACGGCGACGACCTCGTAGCTGGTGCCCATCCCGTCGAGGAGGGGCCGCAGGCGCTCGACGAGGAGGGGGAGCACCTCCTCCTCGTTGTACATCGGGATGACCACGGACAGCTCGGGAACCATGCGTTCTAGGGTACGGCCGTCGATGGGCTGCGCCTGTCGCCTCGCTGTGCGGGCCCTGTACCGCCCGCGCCGCGGGTAGCGTGCCGGTGGTGACCCGTGTGCCCGCAGAGCCGCCCCTCCGATCCGGTATGCCGCCGGGTGGGTTCGAGCCCGGCACCCCGGTCGCGGGGCGCTTCACGAAGTGGGGCGGGGGCCGCCACTGGGAGTGGGACGGCCACTACCTCGGGTCCGACGAGCACGGCCACTGGTGGTTCGCGCCGGCCGGCACCCGCTGCGCACGCCCCGGCGTGGAGTTCGTCGAGCCGAGCGGCTGGGTCTCGCTCGCGCCGCACGAGGGGGCGTACGTCGCGGGCTTCTACCCGGGCCACCGCGAGATCAGCGTCTACGTCGACATGACGACCGAGCCGGTCTGGCGGCGGCGCGAGGCCACCGGCGGCCCCGAGTGGGAGGTCACCATGGTCGACCTCGACCTCGACGTCGTGCTGACCCGCGACGGGCACCTCTTCGTCGACGACGAGGACGAGTTCGACCAGCACCGGGTGGAGCTGGGCTACCCGGCGGAGGTGGTCGAGCTCGCCGAGCGGTGGCGTGACGTCGTCCTGGCGGCCGTGGCCGCCGGCGACGAGCCGTTCGGCACCGTGGGTCACGCCTGGCTGCGACGCGCTGCGTCGGGAGGGCCGTGCGGGCGCTAGGCTGGCGCCATGTCTGATCGTGTCCTCGCACTCGTCACCGAGGGGGAGGAAGCCGCCCGCGAGCTTCCGATGCCGGTGATCGCCTACTTCCTCATCACCTTCGCGCTCTTCGTCGTGGCGCTCGGCGTCACGTGGAGCTTCCGCAACACCGCCTACAAGGTGCAGGCCCCGCGCCCCGGTGGCCAGGCCGCGCACGGCACGTCGAGCGGGACCGACGAGGCGCACCACTGAGCATGCGCCTCGGCGTCATGGGCGGGACGTTCGACCCGATCCACCACGGCCACCTCGTGGCCGCGAGCGAGGTCCAGTCCCGGTTCGACCTCGACGAGGTCGTCTTCGTGCCCACCGGCGAGCCCTGGCAGAAGGCCGACCGGCACGTCTCGCCCGCCGAGGACCGCTACCTCATGACCGTCATCGCGACGGCCAGCAACCCCCGCTTCACCGTCAGCCGGGTCGACATCGACCGCCCCGGGCCGACGTACACGATCGACACCCTGCGTGACATCCACGCCGAACGGCCCGACGACGAGCTCTTCTTCATCACCGGCGCCGACGCCCTCGCCGAGATCCTCTCGTGGAAGGACGCCGAGCTGCTCTTCGAGCTCGCGCACTTCGTCGGGGTGACCCGGCCCGGGCACGAGCTCTCCGACAAGGGCCTGCCCGAGCACCGTGTCACCCTGCAGGAGGTGCCGGCCATGGCGATCAGCTCGACCGACTGCCGCGCGCGCGTCGGGGGCGGCCAGCCGGTCTGGTACCTCGTGCCGGACGGTGTCGTGCAGTTCATCAACAAGTACCGGCTCTACGCCGATCCCCGGGGGGAACTCCCCCCGGTGCACCCGAGACCCCACGCGGCCGAGCCCGTGGGCGCAACCGGGGCGTTCGCGCCCCAAGGAGACCTGTGACCGCAGCACACCATTCCCTCCAGCTCGCCAAGGCCGCCGGCCTCGCCGCGGAGGAGAAGCTCGCCGAGAAGGTGCTGGCCATCGACGTCAGCGACCAGATGCCGCTGACCGACGTCTTCGTCATCGCGTCGGCGCCGTCCGAGCGCCAGGTCGGCGCCATCGTCGACGAGGTGGAGGACCGCCTCCGTGAGCTCGGCAGCAAGCCGATCCGCCGCGAGGGCGAGCGCGAGGGACGCTGGGTCCTCATCGACTTCGGCGACATCATCGTGCACGTCCAGCACGAGGAGGAGCGCGAGTACTACGCCCTCGAGCGACTCTGGAAGGACTGCCCCGAGGTCGACCTCAGCGCGGTCAAGGCCCTGCCGCGACAGGGCGCCGAGGCCGACGAGGCCGACGAGGTCGTCGAGGCCGACGAGGCGTGAGCGCCGGACCGGGCCCGCGGCGCATCGTCCTCGTGCGCCACGCGGAGACCGTCGACAACGCGGCCCGCGTCTGGCAGGGGCACAAGGACACCGAGCTCTCCGAGCGCGGCCGGGAGCAGGTGCGCGCCGCGGCGCCGCACCTCGCGGCATACGCCCCCGCCCTCATCGCCTCGAGCGACCTGCAGCGGGCGGCGTCGACCGCGGACGCCATCGCGGAGCTGACCGGGGTCGAGGTGCGCCTCGACCCGCGGCTGCGCGAGGTGCACGTCGGCGAGTGGCAGGGCCTGCACGCGGACGAGGTGCGCGAGCGCTACCCGGACGTGGTCGCCGCCCTCGACCGGGGCGAGGACGCCCCGCGAGGCGTCACGGGGGAGACCCGGGCGCAGGTCGCCGACCGGGCCGGGACGGCCCTGCGCGAGCTCGCCCGCGAGCTGCTGCCCGGTGAGACCGCCGTCGTCGTGGCCCACGGCGTGTCGGCCCGCGTGGCCGCGAGTGCCCTCGTCGGGCTCGACCAGGACGTGTCGGACGCCGTCTTCCGCGGCCTCGGCAACTGCCACTGGATCGAGCTCGTCGAGTCGTCGAAGAGCTTCTCCGAGGTCACCCGCTGGCGCATCGCCGGCTGGAACCTCGGGCCCTGGAACGTCTGACCCGAAAGGCCGCCCCCGATTTTGGCTCCGGGGCGCACACCCGCTATGGTTACGCAGTCGCTTCACGGAGCGGCATCCCGTACGGGGCTGTGGCGCAGCTGGTAGCGCACCTGCATGGCATGCAGGGGGTCAGGGGTTCGAGTCCCCTCAGCTCCACCAGACGAAGGGCCGGACGACGCGTCCGGCCCTTCGCGCGTTCCGGCCGAGCCGGCGTCAGCGGGGCCGTGAGGTGACGACGAAGACGGAGTCGGTGCGCCAGTCGGCGACGGCCGCCCGGTTCGGCGTCGGGCCGAGGCGGCGCGTCGTCACACCGCCGAGCACGCGGTCGAGGCTCGTCCGCGCAGCGGTGCCGCCGCCTCCTGCACCCGCGCCGTCGGCAGCCACCGCACCGCGGGTGGGCCCGTCTGGGCGGCGGGGCGCCGGTGGTGCGCCGACGTCGAGCTCGTCCTGCTCGAGCGAGCGGGGGTCGAACTCGAGCGTGCTCGTGACGACCATGAGCTGGTCGCGCACCGACACGGTGCCGGCCGCCCACAGGGTGTCGTCGACCTGGCCGACGAGGTCGACCGCCGTCGACTCGCCGGGCCCGAGCGCGATGGACCCGGCGGGGAACGCGTCGGTCAAGATGCCGTAGGTCTCGGTGAGGTCGAGAAGGGCCGCCCAGAGCGGCGTGGCGGTCGTGTTCGCCAGGTGCACGGTGAAGCGCGGGGCGTCGCTGCCGGCATACGTCAGCGTGAGGGTGCCACCGGCCCCGACGGGAGCGGCACCCGCCTCGACCTCGACGTGGACCGCGTCGGCCGGGAGGTGGGTGCCGGGGTTGGTCAGGGCCGACAGGCGCAGCCACCGCGCGACCTGCTCGAGCGCGCGGATGGTGCGCTCCTCGCGCGCCGGACCCCCGACGACGGGCACGAGCGGTCGCGTGACGCCCGGACGGGTGATGACGAAACCGTCGGCGGTGGCCTCGACGACGAGGTCGGCGTCGTGGGCGCCACCCTCCTCGACGAGGCCCACGAGGCCCTCGTCGGCCTCGGACGCGGCCTCGCGCAGGGCTGCGGCCGACGCGTCCTCGCCCACGACGCCCACGAGGAGCGGGCGGAGCGGGATCGAGGTGACGACGGCCCGGTAGACGAAGGACTCGTCGAGCTCCGGGGTGAGGCGCACGAGGCTGCGGTCGGGCAGCACCTGCGTCACGGCCGCGGTCGCGAGGGGTGACCCCGACGTCTCGCCGGTCAGCGGGTAGACGGCGAGCTCGGTCGTCTCGTCGCCGACGGGGGCCGGCACCCCGTGCACCGCGCCCGAGTCGATGCACCAGCCGTCGGGCAGGTGGCTCAGGGTGAGCGGACGGGGCGTCGTGGGCAGGGCGCCGCCGAGGAAGGGCCGGTCGAGCTCGGTGGCGTCGGTCGTCTCGACCTGGGGGTGCTGCTCGGCCACGCGCGCGGCGACGTCGGCCGTGACCATGCGCAGCACGTCGCGGTAGGACGGGTGCCCCCCGGCGTCGGTGAGGGCCGCCTCGAGCGCGGCCGACAGGGCGCCCCGGCGGCGCCCGCCGACGGTGACCTCCTTGGCCGTCTCGGACGAGCGGCAGGCCGCGAGCAGCACGTGCCGGCCGGTCGGGGTCCACCGGCTGACGGCGCGGCTCGCCGTGCCGGGCGCCGTCCCGACGAAGCTCGAGGCGGGGCGCCGGCGCGGGTCGGGCGGTGCGAGGCGCACGGTGTCGTCGGCGTCGCGGGTGCCGTCGCCCGAGTGGCAGCAGTCGAGGACGACGACGGTGTGGCACCCCGAGGCGGAGACACCCGCGAGGAGGGTGGCGAGCTCCTTGTCGGCGAGGTCCCAGCTGCCGGGCGAGCGGCTGTCGACGCAGACGAGGGTCTCGTCGCGGTGGTCCGGCTCGAGGGTCCACAGCTCGGGTGGGGTGTCCTGCTGCGAGCCGTGCCCGCTCCAGTAGAAGAGCGCCACGTCGTCGGCGCCCGCCCGGCCGAGGTGGTCGGTGAGGGCGGCGGTGACCGCCTCGCGGGTGGCCGCGGCATCCGTGAGCACGACGAGCTCGAGCGCCTCCGCGCCGACGCGCTCGCGCAGCACCCCGGCGAAGGCCATGACGTCGTTGACGCAGCCGGAGAGGGCGGGGACGGGGGCCGGGTAGGCGTCGATGCCGACGAGGAGGGCGTGCAGGCGGGTGGTCACGCGGTCACCCTGCGTCGGTCAGGGCGGCCGTCTGCCAGCGCGCCGGTGCGTTCTGGTTGGCACCCGTGCGCTGCGGGTTGCTGCTCAGCATGGTGCGCAGCCGCCAGTCGGGTCCGGTGCCGGTCGCGTCGCTCACGTTGACGTTGAGGCCGAGCACCTCGCCGCGCTGCGGCGCCACGCTGCGCCCCAGCTCGGCCCAGGGCACCCGGGCCTCGAGCTCGTAGCCCGTGTCGCGGGCCCGGGCCACCACGGAGATGCCCGGGCGGGCGGAGCCCGTCGCGAAGACGAGGCGACCCGCGCTGTTGCGTCCCACGACGTTGACGTCGGCGGCGGCGCGCCGGTCGGAGTCGGCGCTCACGGCGAGGATGACGTGGAGGTCCCGCCCGGGGCGCAGCGCGGCCGTGCGGGACAGCGCCCGCGGGTCCGGTCCGATCTCGAAGGAGACGGCGTCGCCGTTCCACCACGAGGCGGGCGCGCCTTGCACGGGCGTGACGAGCGGGTCGTCGACGACGGCGTGCAGGTAGAACGCGTCGTGGTCCCACAGCGCCTGCCACGTCGCCGTCAGCCCCGCGCGGCGACTCGCGGCGCCGAAGACGGCGGCGTCGGCGTCGTGCTCGGGCACCGAGCGCCAGTCGTCGAAGGAGCCGTCGACGACGGGCGCGACGGGCGCGCAGCCGACCGTGAAGGTCGTCGCGCCCGGGTCGGTCGAGCTGCTGCCGCAGGCCGCGGCCACGAGCGGGTCCGCCTTCTGCAGGAGCGAGGGCAGCACCCGCCACGCGGCGTAGCCGCCGACGACGAGCACGACGAGCAGCCCGAGCCGCAACCAGCGCCCGAGGTGCACACCCCGCGGCTTCGGTCGCGGTCCCCTCCGGGGGGCCGGGGGAGTCAGGCGTTCCGGGGGACTCGGGGACACCGGCGGACTCGGGGATCCCGGGGGAGCGGGCGCGGGCTCCGCCGGCTCGGTCTCCGCCTCCGTGACCGGCTCGGTGGCCGGCTCGGTGACCACCTCGGGCCGGGTCGCCGTGGTGTCGGCCGGCGCGGGCGCGAGGGCCATCGGCCGGTCCGTCGTCGGTTCGACCGGCCGCACGCGGTCGAGCAGCGCGGTCACGTCCTGGTAGTCGGGGTGCTCCGCCGCGACCTGCTCGAGCAGCGGCAGCGCGGTCTCCGTGGCGTTCGCCTCGAGCGCCACCCGCGCCGCGGCATAGAGCGACTCGACGCGGGAGTCGGCCCCCTCGCGCGGGTCGCCCGTGGCGACCGGGGCGCCCGTGAAGCTGAACGGCTGCTCGGTGCCGGAGCGCAGCAGCACGGCCGTGCCCCACTCGGACGCCTCGTCGGAGACGGCCATCGCCTTGCGAACCTCGCACATCGCGGCGTCGATGCCGAGGCCGCGCGTCAGGAAGTAGTAGAACTCGTGGCTGAAGACGAGCGCCGCGCGGTCGGAGATCTCGGTCTGCATCGCGACGACGGCCGGCAGCCCCTGGCGCACCAGCGCCTGGGCGACCCCGGAGAAGGCGTCGCTGCCCGACGTGCGGGCCCCCTCGCAGGCGTTGAGCACGGCGAGCTGCAGGAGGCGGGCGTCGTGCAGCAGGGTCCCGAGGCGGGCGCCCGAGACCCGGTGGGCGGTGCCGTCCGCGCGCTCGAGCACGAGCACGCCCTCCTGGGCCTGCGCGTCGAAGCCGCCGTGGCCGATGAAGTGGAAGACGTGGAAGTCGTCGAGCAGCGCCCGCTGCAGGCCGCCCAGCGTCGCGTCCTCGAGCACGGTGAGCTCGACCTGGCCGCTCTGGACGAGGTCGCCGGTCGTCGCGCGGAGCAGCTGCTCCTCGCGGTCGACGGCGAGCGCCGGCATGTCGGAGGGGCTCGAGATCATGACGAGCACCCGCAGCGGCGCGTCGACGGCGACGACCGGCGGCCGCTCGAGGGCGTCGAGCAGGCGCACGACGGGCGTCTCCTGCGAGAGGGTGATGAAGCGTCCGAGCCCGGTGTCGTAGAGGTACTCCCACGGCACCGCGTCGAGGTCGGGCACCAGGTCGAGCCGCAGCCGCAGCCGCAGGTCGTGGTCGGATCCCGACGCCGCCGCCAGGCTGTCGCGGAAGGCGCGCCCCACGTCACCCGAGAGCAGCGCCTCGCCCAGCCGCCGGCCGTACTCCTTGACGTCGACGACGCGGGCCTCCGCCGGGGCCAGCCGCCTCGAGGAGACGCGCGGTGGACCCACGGCGACGAGGAAGGCCGCGAGGTCGGTCGCCGTGAACGGCAGCGTGAAGGGTGCCGACGCCTCGCCGGCCGGCGAGGCGAGGACGCGGGCGGCATACCCCTGCCCCTCGGGGGTGACGGCGACGTCGAAGTCGAGATAGTCACGGCTCATGGCGGTCCTCTGTCCGTGAAAGGAGCGAGCCTGCGAAAGACAGTACGCCGGCCGGGCCGGCCTGATACGACGTTTCGCCCCCGGGCGGGAGACCGGTATCCTCGGGGACGAGCGCGCCGAGCGCGTTCGCGGACGAGGGAGCCGTACCCGCCCAGCGACAAGACGGCCAGATCGGAATCGCCGTGCACTGGCTCGTCCTCATCGTCTCGGGCGCCCTGGAGGCCGTCTGGGCCACCGCCCTCGCCGCGTCGGACGGCTTCCGCCGCCCCCGGCCGACCGCCCTCTTCGCCGCCGCGCTCGTGCTGAGCATGGTCGGGCTCGCCTGGGCCATGACCGCGCTCCCGACCGGGACGGCGTATGCCGTGTGGGTCGGCATCGGGGCCGTCGGCACCGTGCTGCTGGCCGTCGCCCGCGGGCAGGAGCGGCTCGGCGCCGCCCGCGCCGTGCTGCTCGTCGTCCTCGTCGGCTGCGTGGCCGGCCTCAAGGCGGTGGCGTGATGCCGTGGCTCGTGCTGCTCGCCAGCGCCGTCCTCGAGGCGGTCTGGGCCTCGGCGCTCGCCGCGTCCGAGGGACTCTCGCGGCCGGGCCCGGCCGTCCTCTTCCTCGTGGCGGGCGCGCTCAGCATGGTCGGGCTCGCCCACGCCGTTCGGACGATCCCCATCGGCACCGCGTATGCCGTGTGGACCGGTCTCGGGGCCGCGCTGACGGTGACGTGGGCGATGACGACGGGCGGCGAGGCGTTCTCGGTCGTCAAGGTGGCCCTGCTCGCCGGGATCGTCGGCGCCGTCATCGGGCTCAAGGTCGTCGGGCACCCCACGGACGAAGCGGGAGATTCCCGCGCGTTCTGACGCGCGTCGGGCGCCGTGGGCACGCACAATGAGCGCGTCGCTCGGGGCACCGGGTCCCGGGCCGAACGCAAGGAGCTCTTCGTGCGTAGGACCGCCCCCTGGTCGATCGCCCTCGTCGCCTCGCTGGCCCTCTCCACCGCGGGTGCGGCCGCCGCCACCGCCGCCCCGTCCCCCTCCCCGGCGAGCGCGTCGGCCGCGGGCTCGGCCCTCACCGCGTCCGGCTACCGCTACGACCTCGCGACGGGCACGACGAACGACCCGCGTGCCGCGGCTCGCGTCGCCGCCCTGCGCGCGCACCTCCCTGCGGACTGGCGCGCCCGGGAGGCGGCCGCCCTCTCGCGCTTCGGCGTCGAGGCCTCGGCGCCCCGCGAGGCCCTCGGCCGGGCCATCGACGGTTCGCAGTACCAGTGCGCCCCGACGAAGCTCGACGCGTTCGTCGACTCGGCGCTCGCCGGCATCGACCCGTCGAGCCTCTTCATCCTGTCGCTCGTCGGCGGCCTCGACTTCCCGACGTACGACGCGCTGCTGTTCGGCACGTCCGGCGACCCCGCCTACGCCCTGACCAAGGCGTCGAGGAACGAGCTGACGAGCTCGTTCCGGGCCGCGCAGAAGTTCTGGGACACCGACGGGTCGAACATCCAGCTGATGGCCATGCACGGCGACCTGATGCTCGACCGGGCGCGGCTGACCCGCCTCGTCGCGGTGCTCTACGGCGTCTCGCAAGCCGACGCCGCAGAGGTCGCCGACCTCGTCGTGGACGTCGTCTCGTCCGACCCCGGTCTCGCCGGTGGCGGCAACCCGATCTTCACCCTCAACGCCTTCGCCTTCAGCGGTGTCGGCGAGACCGACCCGGTCATCTCCGCGCTGCCCGACAAGCTCGTCTTCGGCGACGGCATCCTCCAGGCGCTCGGCGCGATCGGGGTGGGCGACGTCGGCCCGCGCGCGGTCCTCGGCCACGAGTACGCGCACCACGTGCAGTACGACCGGTCGCTCTTCGACTCGCCGCTCACGGGCCCCGAGGCCACCCGACGCACCGAGCTCATGGCCGACGCGTTCGGCACCTACTTCGTGACGCACAAGCGGGGGCTCGCCCTCAACACCCGGCGCGTGCTCGAGGCGGAGCAGTCGTTCTACCAGGTCGGCGACTGCGCCTTCACCAACCCGGGCCACCACGGCACCCCGAACCAGCGCCTCCGCGCCTCGGCGTGGGGATCGGGCGTCGCCGCCGACGCCCAGAAGCAGGGCCACGTCCTGCCCTCGCTCACCCTCGACCGGCAGTTCGAGGCGGCCCTGCCCGGCTTCGTCGCCCCCGACGCCTGAGCCGCACGGCCCCGCCGGACGCTGTCCGGCGGGGCCCGTGCCCGGCTAGGGTCGCGTCATGGGTTCGTGGTGGCTCGAGGCGATCGGGTGGCTCGGATCGGCGGTGCTCGTGTGGTCGCTGCTCCAGACCCGCCTGCGCCGCCTGCGCGTCATCAACCTCGTCGGCTGCGTCGTGCTCATCGCCTACAACGCCCTCAACCACGTGTGGCCGATGGTGGGCCTCAACGTCGTGCTCGCCGGGATCAACCTCACCTACCTCGTGCGGATGTCGCGCGAGCAGCACGACGGCCACGTCTACGAGGTGCTCGAGGTGGCGGGCGACGACACGTACCTGCGCCACGTGCTGCGCGTCCACGAGGCCGACGTGCGCCGCTACAACCCGCACTTCGTGCACGACCCGTTCGCGGGCGACCCGTCCTACCTCGTGCTGCGCGGTGACGAGATGGTCGGCGTCGTGCTCGTGCGCGACGCCGGGCACGGCACGGCCCAGCTGCTGCTCGACTGGGTGACGCCGCGCCACCGCGACGTGACACCGGGGGAGTTCGTCTTCGGACCGGACGGGCCGTTCCGGCGTCGGGGCTTCCGGCGCGTGCTGCCGCCGCCCGACATGGTCGAGCCGTACTACGAGGCGCTGGGGTTCCGTCGCGACGGCGACGCCTTCGTCATCTGACGGCCGTCGCCGTCCCCGTCCCTGTCCCCGTCCGCTTCCGGCTCGGCCCGCCCGGCGAGCGCCACGCACCCGGCCAGGGTCACCGCGAAGGCGACGGCGGCCACGACGCCGCGTCCGGGCACGACGTGGTCGCCGAGCAGCGCGAGCCCGACGCCGGCCGGCACCACCGTCTCGGTGGCGAAGGTGAGCGCGGCGACCGTGGTCACCCGCCCGCGGCTGAGGGCGAGGGCGTAGGCGACGGTCGCGAGCGCGGCGTGCGCAACGAGGGCCCAGGCGAGGCCGTCGGTGACGAGCCCCCAGGCCGGGGCGGGCACCTCGAGCAGCCGGGCAGCCACCCCGACGCCACCGAAACCCAGGCCGGCGGCGACGCTGAGCAGCGCGGCGCTGCGCCACCGCACGGGGTCGCGCCAGCCGGCGACGAGCAGGGCGCCCACGACGGCCGCGGCGACGAGCAGCCACGGCGTCGCCCCGCCGCCCGGCTCGGTCGGTGACCCGTCCTGCGCGGCGAGGGCGAGCCCCGTCAGGCCCGTGGCGACGGCCACGAGGCCGACGACCTCGGCGGCGCCCAGCCGGAGCCCGAGCAGGAGCACGGACAGCACGGCGGTCACGGCGACCGACGACGCGACCGCGGACTCGACGAGGAAGAGCGGCAGGGTGCGCAGCGCCGCCACGGACGCGAGGAAGCCGAGCCCGTCGAGACCGAGCCCGACGGCATACGGCCACGCGGCCCGGGCCCGCACGCGGAGCGGGCTCCCGGCGGGGACGGCGGACGCGCGTCGCACGCCGACGGCCTGCGCGACGGTCGCGGCGCCGTAGGCGACGGCCGCGACGAGGGCACCGACCAGACCGGGCGTCACGGCCCCATCGTGCCGGGCGAGGCTGGGAGGCGGCTGCGCCTCAGACCAGGCGCTGGCACTTGCTCATGAAGCGGTCCGGGTCGACGACCGCACGGTGCACCTCGCCGCGCGCGATCTCGTCGCCCTCCGCGTCCTGCACCGCCACGTGGCAGACGAGGCGGCGCCCGTCGTTGATCGGCTCCGCGCAGAGCACCGTCACCTCGGCACCGACGGGGCTGCCCTTGACGTGCTCGAGCCGGATCATCGTGCCGACCGTGGTGTGCTCGGCGTCGACGCTGCCCCGGCAGACCTGGAACGCGGCGTTCTCGCACCACGTGATGAGGCGGGGTGTCGCGAGGACGTCGAGGTCGCCGCTGCCGACACGGGCTGCCGTGTCGTCGGGGGTGACCGTGTGCTGGAACTTGCGCATGGGCATTGGTCGAGTCTGACAGAGAACTGGGGAACCGCCGAAACCACCCCGAGACGTCTCGACTGGTGGGTGCCGCCTGCCGCGTGTCGGTGCCGGCAACCTGGGCCCCGGCTGGGAACGTGGGGCGGTGACCACCCATCTGTGGGTCCTCGCCGTCGCCCTCGCGGTGACGGCGATCTTCGACTGGCGCTCCGTGCTGCGCGGCGACGTCCTCGTCGAGCGCGTCACCAAGCCGCTCGTCGTGCTGCTGCTCATGGGGCTCGCGACGTCGCTCTACTGGGAGGGCCACGCGCTCGACTCGCCCCGCCTGCTGCCCGTGCTCGTCGCGCTCGGCTTCTCCCTCGTCGGTGACGTCGCGCTGCTGCACGCGACCGAGGCGCGCTTCCTCGTCGGGCTCGGTGCCTTCCTGCTGGCCCACGTCGCCTACGTCCTGGCGATCGTCGAGACCGGGGGGCCCGACGGGTTCCCGTGGTGGCTGCTCGCGGCCGTGCCGGCCCTGCTGCTCCTGCACGCGCGCGTGGGGCGCGCGATCGTGCGGGGCGCGAGCCCCGACCGCGGCCCGGTGCTCGCCTACCAGCTCGCGCTCAGCGCCCTCGTCCTCGTCGCCGCCTGGCACGGCGACTGGCTCGTCCTGCTCGGAGCCGTCGTCTTCGCCGCCTCCGACGCGGTGCTCGGGCACGACCGCTTCGTGCGCGAGCGGCGGTGGGCGCCGCTCACGGTCGTCGTCAGCTACCACGTCGCCCAGACGCTGATCGTCGTCGGCCTCTTCCGCTGACCCGACGTGAGCCGACCCGCGGCCGTGTGCCGTGGGGCGCCGGAGGGGGCTGCGCTAACCTTGGGCGCATGGCTGGCCTGCTGCTCCTTCCGCAGCCGCGTTGACGAAGGTCGGGACTCCCGACATCAACGCGGCTTCCCCTCCTGTGCGAGGGGTTTTCTTTTGCCCCGACCGAGCAGCGACGAGAGAGACGACATGAGCGAGCAGACGAACGAGACCCCGTTCCGCTACACCGCGGCGATGGCGCAGCAGATCGAGACCGCCTGGCAGGACCGCTGGGAGGAGGAGGGCACGTTCGAGGCGCCCAACCCCGCCGGCCCCTGGGCCGAGCCGCAGAAGGTCGCCGCACGCGGCGAGAAGCTCGTCGTCCTCGACATGTTCCCCTACCCCTCCGGGGTCGGGCTCCACGTCGGCCACCCGCTCGGCTACATCGCGACCGACGTCTACAGCCGGTTCCACCGGATGCTCGGCAAGAACGTCCTGCACGCCCTCGGCTACGACGCCTTCGGCCTGCCGGCGGAGCAGTACGCCGTGCAGACCGGGCAGCACCCTCGGAAGACCACCGAGGAGAACATGACGAACATGAAGCGCCAGCTGCGCCGCCTCGGGCTGGGCTTCGACAACCGCCGCACCTTCGCGACGATCGACGAGGACTACTACCGCTGGACCCAGTGGATCTTCCTGCAGATCTGGGACTCCTGGTACGACGCCGACGCGGTGCGCGAGGACGGCGGTCGCGGGCGGGCCCGTCCGATCAGCGAGCTCGTCGACGAGCTGGAGTCGGGGGAGCGCACGCTGCCCGACGGCCGGGCCTGGGCGCAGCTGACGCCGACGGAGCAGGCCAGGGCGCTCGAGGAGCACCGGCTCGCCTACACCTCCGAGGCGCCCGTCAACTGGTGCCCCGGTCTCGGCACCGTGCTCTCCAACGAGGAGGTCACGAACGACGGCCGCTCGGAGCGCGGCAACTACCCCGTCTTCCGGCGCAACCTCAGCCAGTGGAAGATGCGGATCACCGCGTATGCCGACCGGCTGGCCGACGACCTCGACGGGGTGGACTGGCCCGAGAAGGTCAAGCTCATGCAGCGCAACTGGATCGGCCGGTCCAAGGGTGCCCGCATCACCTTCCCCGTCGTGACGACCGACGGCGCGGACAGCGGCATCGACGTCTTCACGACGCGCCCCGACACGATCTTCGGCGCCACCTTCATGGTCATCGCCCCGGAGCACCCGCTCGTGGACTCGCTGGTGCCGCAAGGCAGCTGGCCCGACGGCACGAAGGACGCCTGGACGGGCGCGGACGCGACCGCCGCGGGCTCGCCGAAGGAGGCCGTGACGGCATACCAGCTCGCGGCCTCGCGCAAGGGCGACGTCGAGCGCCAGACCGAGGGCAAGGACAAGACCGGTGTCTTCACCGGGTCATGGGCCACGAATCCCGTGACGGGAGAGCGGGTTCCGGTCTTCGTCGCCGACTACGTGCTGATGGGCTACGGCACCGGCGCGATCATGGCCGTGCCCGGGCAGGACACGCGTGACTGGGAGTTCGCCGAGAAGTTCGACATCCCGATCGTGCGCACCGTGCAGCCCACCGAGGGCCACCCCGACGACGAGCCGTTCCTCGGCGACGGTGTCGCCGTCAACTCCGCCAACGGGCGCATCTCGCTCGACGGCCTGCACGTCGCCGAGGCCAAGGCGCGCGTCATCGCCTTCCTCGAGGAGGCGGGCCTGGGCGAGGGCACGATCAGCTACCGCATCCGCGACTGGCTCTTCAGCCGCCAGCGCTACTGGGGCGAGCCGTTCCCCATCATGTTCGACGAGGACGGCGTCGCCCACGCCGTGCCCGCCGACGAGCTGCCGCTGACGCTGCCCGACGTGCCCGACTACAGCCCGAAGACCTTCGACCCGGACGACGCGCAGAGCAGCCCGGAGCCGCCGCTGTCGCGCGTGCCCGAGTGGGTCGAGGTCGAGAAGGACCTCGGCGACGGCCGGGGGCTGCGCCGGTTCCGCCGCGAGACCAACACCATGCCCAACTGGGCGGGATCGTGCTGGTACTACCTGCGCTACCTCGACCCGGCCAACCACGAGTCGTTCGTCGACCCGGAGAACGAGGCCTACTGGCTGGGCCGGCACGACCGCTCCGTCGAGGGCGCCCCGGCCGGCACCCGCGACCCCGGCGGCGTCGACCTCTACGTCGGCGGCGTCGAGCACGCCGTGCTGCACCTGCTCTACGCGCGCTTCTGGCACAAGGTGCTCTTCGACCTCGGGCACGTGCACAGCGAGGAGCCCTTCCGGAAGTACTTCTCGCAGGGCTACATCCAGGCCTACGCCTACACCGACAGCCGCGGCCAGTACGTCACGGCGTCGGAGGTCGAGGAGCACCCGGGCGGCCACGGCGCCGAGCCGACCTTCACGTGGGAGGGGCAGCCGGTCAACCGCGAGTACGGCAAGATCGGCAAGTCGCTCAAGAACTCGGTCAGCCCTGACGAGATGTACGACGCCTACGGCGCCGACACCTTCCGGGTCTACGAGATGTCGATGGGTCCCCTCGAGCTGAGCAAGCCGTGGGAGATCCGCGCCGTCGTCGGCAGCCAGCGCTTCCTGCAGCGCCTGTGGCGCAACGTCGTCGACGAGACGACGGGTGAGCTGCGCGTCGCCGACGTCGTGGTCGACCAGGCCCTGACGACCCAGCTGCACCAGACGATCGCCGGCGTCCGCGAGGACTTCGAGGGACTGCGGTTCAACACGGCGATCGCCAAGCTGATCGAGCTGAACAACGCGGTGACCAAGCTCGAGACACCGCCGCGCGAGGTCGTCGAGGCCATGGTGCTGATGCTCGCTCCGGTCGCCCCGCACATCGCGGAGGAGATGTGGCAGCGGCTCGGCCACGCGGGTGGGGTGGCGTATGCGTCCTTCCCCGTCAGCGACCCCGCGAAGATCGTGCAGGAGCAGGTGACCTGCGTCATCCAGATCAAGGGCAAGGTGCGCGACCGCGTCGACGTGAGCCCTGACATCACCGAGGACGAGCTGCGCGAGCTGGCCCTCGGCCGTGACAAGGTGAAGGCGGCGACGGAGGGCGGGATCCGCACGGTCGTCGTGCGGGCGCCCAAGCTCGTCAACGTCGTCCCGCTGTGACCGCCTGACCACCTGACTGACCGTCCGAGCCACCGCGACGGAGAGGAGCGGGACGTGACCACGAGGATCGTCACCGACTCGACGGCCTACCTGCCCCAGGAGCTCGTCGAGCGGCACGGCATCGAGGTCGTCCCGCTCCACGTCGTCGTCGGGGGCCGCGACCACGTCGAGGGGCAGGACATCTCGGCCACGCAGGTCGCGGCGGCGCTGCGCGACTACACGATCGTCACGACGTCGCGCCCGACCCCGCAGGTCTTCGCCGACACCTACCGGCGGCTCGCCGACGACGGGGCCACGGCCGTCGTCTCGATCCACCTGTCCTCGCAGATGTCGGGCACGGTCGAGGCCGCGCGCCTGGCGGCCGGCGAGGCGCCCGTGCCCGTCGAGGTCGTCGACAGCGCGACGATCGGCATGGCCATGGGCTTCGCCGTCCTCGAGGCGGCCGAGGTGGCGGCCGGGGGAGCGGAGACCGGCGCCGTCGTCGAGGCCGCCCGCGCGCGGCTCGGCCCGTCGGGGGTGCTCTTCTACGTCGACACGCTCGAGCACCTGCGCCGCGGCGGTCGCATCGGCGCCGCGTCGGCCCTGCTGGGCTCGGCCCTCGCGATCAAGCCGATCCTCGCGGTGCGGGGTGGGCGCATCGTGCCGGTCGAGAAGGTGCGCACGTCCTCGCGGGCCGTGGCACGCATCGAGGCCATGGTCGTCGAGCAGGTGCAGCGGGGCGGGCGGATCGTCGACCTCGCCGTCCACCACCTCGACGCCCGGGCGCGGGCCGACCAGATCGCGGCGGAGCTGCGCACGATGGTGCCGGGTTCGCCGCACGTGACGGTCGTCGAGCTCGGGGCCGTGGTCGGGGCGCACGTCGGACCGGGAACCGTGGCCATCGCGGTGTCACCGCGCCCCGGCGAGCCGCTGCCGCAGTCGGATCCGGACGAGACCGCCGGCTCGTGAGCGTCGGCACGGTGCTCGCCTGGGCGGGTGGCGTCGTCGCCGCCTTCTTCGTCGGCGCCCTCAACCCCGCGACGACGATCGCCCGCCTCCTCGGCACGGACCTCGCGTCGTCCGGGTCGGGCAATCCCGGTGCGACGAACGCCGGGCGCGTGCTCGGCCGCAAGTGGGGCGTCGTCGTCGGCGTGCTCGACGTGCTCAAGGGGCTCGTCCCCGCCCTCGTCGCCGGCCACCTTGTCGGGCCGCACGCGGCGTATGCCGTCGGGATCGCGGCCGTGCTCGGGCACGTCTGGTCGCCCTTCCTCCGAGGGCGGGGCGGCAAGGGGGTCGCGACGACGCTCGGCGCCATCCTCGGCGTGCACCCGTGGGTCGCGCTCGTCGTCGTGGTCGTCTTCGCGGTGGCCGTCGCGCTGACGCGGTGGGTCGCGGCCGGCTCGATCTTCGGGGCGTTCGCCATGATCGTCGTGGCGGCGCTCATCTGGACCGGGCACGCGCCCGGTGATGCGTGGACCGCCCTGTGGCTCCTGGCGATCGCACTGCTCGTCCTCGCCCGGCACCGGAACAACGTGCTCGGCTGGTGGCGCCAGCGGCACCTCGACGAGAACGCCTGACGGACATCCCCGCGAGCGGTTCGGGGGGAGGGTCGGCGTCCACGGCCGACAGGACGTCCCGGGCCTGCGCGAGCGAGGCCCGCACGCTACCTACCGGTGCGCACCGACCGGGCCGGACGGCATACGGGAGCGGCGGCTCAGAAGACGATGGTGCGGTGACCCGAGAGGAAGACCCGCGACTCCGCGTGGTCGCGCACCGCGCGCGAGAGCACGCGGCGCTCGACGTCGCGGCCGATGGCGACGAGCCGGTCGGGCGACTCGGCGTGGGTGACGCGCACGACGTCCTGCTCGATGATCGGCCCCTCGTCGAGGTCGGCCGTCACGTAGTGCGCGGAGGCTCCGATGAGCTTGACCCCCCGGTCGTGGGCCTGGTGGTAGGGCTTGGCGCCCTTGAAGCCGGGCAGGAACGAGTGGTGGATGTTGATGGCGCGCCCCTCGAGCGCGCGGCACAGGCCGTCGCTGAGGATCTGCATGTAGCGCGCGAGCACGACGAGTCCGACGTCCTCGGCCTCGACGAGGCGCAGCAGCTCGGCCTCGGCCTCGTTCTTGGTGTCGCGGGTGACGGGGATGACGGTGAAGGGCAGGCCGAAGTACTCGACGAGCCCGCGGCAGTCCTCGTGGTTGCTGACGACCCCGACGATGTCGATGGGCAGGTCGCCGGACTTCCAGCGGTGGAGTAGGTCGAGCAGGCAGTGGTCGAACTTGCTGACGAGGATGACGGTGCGGCAGTGCTCGTCCTCGGGGCGCGCCGAGAGGTGGTGGTGGGCGATGGCCGGGCTCTCGCGCACCGCCTCGAGCACCTGCTCGACCTCGTCCGGCTCGGCGTCGAAGACCGTGCGCATGAAGAAGAGGTCGGTGTCCTCGTCGGAGTACTGCTGGTTCTCGACGATGTTCGCCTCCACGGCAAGCAGCGCCGCCGAGACGGCGGCGACGATCCCGGGACGGTCGTCGCAGGTGAGGGTCATGATGTGCCTGGCCATTGGAGCAGTCTGGACCAGTCGTGCGTGCCCGCCCGCATCGACGCGCGGGGCGTCTCAGGAGTCGGCCGTCCACACCCCCTTCCGACCGGACGGGGTTGTCCCCAGCCCGCGTCGGGGTGGGCGCGCCGGGCCGGTCGGCTTCCTACCGTGCAGGTATGCCGCCCCGTCCCTCCCGTCGACCTGCCGACCTCGAGCGCGTGGCGCGCGTGCTCGGCTCGGGGTCGGCCGGGTGGGTGCCCCAGGAGCCGGAGCTCCCACCTGAGGGGGTCGGCGGTCGCCCGCCCTCGCCGACGGGGCTGGTCCGGGCGGGGCCGAAGCGGGTGGGGCCGGTGCAGGCGGTCGCCGCGCGGCTCCGCGACGGGGTCGGGCTCGCGAGGGGGCGGCCCGGGGCGGATGAGCGGGACGAGGTGGCGCGCGTCGACGCCGACCTGCGCCGGGCCCGCCGTCCCGCCCTGCTGACGCTGCCCGACGAGCTGCGGGGCGGGCGACGGGGCGTCAGCAGCGCCGCCGTCGTCGCGCTGCTCGCGCTCGCGCTGGCCGTGGGCTGCCTCTTCGTGCTGCGCGTGCTGTGGGCAGAGCGCTCGGTCGAGGGCTCCGACGTCGCGCCCGGTCCGGGGCGCAGCGTCCGCGTCGTGCAGCCGTCGTCGGCGGCGGGAACGGCAGGGACGGCGGGCGCGGCAGGGACTGCCGGCGCGGCGGGCGCAGCAGGTGCGACGGGGACGGCCGGGTCGACCGGCCGTGCGGCGGGTGGCACGGCAGGTGCCGTGGTCGTGGTCCACGTCGTGGGCCAGGTGGTGCGCCCCGGCCTCGTCAGGCTGGCGGCGGGCGCCCGCGTCGCCGACGCGATCGCCCGGGCGGGCGGCGCGCGTCCGGGCGCGGACGTCTCGGCCGTCAACCTCGCCCGGCCGGTCGTCGACGGCGAGCAGGTGCGGGTGCCGCGCACCGGTGAGGTGCCCGCCCCGGTGCCGGGCCCGGTGCAGGGCCCGGCGCCTTCGTCAGGCGGTGGCTCCTCCGGGGCGCCGGTCAGCCTCAACGCGGCGGACGCCGCGGCGCTCGACGCGCTGCCGGGCGTCGGGCCGGTGCTCGCGCAGCGCATCCTCGACTGGCGCACCGAGCACGGCCGCTTCACCTCGGTCGACGAGCTGGGGGAGGTGAGCGGCATCGGCGACAAGCTCATGGCGCAGCTGCGCGACCGGGTCACGCTGTGAGCCGGCTGCCGCTCCACCGACTGCCTGGTCGACCGGGCGGCCCCTCACTCGTCGTGCTCACCGGTCGGTCGCCGGTGCGGCGGGTGCGTCCGAGGGAGCACCGTCGTCTCGACGTGCGGCTGCTCGTGCCGGCGCTCGTGGCCTGGCCCGTCGTGGCGTTCTGGGGCCTCCTCGCCGACCTGCGGTGGGTGGTGGTCGCGGCGGGTGCGTGCCTCGTCCTCGCCGCGGGCGCCGCGCGACGAAGGGCCCGCGGGCGCGAGGTCGCGGCGGTGCTCGCCGTGCTCGGGCTGGCGTTGGGCGCGGCCGCGGGCCATCGGGCGCTGCGCTCGGCGGGCCCGGTCGAGCGCCTGGCGGCCGAGCGGGCGGTCGTCGCCGTCGAGGGCGTCGTCGTGGCCGAGCCGCGCCCGGTGGCCGGTGACCGAGGCCGCGACCGCGGTGGTGGTGCCGGTGGTGCTGGTGGCGCGGGGGCCGCGCCGGGGCTCGTCCTCGTCCGCGTCGAGGTCTCGCGCGTCGTCGGCCGGGGGCACGCCGCGGACGTCGGCACTCCGGTGCTCGTGATCTCTCGTGAGCCGACGTGGTCCCGGGTGCGCTGGCGCGACGAGGTGACGGCCGTGCTGCGGCTCGGGCCGGCGGAGACCGGCGACGATGTCGTCGCCGTCGCCACGCCGCGCGGGCCCGTCCGGGTCGTGGCGCCGGCCGGCGGAGTGTTCGCCGCGGCCGAGGTGGCTCGCGGGCGACTGCGCGACGCGACCGACGGGCTCTGGCCCGATGCCCGTGGCCTCGTGCCGGCGCTCGTCGTGGGCGACGTGTCACGCACCCCGCCGGAGCTCACCACGGCCATGCTCGCGACGGGCCTCACGCACCTCAGCGCGGTGTCGGGCAGCAACGTGACGCTCGTGCTCGCGTCGGTGGGCTGGCTCAGCTCGCTCGTCGGCGTGCGCCGACGGTGGCGGCCACCGGTCGGCGGCCTGGCGCTCGCGGCGTTCGTGGTGGTCGCCCGCCCCGAGCCGAGCGTCGTCCGCGCCGCCGTCATGGGCCTCGTCGGACTGCTCGCCCTGTCGGCGTCACGGCGTCGGGCCGGTCCGCCGGCGCTCGCGGGCGCCGTCGTCGTGCTCCTCGTGTGGGACCCCTGGCTGTCCCGGTCGTTCGGCTTCGCCCTCTCCGCCGTCGCGACCCTCGGGCTGCTCGTCCTCGCCCGCCCGTGGGGCGAGCGGCTGGCGCGGTGGCTGCCCGGGCCCGTCAGACCGCTCGGACCGGTCCTGGTGGTGCCGGTCGTCGCGCAGGTCGTGTGCGCACCGCTCGTGGTGCCGCTGCAGGGGAGCGTGTCGGTGGTGGCGGTCCTCGCCAACCTCCTGGCCGCGCCGTTCGTGGGCCCGACCACGGTGATCGGGGTCGCCGTCGCCCTGCTCTCGGTGTGCTCCGTGCCGGTGGCGGCGGTGCTCGCATGGCTGGCGGCGCTGCCGGCCCAGGGCATCGGTGCGGTGGCTCGGTGGAGCGCGGGCCTGCCCGCCGGGAGCTTCGCCTGGGGTGACTCCGCCGGCGCCGCGGTCCTGCTCGCCGGGATCACCGTCGCCGGGCTCGCCGTCGCCCCCTGGGCCTGGCACCGGTCACGGCGCCGACCGACCGTCGCGCTGGCGGTCGTCGTGCTCGCGGCCGGGTCGGCGGTTCCGACGGCCGTGCTCGCCTGGCCGCCCCCGGGCTGGGTGCTCGTCGTCTGCGACGTGGGGCAGGGTGACGGTCTCGTCGTCGACACCGGCGACGGGCACGCCGTCGTCGTCGACACCGGTCCCGAGCCTGCCGCCACGCGCGGGTGCCTCGACCGCATCGGGGTGCGGGCCGTCGACCTGCTCGTGCTCACGCACTACCACTCCGACCACGTCGGTGGCGTGTCGGCCGTGCTCGAGCGGTCGGTCGCCGAGATCCGGGCCACCCCGGTGCGCGACCCTCCGGAAGAGGCCGCCCGCGTGGCCCGGCTCGCCCGCGGGGCGGGTGTGCCGATCGCTGAGCTGCACGCCGGCGAGCACGTCTCCGTCGGGGCGGTCGAGGCCGACGTGTGGTGGCCCGCGCGCCGGATCGACGCGGGCTCGGTGCCCAACAACGCATCGGTCGTGCTGACCGTCCACGTGCAGGGGCTCACGCTCCTGCTGGCCGGCGACGTCGAGCGCGAGGCGGCCGCGCAGGTGCTGCACGCCTCGCGCCTCGCCCCCGGCCGCTGGGGCCACGTCGACGTGCTCAAGGTGGCGCACCACGGGTCGGCCAACCGCGACGACCGCCTGCTCGACGAGGTCGACGGCCGGCTCGCGCTCGTGAGCGTCGGCGCCGGCAACGACTACGGCCACCCCGCAGCGGCCACCCTGAAAGCCCTGCAGGACAGGGGTTTCGAGGTGCACCGCACCGATCTGGAGGGCGATCTCGCCGTCGTCGCCGACGACGGCCTCGCGCGGGTCGTCCGGAGGTGAGGCGAGGGGTGCGGGGCGACCGGGTGCGCCCCGTCGTCAGGCCGGGTTGACCGGCGCGCTGGGGTCGACCGGGTCGTCGTCAGGGCCTGCGGGTGCCCGCGGCACGCCGTCGTCCGCTCCCTCGCGCGACGGGTCGTCGTCGTCCAGCTCGAAGTCGGCGAAGTCGAAGCCGGGCGAGACGAGGCAGCTGACCAGGGCGTCCGCGCTGCCGGGGACGGTGCGCTGCCAGTGCCCGGCGGGCACGACGAGCTGGGCCTGCTCGCCCGCGTCGAGCTCGAGCCCCAGGGTGGCCGACCGCGCGCCTGCTCTGCTGCCGGGGTGTGCGCCGGCACCACCGATCTCGAGCCGCACCGACCCCCGGTGCGCGAGCCACACCTCGTCGGAGCGGACCCGGTGCCACGCCGACGCCTCGCCCGCGGGCAGCAGGAAGTGGATCAGGGTGGCGGTCGGCCGCACCCGCCCGTCGGGCAGCGAGACGCTCTCGGGTGAGGCCCACGTCTGGCGGAACCAGCCGCCCTCCGGGTGGGGCTGCAGGTCGAGGAGGTCGGCGAGGGGCGGGCGCATGACGCCCATCATCCCCGATCCGTCCCCGACCGTCGGCCGAGGTCGTCAGTCGTGCTTCACCGAGGGGTCGGCGGGCTTCGGCGGCCACGGGAAGAAGCCGCTCGTGCGCCGCACGTAGTCGGCGTAGTCCGGGCGACGGTCGCCGATGTCCTTCTCCAGCAGCTTCTTTCCCGTGCCACCGTAGAGGTTCCACACCATGACGGCAGGGGAGAGGACGATCAGCACGCCCGGCCAGGCGCTGGCGGCCACGAGGAAGAGCCCGGTCCAGACGCTCGCGTCCCCGAAGTAGTTGGGGTGACGGGTGTAGCGCCACAGGCCGGTGTCGAGCACCGTCCCCTTGTTCGACGGGTCGTTGCGGAAGCGCGTCAGCTGCAGGTCTCCCACCGTCTCGAAGAAGAACCCGACGGCCCACAGGAGGACGCCGATCCACAGCACCCAGGCCAGACCGCCCTCGACGAACATCGCGATCTGGACGGGCAGGGAGACGAACCACATGATGAGGCCCTGCGGCAGGTAGATGTGCAGGAGCGCGTACACGTTCGGGTTGCCGTCGGCGCGCTCCATCATGGCCTCGTAACGGGGGTCCTCGCCCTTGCCGCGCGAGCGGCTGAAGATGTGCCCCGCGAGGCGCAGTCCCCAGACGGCCGTGAGCAGGAGCGCCAGCCAGCGCCGCAGCGCGTCGCCGTGGCCGCCGCTCGTGGCGAAGGCCGTGAGCGCGATGGCGACGAACCCGAGCCCCCACGTCACGTCGATGACGGCCTGCTTGCCGACGCGCAGCGCGATGGCGAAGGTGACGGCCAGGACGACGACGACGGCGAGGGCGGTGAACGCCAGGGTGCGCCCGAAGGCCCCGCCGTCGAAGCCGGTGGCCTCGGCGGCGGGGACGACGGTCGCCCAGAGCGGCGACACGGAGGTCACGCGGTCACCAGGCCCGCACGGGCGGCATACCGCTGCGGCCGTCGGCCGTCGGCTTCACGGCGAGGATCTGGTCGACGCCCATGCGGCCCTCCTCGAAGGCGAGCGCGCCACCGACGAGGTAGAGGCGCCACACGCGGCCGACCTCCTCGCCGACCATGTCGACGACCTTGTCCCAGTTGGCCTCGAAGGTGTCGTACCAGGCGTTGACGGTCCAGACGTAGTGCTCGCGCATCGCGTGCACGTCGCGGACCTCGAGCCCCGCCTGCTCGATGAGGTCGACGGTCTCGCCGACGGGACGCATGTGCATGTCGGGGGCGATGAAGGCCTCGATGAAGGGACCGCCGCCGGGGCGCGTGGTGCGCGACATCTGCTGGATCAGGGCGCGGCCGCCGGGGCGCAGCAGGCGGTGGATCTGGCCCGTGAAGGTCGGGTAGTTGCGCTGCCCGACGTGCTCGCCCATCTCGATCGAGGAGATCGTGTCGAACGGGCCGTCGGGCACCTCGCGGTAGTCCTGGAGCCGGATCTCGACGCGGTCCTGCAGCCCGCGCTCGCGGATCCGCTCGTCGATGAAGGCCTTCTGCTCGCTCGAGATCGTGACCCCGACGACCTGGGCGCCGAACTTCTCGGCGGCGTGCAGCGACAGCGAGCCCCAGCCGCAGCCGATGTCGAGGTGGCGGCCGCCCGCCTCGATGCCGAGCTTGCGGCACACGAGGTCGAGCTTGTCGCGCTGGGAGTCCTCGACGGTGTAGCCCGGCTCGGTGCTCGTCCAGTAGCCGCACGAGTAGGCCATGTGCGGGTCGAGGATGAGCGAGTAGAAGTCGTTCGAGAGGTTGTAGTGGTGCTCGATGGCGCTGCGGTCGCGGGTCTTGGTGTGCAGCCGGCCACGCAGCCTCGCCTGCGACACCGGCGGCTCGGGCGGGAGGCCCACGACCCCGAGGTCGAAGGCCGTGCGGATGCCGTTCTTCGCCACGGCCGCGACGGTGCCGGCCGAGGGGCGGCCGCCCGCGAGCGTGCGGGCCGTCGACCAGACGCGCCGGAAGCCGTCGAGGAGGTCACCGTCCACGTCGAGCTCACCCGTGACGTAGGCCTGGGCGAGGCCGAGCTCGCCGGGGTGGCGCACGAGCCGGCGCAGGGCCGCCGGGTCGCGCAGGACCACGGTCGGCGCGTCGCTCGGCCCGGCGACGCTGCCGTCCCAGGCGCGCAGGCGGACGGGGAGGGTGCCGCCGAAGAGGGGCTCGACGACCGCCGCCAGGCGGGAGGCGACGCCCCCGGGCCGGGAGGACGCCGCGGAGGGGGCGGGAGCGTCGGGGCGGTCGTCGGTCATGGTCATCGGGTGGCCTCTCGTTGGGGGTCGACGCGAGCGGGTCGGTGGTGCTGCACGTGCTTCGGTGTGGTGCTTCGGAGCGGACGGTCGCACGGATGGGTCGGGCGACCGGGGCGTCCGCGCCTCAAGGAGATACCCCGACAGCGGCCTCACGGCGCGCGTCGCCGGCAGCGACGAGGCCGCGGGGACCGAGCTCCGCCGCGCCGACACCCCCGAAGTACATGTGCGGACCCGGGTAGGCGTGCGCCGGAAGGCCGCTCGCTGCGATGGCGGCTGCGATGTCGGGCGACGGCTCGTGCTCCACGCGCGGCGAGCCGTCGTCGAGGAAACGGACGTGCAGCCGCGCGGCGTCGATGGCGTGCTGGAGGTCGTCTCCGAGCAGGAGGCCGCGCCCCAGCACCTGCATGAGCGCGGTCGTGATCCGGTCGGCGCCGGGGGAGCCGACGGCGAGGGCTGCCCCGACGGCGCTGCGCGCGGTCGTCGGCGCCATGTTCGAGGCGAGGCGTGTGCCGGGCTCGACGGCGTGCAACCCGAGGCGGTTGAGCTCCGGCTCGCCCAGGGCGTTGTTGAGCAGGATGCCGGTGCCGGGGACCACCATGCCGGCGCCGTAGCCCGCGGACATCGTGACGGCGCAGGCGGTGCCGTGCTCGTCGACGGCCGAGACGTGGGCCGTCGACGCTGAGGTCGGCAGCCCGGCGAGGCCGTGGCGCTCCACGGCGAGCAGCAGGGCGTGTCCGTCCGCGGCGAGGTCCCTCGACCGGTCGTGTACCGAGAGCCGGTAGGAGAGGACCCGGCGCTGGATGTCGATGACCTCCGGCCACGTCCAGTGCTCGTGCCGCGCGAGCTCGCCCAGCATCGCGGCGAGCATCGGCCCACCGACGGAGGGCGGGGGGTTGAGCGCCACGGTCCAGCTGCCGACGGCGCGCATCGTCGGGGTGCGCACCACGGCCTCGTAGGCCTCGAGGTCGGCCCGGGTGACGAGGCCGCCGTGGGCGGCCATGTCGTCGGCGAGCACCTGCCCGACCGCGCCGGTGGTGAAGAGGTCGACCCCCTGGGTCGCGAGCAGCTCGAGGATGTCGGCGAGGTCGGGGTTGACGCTCGTCTCGCCCGGCTCCACCGGTCCGCCGTCGGCGCCGGTGATGAGGGCGTGCGCCTCCGGGTCGTCGCCGAAGAGGCTGTCGCGCACGAGGGCGAGATAGAGCGCGGCCGCGGCCCCGGTGCGGTAGCCGTCGCGGCAGAAGTGGACCGACGGCTCGACCAGCCGGCGCCAGGGGAGCACGCCAAACCGCTCCCGTGCGAGCGAGAGCGCCTGCAGCGCACCGGAGTTCGCGACCGAGCCGTGCCCCGCGCCGATGGTGACGCCGCCGCCGTAGTCGGTGCGGACCTGCCGCACGCCTCGCCCGAACGCGGACGGGTCGAGCCCGCGGCCGGGCATCTCGACGTTGCCGTCGACGACGACGGGGTCACCGCCTGCCGGCCACACGTTGACGAAGGCGCCGCCCATGAGGCTGACGATGCCGGGCTCGGTGCTCATCGAGGCGAGGGCGGCTGCGACGGCCGCGTCGACCGCGTTGCCGCCGTCGGCGGCGGCCTCCAGCCCGGCCTCGAGCGGCGCCGGGCCGGAGGCGGCGAGGGCGACCCTCGTCATGACGGTTCGCGGTCGGTCGCGGCCCGCCGCGCCCGCTCCCGATCGGGCTCCGTCAGGGAGGAGCTGCGGTCGTCGTCACCCATGGCACCACCGTATGCCGATGGGACCGCGGGCGCGCGGACGGCGCGTCCGCGCGCGGCGGGCTCCCTCGGCCGGGTCCCTCGGTGGGCTGCGTCAGCGGGCCGCGGCGGCGAGCTCGGCACGGGGCGGGCGGGGGTCCGCGCCGGCGGCCTCGACCAGGGCGTGGAGCGCGGCGGCCACCGCGGGCACCCGCTGGAGGTCGGAGGTGGTGACGGCGAGGATCTGGCGCCGTGAGGCGGGGGAGAGGGGGAGCGTGGCGACCTCGTCGTGCTTCGCCGCGTTGAGGATGAGGTCCGGCACGAGCGCCACCCCGAGCCCGGCGGTGACGAGGCCGAGCTGGGCGACGTAGTCCTCCGTCTCGAACGCGACGTTGGGGCGGAACCCGGCGTGGTCGGCCAGCGAGAGCAGGTGGCCACGACAGCGCGGGCAGCCGGCGATCCACTCCTCCGACGAGAAGTCGGCGAGGCTGGCCGCGGCGTCACCGGCGTGGGGGTGGTCGCGGGGCACGACGAGGCGCACCTCGTCGTCCATGAGCCGACGCGTCACGAGGAGCGACAGGTCCTCCTCGAGCTCCCCGAGGTCGGCACCCTCGTAGGCGAAGGCGACGGCCACGTCGCAGTCGCCGCGACGGAGCGCCGCCAGCGACTCGGGCGGCTCGGCCTCGGTGAAGGTGACGGTGATGTCGGGGTGGCGGGCCTTGAGGATCGCGAGGGTGCGCGGCACGAGGGTGGCCGACGAGCTCGGGAACGCCTGCAGCCGCACGCGTCCCGCGCGCAGACCCGCGATGGCGGTGATCTCCTCCTCGGCCGCGTCGAGCGCCGCGAGCACCCCGACGGCGTGACGGGCGAGGACCTGGCCGGCCTCCGTGAGGCGGACCTGACGGCCGTAGCGCTCGACGAGGACCGTGCCCGTGCGCTGCTCGAGGCGCCGCACCATCTGCGAGATGGCCGGCTGGGTGAACCCGAGCGCGTTCGCGGCGCTCGTGAAGCTTCCCTCGTCGGCGATGGCCTTCATGACCCGCAGGCCCGCAGCATCGATCATGGGCCAATCATAACGGGTTCTTATGCTTTTCAGTGAGGTGACGTCAGCAAGGCATGGGTGACGAGGTCGTGCGACGAGGCGACGTAGGCTGGTCGCGTGTCCCAGCCGACCGGTCTGTCCTCCTCGTCCCCGACGACACGGCTGTCCACCTCGCGCATCCTGCCGCTCGTGACGCACGACCTCGGCACCTTCGAGGACCTCGTCGACCTCGTGAGCGGTGGCGGGGTCCTCGTGCTGAGCGGTGCAGGGCTCTCGACGGAGTCGGGCATCCCCGACTACCGCGGACCTGACGGGACCCGCCGCGTCGAGCCGATGACGTACGGCGAGTTCGCCGGCTCCGGCGAGGCCCGGCGGCGCTACTGGGCACGCAGCTACATCGGCTGGCAGCGCTTCGACGCCGCGGAGCCGAACGAGGGGCACCGGGTCGTCGCCGACCTGCAGGGGGCCGGCTACCTCGGACCCGTCATCACGCAGAACGTGGACGGGCTGCACCAGGCGTCCGGGGCGCGCGACGTCGTGGAGCTGCACGGCTCGCTCGACCGGGCCGTGTGCCTCACCTGCGGCGAGGTGACCTCACGACTCGGCCTGCACGAGCGGATGACGGAGGCGAACCCCGGCTTCATGGCGCGCTTCGCGGCCGCCGCGCACGCCGTGGGCTCGCAGTGGGGCGAGCAGGTGCGCCCGGACGGCGACATCGTCCTGGCCGACGAGCTCGTCGAGTCGTTCCACCCGCCGCGGTGCCTCGTCTGCGGCAACGACACCGTGAAGCCCGACGTCGTCTTCTTCGGCGAGTCCGTGCCCAAGCCCCTCGTGGAGCGGTGCTTCGGCCTCGTCGAGACGGCAGGGGCGCTGCTCGTGCTCGGCTCGTCGCTGTCGGTGATGAGCGGCTACCGGTTCGTGCGCCGGGCGCACGCCAAGGGCGTGCCCGTCGCCATCGTCACGCGCTCGGCCACGCGTGGTGATGCCGAGGCGAGCCTGCGCCTGCACGCGCCCCTCGGCACCACCCTGACCGGCCTGCGTTCCGCGCTCGGGGTCTGACGCTCCGGGTCTGACGCTCTGGGTCTGACGCTCCGGATCTGACGCTCGGCGCGTCCTAGATGCGTCGCAGGACGGCGGTCACCTTGCCGAGGATGGTGGCGTGGTCGCCGTCGATCGGCGAGAAGTCGGGGTTGTGGGGCATCAGCCACACGTGCCCGTCGGTGCGCTTGAAGGTCTTGACGGTCGCCTCGTTGTCGAGCATCGCGGCCACGACGTCGCCGTTCTCGGCGTGCTGCTGCTGGCGCACGACGACCCAGTCGCCGTCGCAGATGGCCGCCTCGACCATCGAGTCGCCGGCGACCTTGAGCAGGAAGAGGTCGCCCTCGCCCACGAGCTGCTTCGGCAGCGGGAAGACGTCCTCGACGACCTCCTCGGCGGTGATCGGCACGCCGGCGGCGATCTTGCCGAGCACCGGGACGTACGAGGCCTCGGGCCGGGCGTCGCCCGAGTCGGTCTCGGTGTCGTACTGGTCGCCGGCCGGGCCGGCCGTCCGGGCGCCGCGCGAGCCGCGCGCGGCGGGCGTGTCCGCCCTGGCTCGGGCGGGCGACGTGGCGCGACCGCGGTAGCCGACCTGCTCGGCCGTCGCGTCGGGGGAGACGACCTCGAGGGCGCGCGGTCGGTTCGGGTCGCGGCGCAGGTAGCCCTTGGCCACGAGCGCGTTGAGCTGGTGGGAGACGCTCGACGGGCTCGCGAGGCCGACGGCGTCGCCGATCTCGCGCATGCTCGGCGGGTAGCCCCGCCGGTCGACGGAGTTGCGGATCACCTCGAGCACCTTCCGCTGACGCACCGTGAGCCCGTCGCCGGTGTCGCGGTCGGGAAGCTCGGTCACGCCCATGGTGTCCCCTTCGTCGGCTCGTCAGACCGTTGCTGCGACCGGTCGTGACGACCGATGTCAGTGGTGGCTGGTGAGGTGTGTGGTGTGCGGAAAGCCTACGAGGTTCGAACACAGTTGCCAAACACCTGTTCGACGCGTGTCTCGACTTCATCGAACATACGTGCTAGAAATCGTCCAGACGTTCCATCGAACACCTGTTCGGTGGATCCGGAGCTAGGGGAGGTCACCATGAGCGCCACCGTGCTGACGGCCGTTCGTCCGATCGCGACGCAGGAGCAGCAGGCCGCGTCGGGTCCGCAGGGGCGCCCGCGCCTCGTCTCCGTGCCGACCGGTCGCGAGGCGGGCCGCGCCGCGCGAGCCGCCCGGGCTGCACGGGACGCCCGCGTCCCGATGCGGCTCACGCGCTTCGGCCGTCTCGTCGTCTCCCTGCTCGTCGCGTCGGTCGTGGCCCTGCTCGCCGTCGGCCTCGCCGGCCAGCTCGCGTCCGCCACCGGCGAGCCGCGCACGCTGACGGTCCAGCCGGGGCAGACCCTCTCGGGCATCGCCGCCCGGGAGCTGCCCGGTCTCAGCCGCGCCGACGGCGTGCTCGAGCTGCAGCTCGCCAACGGTCTCAGCTCGAGCCAGGTCCATGCCGGCCAGCAGCTGGTCGTCCCCGGTCCCTGAGCCCGCTCCGACCCAGCAGACCTCTGCGCACACCGTGCGCAGACCCCCAACGGCCGCGTTGGCTCCACCTCCAGCGGCTGTCGGGACCGGCGCTTCGACCCCGCCGGCCCCGTCCGGACGCCGCACCCCTGCACGGGGTGCGGCGTTCTGCTGCCTCCGGCGCCCTGTGGACGACGGGCCCGGTCCGGCGCCGTGACGTCCTAGCGTCACCACCGGGGAAGGGAGCCACGAGCGATGCACTACGAGGTGGACACCGCCGCGCTGCGCGAGAGCGCGCTGACGATCGGTGAGGTGCTGGCGCGGGTGCGCCGGCTCGGGGTCACCGACGACCTGGCCGCCGTCGCGACGGCGGTGCCGCCCGGGCGCACCACGGCAGGCGCGCCGGGGGTCGCCCTCGCGTGGCAGGCGCGGCTGGCCGGCCTCACGTGGGAGCTGCGCGAGCTCGGGGCCGGGGTGAGTGCCGCGGCCGACGGCTACGACGGCGCGGAGCAGGTGGCCCGGTCCGCCCTCTCGGGTCTGTCGGGCCTGTCGGGGTCCCGCCGGCACGCATGACCGCCGCGACGCTCGGGGGCGGACCGGGCATCCGCGAGATCCGCGCGGCCCGACCGGCGGTGCTGCTGGCCGTCGCCCGACGGCTGGAGGAGCGGCGCGCCACCGTGCTGAGCTGCACCGAGGCCCTGCTGTGGCGGCGCTCGGCCGGCACCCGGTGGTCGGGCCCGGCTGCAGCCGCCGTCGTCTCGCGGTACGCCTTCGTCGTCGACCAGCTCTCCCGGCTCGGCCAGAGCCTCGCCGCAACCGGGCACGCCCTGGGCCGGGCCGCGCGCCGGCTCGAGGCGGCGGCCGACCTCGTGCACCGAGCGGATCGTCGGGCCGCCGCCGAGGGTGCCTGGGTCGACCCCGACGGCGTCGTGCTCCTGCCCGTGCGTGCCTCGTTGGGGGAGCCGCTCGTGGAGGCGCACCGGGCCCGCCTCGACGCCCTCCTGCTCGCCGACGTGCACGCGTGCCTCCACGAGGCGCAGCGCACGGCGCGGGAGCTCGACGAGGAGCTCGCCCGCGCGCTGCTCGAGTCCGCGCGCGGCGCTGGCCCGGCAGCGGGTACGGGCTCGTCACCGGCTGCCCCGACGGGCCCGACGGGCGCGACGGGCCCGTCGGGCGCGACGGGCGCGACGCCCCTGCGTCCGTCCCCACCGCCCTCGGGCGTCTCGGGTGGCATGCCCGACCTCGTCTTCTCGACGGGCGCCTGGTGGCGCTCGCTCACCGCGGAGGAGCAGCGCTGGGTGCTGCGCGAGCGGCCGGAGTGGGTCGGCGCGCGCGACGGGGTCCCCGCGCAGGCCCGCCACGAGGCCAACCTCACGCTGCTCGCGCGCGCCGAGCGAACGGCATACGGCCGCGTGCAGGAGCTGGGCCGCGGCGGCGCCCCGTGGCACGTGGAGGAGCGGGCACGGGCGCAGGAGCGCGTCGACGGGCTCCGGGCGATCCGCGAGGTCCTCGCGCGGCGCGACGGGGTGCAGCGGCAGCTGCTGCTCGTCGACACCGCAGCGCTCGACCTGCGGGCGGTCGTGGCGGTCGGCGACGTCGACCGCGCCGACCACGTGGTGACCTACGTCGGGGGCCTCTCGACGAGCGTCGGCGGCGACCTGCGCCGCTACGACGAGACGTTCGTGCGGATGCGTTCGGAGGCGCTGCAGCTCGCCGGAGGTGCTGACGTCGCCGTCGTGACGTGGATGGGCTACGACGCACCCCAGCTGCGCGAGGTCGTCACCTCGATCGACCGGAACGTGTTGAGCTCCAAGCTCGCTCGCGACAACGCGGCGGCGCTGGCCGACTTCATGACCGGTCTCGACGCGGCCCGCGACCGTCCGGCGCACACGAGCGTGTGGGCGCACTCCTACGGGGGCACGCTCGCGGGCTTCGCCGTGCTGCGGACGAGCGCCATCGACGACGTGGCCGTCCTCGGTGCACCCGGTATGCCGTTCGCCGACGTCGGCAAGGCCTCCCTGGCGCCCGGCTCGCTCAACGTCCTCGGGGCGATCGGCGACGACGTGTTCTCCTACGGGTGGGTCGTGCACGGCACCGCGCCCGCTGAGGTCGCGGGAGCCGTCCGCCTGTCGACGCTGGCCCTGAAGAGCCCCGGGTCCGGCTGCAACCACTGGCTGCGGCCGCGCTCCGACTACGTCGACGTCGGCCGCACCTCGTCGGGCCATTCCGACTACCTGCGGGCCGGCACCGACAGCGCCCGCAACCTCGTCGCCCTCGCGGTCGGTCGCCGTGACCTGCGTGTGCTGCAGGGGGACGACGAGCGGGCGTGCACGACGACCGGGCCGAGCCTCGGCACCGACCCGCTGGCCTGGCCGCGGCTGCTGCCGTGACGACGTGGGGCGATGGCTCGCGACGGGCCGGGCAGCGAGCCGTGCTCAGCAGGCGGGCAGGTCGAACCAGACCTCGGTGCCCGGTCCGTCGACCGAGTCGATCCCGATGCGGCCGCCGTGGGCCTCGATGATGCGCTTGACCGTGGCGAGCCCGATGCCGCTCCCGTCGACCGAGGTCTCGATGCGGTTGAAGAGGCCGAAGACCATCTCGCGCTCGCCCACGGGGATGCCGATCCCGTTGTCACGCACCGAGATCCGCCAGGCACCACACCGTTCGCTGGCCGACACGGCGACGACCGGCGGCACGTCCGGCCGGGAGTACTTGACGGCGTTGGAGACGAGGTTGAGCAGCACCGAGTAGATCTGCTGGTCGTCGACGACCACGACGGGCAGGGGCCCGACCGAGACCGTGGCGGACCGGGCGGTGAGGCGCGGTGCGAGGTCCTCGAGCACCGCGCCGAGCACGGCATCCAGCTCGGTCTCGGTCGTGAGCAGCTGGGCACCGACCTGGGCGTGGGAGAGGATCTGCTCCATGAGCCCGGCCATCCGCGTGGCCGACCGGAAGGCCGTGGCGACGAGCCGCTGGGCCATCGCGTCCTCGAGGACCGAGGGCTGCTGGCCGAGCATCTCGGTGCTCGCCATGATCGCGGTGAGCGGGCTGCGCAGGTCGTGGCTCACCTGCCCGGCGAACACCGACAGGGCCTCGTTGGAGCGGTGCAGCTCGTCACGGGCGCGGGTCAGGGCCGAGAGGGACCCCTCGAGCTCGCGCGTGCGCAGACGCAGCTCGAGCACGTCGACGACCCGCTCGGCCAGGGCGCCGAGGGCCGTCTCCTGGGCGGCGTCGAGCGCCCGCGGCGCGTGGTCGAAGACGCAGAGCCGCCCGATGATGACGCCGCCCGGCGTCCGCAGGGGAGCGGAGGCGTAGAAGCGCACCGTGCCGAGGACGCCGGTGACGAAGGGGTTCTCGCGGAAGCGGTCGTCGAGGCGCGCGTCCGGCACCACGACGCGGTCGGTGTGCTCGAGCACGGCGGCGCACATCGAGTCCTCGCGGGCGCAGATCGAGGCCGCGAAGCCCGTCGTGGCGATCTGCTGCTGCTCGGTCGAGGTGATGAGGTTGATGGCGGCTCGCGGCACGGCGCACACCTGGGCCGCGATGTCGACGAGGGCCTGCAGCTCACGGGCCGGCGCGTGGTCGAGCACGTCATAGCCCGCAAGGGCGTGGTCGCGGCGGTCCGCGGGGTCGAGCGGGGACGTCGTCGATGTCCGGTTTGTCACCATCGCACTCTGTCATGGACCGCGCGGGGCCGCAGCGCGGTCCCTGCTCGTGTCGTCGGTCCGTCGCTGGTCGCGCCAGTGGTCGCGTCAGTGGTCGCGTCGTCGGTCTCCGTGCGGGCGACGGGCCCCGGATCGTGGGGCGGGAGCGGCCGCGGACCCCCACATGATGGGTATCGGCGTCCGCGGACATGCCGGACGAATGGGACCGCGAGGGCGTTTGCGCAGGTCAGCGCCACGCCGCGCCGACGGCGAAATCCCTGCTTGCGGCCTCGTCCGCTCGCGCCTACAGTTACCCCTACATCTAGTAGTTACACAGATGTAAGACGTCCACATGTAGTCCCCAGCTCAACGGGGGTTACCCACAGGTCATCCCCAGCCCGTCCCCACCTCCGTCCCCAGGCGGACCGGGGAACCGCGGTGCGGGGACGTCAGACCTGTGCTCGAAGAGCCATGCCCCGGGAAGGAAGGTGACCGCGCGTGCACTGCCCGTTCTGCCGCCACACCGACTCCCGCGTCATCGACTCGCGGACCACCGACGACGGCACCTCGATCCGGCGCCGTCGGCAGTGCCCGGAGTGCAACCGTCGCTTCACGACGCTGGAGACCTCGAGCCTCAACGTCATCAAGCGGTCGGGGGCGAGCGAGCCGTTCAGCCGGGCCAAGGTGCTCTCCGGAGTGCGCAAGGCCTGCCAGGGCCGGCCCGTCACCGAGGACGACCTCGCGCTTCTCGCCCAGAAGGTCGAGGAGACGATCCGGTCCCAGGGCAGCGCGGAGATCGACGCGCACGAGGTCGGCATGGCCGTCCTCGAGCCGCTCCGGGAGCTCGACGAGGTCGCCTACCTGCGGTTCGCCAGCGTCTACCAGGGCTGGGAGTCGCTCGAGGACTTCGAGGGAGCCATCGCGCTCCTGCGGGCCGAGCGCGACGCGCTGGGCGAGGAGCCGGTCCGCCACGACGCCCCGCGGTGAGCGGGCGCACCCGGACCTGAACGACCAGGACCCGCACGACATCAGGACCCGAACGACCAGCACGAACCAGCACCACCGCGCACGACGAGCACCACCAGCACGACCCGCACCGCCCCGGCCACGTCCGCTGTCGGTGCCACACGCAACACTCAGTCCAGCAGCAGATTCGGTCAGGGAGGCCGCGACACATGACGGAGATCGGTAACCGCAGCTCACGCGCGAAGGCGGGCGCGAAGGGCGTCCGGATCGAGCGCATCTACACCACGCCCGGCGTGCACCCGTACGACGAGGTGACGTGGGAGAAGCGTGACGTCGTCCAGCAGAACTGGAAGACCGGCGCGACGATCTTCGAGCAGCGCGGCGTCGAGTTCCCCGACTTCTGGTCGGTCAACGCCAGCACCATCGTCACGACGAAGTACTTCCGTGGCGCCGTCGGCACGCCGGCCCGCGAGGTCTCGCTCAAGCAGCTCATCGACCGGGTCGTGCTCACGTACGTCGCGGCCGGCAAGAGCAACGGCTACTTCGCCTCGGCCGAGGACGCCGAGATCTTCGAGCACGAGCTGTCGCACGCCCTGCTGCACCAGGTCTTCTCGTTCAACTCGCCGGTGTGGTTCAACGTCGGCACGAAGAGCCCGCAGCAGGTCTCCGCGTGCTTCATCCTCGCCGTCGACGACTCGATGGACTCCATCCTCAACTGGTACAAGGAGGAGGGGAAGATCTTCCAGGGCGGCTCCGGCGCCGGCCTCAACCTCTCCCGCCTCCGCTCCTCCAAGGAGCTGCTCTCCTCGGGTGGCACGGCCTCTGGTCCCGTCTCCTTCATGCGCGGCGCCGACGCCTCCGCCGGCACCATCAAGTCGGGCGGCGCCACGCGCCGTGCGGCCAAGATGGTCGTCCTCGACGTCGACCACCCCGACATCGAGGAGTTCGTCGAGACCAAGGCGCGGGAGGAGGACAAGATCCGCGCGCTGCGTGACGCCGGCTTCGACATGGACCTCGGCGGCAAGGACATCGTCTCGGTCCAGTACCAGAACGCCAACAACTCGGTCCGGGTCAACGACGAGTTCATGAAGGCCGTCGAGGACGGCACCGAGTTCGGGCTGCGCTCGCGCTCGGACGGTTCGGTCATCGACACCGTCGACGCGCGTGAGCTCTTCACGAAGATCGCCAAGGCCGCCTGGGAGTGCGCCGACCCGGGCATCCAGTACGACGACACCATCAACGCCTGGCACACGAACCCCGAGACGGGCCGCATCACGGCCTCGAACCCGTGCTCGGAGTACATGTCGCTCGACAACAGCTCGTGCAACCTCGCCTCGCTCAACCTGCTGAAGTTCCTCCGCGACGACGACACGTTCGACGCGGTCACCTTCCAGAAGGTCGTCGAGCTCGTCATCACGGCGATGGACATCTCGATCTGCTTCGCCGACTTCCCGACCGAGCCGATCGGCGAGACGACCCGCAACTACCGCCAGCTCGGCATCGGCTACGCCAACCTCGGCGCGCTCCTCATGGCGACGGGCCACGGCTACGACTCCGAGGGTGGCCGCAGCCTCGCCGCCTCGATCACCTCGCTCCTGACGGGCGCCGCGTACAAGCGCTCTGCCGAGATGGCCTCGGTCGTCGGTGCGTATGCCGGCTACGCCCGCAACGCGGACGCCCACAAGCGGGTCATGCGTAAGCACCAGGCCGCCAACGACAACATCAAGACGCTCGACGCGATGGACGGGGGCGTCCACCAGCTCGCCACGAAGGCGTGGGACGACGTCGTCAAGCTCGGTGAGAAGCACGGCTACCGCAACGCCCAGGCGTCGGTGCTCGCGCCCACCGGCACGATCGGCTTCATGATGGACTGCGACACGACCGGCATCGAGCCGGACTTCTCGCTCGTCAAGTTCAAGAAGCTCGTCGGCGGCGGCTCGATGCAGATCGTCAACCTGACGATCCCGCGCGCCCTGAAGAAGCTCGGCTACCAGCAGGAGTCGATCGAGGCCATCGTCGAGTACATCGCCGACAAGGGTCACGTCATCGACGCCCCCGGCCTCAAGCCGGAGCACTACGAGGTCTTCGACACCGCCATGGGTGCCCGCTCGATCTCGGCCATGGGCCACGTGCGCATGATGGCCGCGACGCAGCCGTTCCTCTCGGGTGCCATCTCCAAGACGGTCAACCTGCCCGAGACGGCCACGGTCGAGGAGATCCAGGACGTCTACATGCAGGGCTGGAAGCTCGGCATCAAGGCGCTCGCGATCTACCGCGACAACTGCAAGGTCGGCCAGCCGCTCTCCGACGGTGGCTCGACGGCCAAGGACAACAAGGCTGCCGCAGACGCCGCTGCCGCCGAGGTCAAGGTCGAGAAGGTCATCGAGTACCGCCCGGTCCGTCGTCGCCTGCCCAAGCGCCGCACCTCGCAGACGACGTCGTTCGCCGTCGGTGGCGCGGAGGGTTACCTCACGGCCGGCACCTACGACGACCAGCAGCTCGGCGAGATCTTCCTCAAGTTCGGCAAGCAGGGCTCGACCCTCGCCGGCGTGATGGACGCCTTCTCGATCGCCGTGTCGATCGGCCTGCAGTACGGCGTGCCGCTCGAGACCTTCGTCGAGAAGTTCACCAACCTGCGGTTCGAACCGGCCGGCCTGACCGACGACCCCGACGTGCGCATGGCGCAGTCGATCATGGACTACGTCTTCCGCCGCCTGGCGCTCGACTACCTCGACTTCGACACCCGCTCGTTCATGGGTATCCACACCGCTGCGGAGCGGGCCCGCCAGGTCGAGACCGGGTCGTACGAGGCCAGCTCGAGCGACGAGTCAGACGAGGAGCTCGAGGACGAGCTGGAGACCCTCCAGCAGTCCGCCCCGGTCGCCAAGCGCGCCGAGGCCAAGTCCGACGAGGCCAAGGGCGAGCTCAAGGCCTCCGAGGTCAAGTCCGGTGCCGGTGCCGCGTCGGCCCGCGAGACGAGCTCCGACGTGCACAGCTCGGCCGAGCTGCTCGAGAAGTTCGGCGGCATCACCGCCGACGCGCCGATCTGCATGACCTGCGGCACGAAGATGCGTCCCGCCGGCTCCTGCTACGTCTGCGAGGGCTGCGGCAGCACCAGCGGCTGCAGCTGACGCCAGTCGTCAGGCTTGACCGTCCTGGGGCGGCACCGATCCTCGGTGCCGCCCCAGTCGTCTACGCCGCCGGCGCGAGCACGCGGTGGACGACGGGGAGTCGTCGCAGCGCCCCGACCAGGCGGGTAAGAGGCAGCCGCACGAGCAACCAGCCGCCACCGGCGACCGCCCCGCCGAGCGCGAGGCCCGCGATGACGTCGTGCGGGTAGTGCGCACCGACGTAGACGCGGGTCACGGACATCAGCACCGCGGCAGCGGCGGCGAGGACGCCCAGACGCCTCGACACGAGCAGCAGGCCGACGGTGACGGCACCGGCCATCACGGAGTGGTCGGAGGGGAAGGACCAGTCCGTCGTCCGGTCCACGAGGGTGAGCACCGCCGGGTGGGCGGCATACGGCCGTGCCTCGGCGACGAGGGCAGCGACAGGCTGGTTGACCGCGAGCGCGAGCACCGTCCCGAGGCCCGCCCAGACGGCCGCGGCCAGGCGCTGGTCGCTCGCACGGCGCCGGCGCCAGATGTCGAGCAGGACCAGCGCGGCGAAGAGCGCGACGCCGTACGTGGCGAACGCCGCGGCCGGGGCGTGGAGCGCCGTCGTCGTGCGCGCGAGGTCGTTGAAGCGCAGGAACAGGCTGTCGCTGAGGTCGAGCAGGCGGCTCACGGTCGTCCTTCGGGTCGGTGGTGCGGCAGGGCACGGCAGCCCACAGGGTGACCCGAAGATCTGAGAGCGATCTCAGAGCTCAGAGCTCAGAGCTCAGAGCCCAGAGCCCAGAGCCCAGAGCCCAGAGCTCAGGGGAGGAAGCGCCGGACGTCGTCGAGCGCGTCCGGCCGGAGCCGGAACCACGCCCAGGTGCCGCGTCGCTCGCGGCTGAGGATGCCGGCCTCGACAAGCGTCCTGAGGTGGTGGCTGACGGTCGGTTGGGACACCTGCACCGCATCGGTCATGTCGCACACGCACGCCTCCTGCCCGGGTGCGGCGCCGATGATGCTGAGCAGCTGGAGCCGGACGGGGTCGGCGAGCGCCTTGAGCAGCGCGGCGCGCCGGTCGGCCTCGGCCCGATCGAGCAGGGGCACCGGTGCCGATCCGCACGCCGAGACGCACGGGACCTGCTGCGGGGTCCTCGACAGCGTGGTCGTCAGCTTCGTGATGCCCATGGTCCACCGTCTGTCGGCCTGTATCGATGACGGTCCATGTTGACACACGTCGATATAGCGGTCACCGTCACCTCGTGACCCGAGCTTCCCTGCAGCGCCCGACCGCTCCCGACCCCGTCGCCGGGAGGCTCTCGACGCTCGACCGGTTCCTGCCGGTGTGGATCGGTCTGGCCATGCTGGCCGGCCTGCTCCTCGGCCGCCTCGTGCCCGGCCTCGGCGACGCGTTGTCGCGGGTCGAGGTCGACGGGGTCTCGCTGCCCATCGCGCTCGGTCTGCTCGTCATGATGTACCCGGTGCTCGCCAAGGTGCGCTACGACCGGCTCGACTCGGTGACCGGGGACCGGCGCCTGCTCGTCGGGTCGCTGCTGCTCGACTGGGTCGTCGGTCCGGCGCTGATGTTCGCCCTCGCCTGGATCCTCCTGCCCGACCTGCCGGCCTACCGCACCGGCCTCATCGTCGTGGGCCTCGCGCGCTGCATCGCCATGGTCATCATCTGGAACGACCTCGCGTGTGGCGACCGAGAGGCAGCAGCCGTGCTCGTCGCGCTCAACTCGCTCTTCCAGGTCGTGGCGTTCGCCGGTCTCGGCTGGTTCTACCTCTCCGTCCTGCCGGGCTGGCTCGGTCTCGAGCAGACCGGCATCGACGCCTCGACGTGGGACATCGCACGGTCGGTGCTGGTCTTCCTCGGCATCCCGCTCGTGGCGGGCTTCCTGTCGCGCCGCCTAGGTGAGCGCCGGCGCGGGCGCGACTGGTACGAGAAGAGGTTCATCCCGAAGGTCGGGCCATGGGCGCTCTACGGTCTGCTCTTCACGATCGTCGTGCTCTTCGCCCTCCAGGGCGACGCGATCACCTCCCGCCCGCTCGACGTCGCCCGCATCGCGGTGCCGCTGCTCGTCTACTTCGCCCTGATGTGGGGCGGCGGCTTCGCCTTCGGCGCGGGTATCGGGCTCGGCTACGAGCGCACGACGACCCTCGCCTTCACGGCCGCCGGCAACAACTTCGAGCTGGCGATCGCGGTCGCCATCGCCACGTTCGGCGCCGCCTCGGGCCAGGCGCTCGCGGGCGTCGTCGGCCCGCTCATCGAGGTGCCCGCCCTCGTCGCCCTCGTCTACGTCAGCCTCGCCCTCCGCCGCCGTTTCACCCACTCGGAAGGACCGATCCACCCGTGAGCACCGAGACCCGAGCCGCCGACCGGTCGTCCGTCCTCTTCGTCTGCGTGCACAACGCCGGGCGCTCCCAGATGGCGGCGGCCTACGTCACCCACCTCGCCGGCGACGCCGTCGAGGTCCGTTCCGCGGGGTCCGCGCCCGCCGACCAGGTCAACCCCTCCGCGGAGGCCGCGATGGCCGAGGAGGGCATCGATATCACGGCCGAGACCCCCAAGGTGCTCACCACCGACGCCGTGAAGGAGTCCGACGTCGTCATCACCATGGGGTGCGGCGACACGTGCCCGATCCTCCCGGGCAAGCGCTACGAGGACTGGGAGCTCGCCGACCCGGCCGGCCAGGGACTGGACGCCGTGCGACCCATCCGCGACGAGATCAGGCAGTGCGTCCTCGGCCTGCTCGAGTCGCTCGGCATCACCCCCGTGCAGGCCTGAGCGGAGCGACGAGCGGATCCCGCCGGTCAGCCGGCGACGAGCTCGAGCGCGCGTCCGAGCCGCTCACGGGCGTCGGTCGCGACGTCGACGAGGCCCTCGGTGCGGGTCATCGTCACCATGGCGGTCGGGTCCATGGCCTCGACGAGGGTGTGCGGTGTCGAGGCTGCACACCACGAAGTTGCACGGCAGCAGCACCCCGATCGAGGGCTCGGCCTGCAGGGCCGCGAGCGCGAGGGGAGGCCGGCAGGCGCCGAGGATGACCTGTGGAGCGAGCCCGGTCCGGGGTGTCGGGCCAAGGGCGCCGCAGGTCCGGTATATCCGTTTTGCACAATTCCGCGGCCTTCCGTGGGACAGTGGCCGACGGAGGCGGAGGAGCCACGCCGTATGCCGCCGACTCACCTCGGCGGCATACGGCTGCGGTCCACGGGCGGTCGTGCGGCCCGCCCTGCCGGTGGTGGCGGTCGTCCGCGCGTCACGTCCACGGCGGGTGGAGGATGGCGGTGTCGGGGGCACCGAAGCACGTGCAGGAGGACCGCCATGGCCACACCGAGTCCGGGATACTCCATCACCGTCCGGGTCGAGGTGCCGGCCGCCTCCGGTTCGACGGCGGCGCTGACGACGGCTGTCGCCTCCGCGGGAGGTGCGCTCACGGCACTCGACGTCGCCGAGAGCCGCACCGACCGGCTCGTCGTCGACGTCACGTGCGATACGACGGACGAGCGGCACGCTGCCCTCATCACCGCAGCCATCGCGGCCATCCCCGGCGCCGACGTGCGCAAGGTGAGCGACCAGACGTTCCTGCTGCACCTCGGCGGCAAGCTCGAGGTCAACCCCAAGGTGCCGCTCAAGCACCGCGACGACCTCTCCAGGGCCTACACGCCGGGGGTGGCCCGCATCTGCCTGGCGATCGCCGAGCACCCCGACGACGCAAGGAGACTCACGATCAAGCGCAACACCGTGGCCGTCGTCACCGACGGCTCTGCGGTGCTGGGGCTCGGCAACATCGGTCCGCTGGCCGCCCTGCCGGTCATGGAGGGCAAGGCGGCGCTCTTCAAGCAGTTCGGTGGTGTCGACGCCTGGCCGGTGTGCCTCGACACGCAGGACCCGGACGCCATCGTCGAGATCGTGCGCGCGCTGGCCCCGGTCTACGGCGGCATCAACCTCGAGGACATCTCCGCGCCGCGGTGCTTCGAGATCGAGGCCAGGCTGCGCGGGATGCTCGACATCCCGGTCTTCCACGACGACCAGCACGGGACGGCGATCGTGGTGCTGGCAGCGCTGACGAACGCGCTGCGGGTCGTCGGCAAGAGCCTCGACGACGTGCGCATCGTCGTCTCGGGCGTGGGCGCGGCGGGGCAGGCCATCATCCGGCTGCTCCTCGCGCAGGGCGCCCGCGACATCGTCGGGTGCGGGCGTGACGGCGCGGTGCACTCGGGCGCCACGGGCATGGAGCCCTTCCGGCAGTGGATCGCCGACCACACGAACCCTCGCCACGAGACGGGCTCGTTGCGTGAGGTGCTCGCCGGCGCGGACGTCTTCATCGGCGTGTCGGCGCCGGACCTGCTGACCGGCGACGACATCGCCACCATGGCGCCGGGCGCGGTCGTCTTCGCGATGGCCAACCCGGTGCCCGAGGTCGACCCGATCGCCGCGTCGGTGCACGCGGCCGTCGTGGCGACGGGGCGGTCAGACCACCCCAACCAGATCAACAACGTGCTCGTCTTCCCGGGGTTCTTCCGCGGGCTCCTCGACGCCGGGGTCACCGACGTCACCGACGCGATGATGGTGGCGGCGGCGTCAGCCATCGCCGACTGCGTCGAGCCGGGGGAGCTCAACGCGAGCTACGTCGTGCCGAGCGTCTTCGACCCGCACGTGGCGCCCGCCGTCGCTGCGGCGGTCCGCGATGCGGCGGCGGCGACCCCCGGACGGAGGCCGTCCGACTCCTCGCCGACATCCGGCTGAGGGGCCGTGGCACGGCGGGCATGTACGGAGGGAGTGCGAGGCGGATCACGTCACGACATCGAGACGGCGAGGGTCGTCGGTGCCACGCTGGAGGTGACGCGAGATCACCCGCGCCGCGCGGCCAGTGGAAGGACTGAGGCCATGATCGCGGTCGTCGGCGGCTCCGGCCGCCTCGGTCGGCTCGTCTGCAGACGGCTCGTCGAGGCCGGGGAGCAGGTGCGAGCCGTCGCGCGCTCCGAGCCCGAGACCCCCGTGGTGGCAACGGAGTTCGTTGTCGCCGACCTGCGTCATCCCGGCTCGCTGCCGCGAGCGCTCGACGGTGTCGACACGGTGGTGGCCGCGGCGCACGGGATGGACCCGGGCAAGGGGGAGTCTCCCCGGGAGGTCGACCGCGACGGCAACGCGGCCCTCGTCGACCTCGCGGTGGCGCGGGCGATCGACGTCGTGCTCGTGTCGGTGGTCGATGCTGCCGCCGACCACCCGCTGGAGCTGCACCGGATGAAGTGGGCGGCGGATCAGCACCTCCGGGCGAGTGGTGCGGCGTGGACGATCGCGCGTGCCTCCGCCTTCGCGGAGATGTGGATCGAGATGCTGCGGGAGTCGGCGCACACGGGGAAGGGCCCGCTGGTCCTCGGCCGTGGTCGCAACCCTGTCAACCTCGTCAGCGTCGGGGACGTCGCGGTGGCCGTGGCCCGGGCGGCGACCGGCCGCAGCCTGCGTGGCGCGGTGGTGGACGTCGGCGAGGACGACCTGACGTTGGACGAGCTGGCCCGTCTCGTCGTGCCGGGGGCGACACCCCGGCACCTGCCCCGACCCGTGCTGTGGGTGATGGGGCAGGCGGCCAGGCCCGTGCGACCCTCGTTCGCGCGGCTGGTCCGCACGGCCCTCGTCATGGACCGCGCCGACCTGCGTCACGACCCGTCGGCGGCGCGGCGCGCCCACCCCTGGCTGCCGGGCACCCCGGTGCGTGGGTTGGCCATGGCTCCGGCCTGACTCGGCGTCAACCTGGGTGCATGTCAGCCTGAGTCGGGGTCAGTGAAAGGCGGCGTCAGCCAGAGTCGGCGTCAGGCGGCGCGGGCGCCCTTCGTGCCGCCACGGATGACGGCGTGGGGCGGCACGATCTCGTCGGTGTCGACGCGTGCACCGTCCCAGACGTGGGTGTCGGGGCCGATCTTGGTGCGGGCACCGATGCGGGCGTCGCGGCCGACGACAGCACGGGTCGCCACGTGCGCGGCAGTGCCCACCACGGCTCCGGCGTGCACGACCGCCTCGCGGTCGATCCACGCCCCGGCGCTGATGCGCGCCCCGGCGCCGACGACCGCGCCGCGGTCGACGTACGCGGAGGGGCCGACGTGGGCCGACGCGTCGACGTGAGCGTGCGACTCCACGAAGCCGCCGCCGTTCTCGTGGCGGACGTAGCGCAACGTGGTGCCGTTGTCCTCTTCGAACTCCTCGTACTTCCTGCGTCTCACGATCCACCTCCTGTGGTCCGGCGGGCGAGCCGTCCGGCTCGTCCTTGCGTCCAACGTTCAAGCACCCTTGAAGATTCCGACGCCGTTGCTTCAGAAGGTGTACCCGGACAACGAAGCGGGCAACCATGCAGTTCCAGCTCTCGAACGGGGGTCCCGGCGCCCCCGGGGCGCCTCTGGCGCGCGCCCGTCGGCGGCATACGGTGGGAGGCATGAACTTCCGATACCTCGGCAACAGCGGGCTCAAGATCTCAGAGATCACCTACGGCAACTGGCTGACCCACGGGTCGCAGGTGGAGAACGACGTGGCGACCCAGTGCGTGCGCGCCGCGCTCGACGCGGGCATCAGCACGTTCGACACGGCCGACGTCTACGCCAAAACCAAGGCCGAGAGCGTGCTCGGCGCCGCCCTCAAGGGCGAGCGTCGCGAGAGCCTCGAGATCTTCACGAAGGTCTACTGGCCCACCGGGCCCGGCGGCAAGAACGACACCGGCCTGTCGCGCAAGCACATCATGGAGTCGATCAACGGCTCGCTCGAACGGCTGCAGACCGACTACGTCGACCTCTACCAGGCGCACCGCTACGACACCGAGACGCCGCTCGAGGAGACGATGCAGGCGTTCGCCGACGTCGTGCGCCAGGGCAAGGCGCTCTACATCGGCGTCAGCGAGTGGACGGCCGACCAGATCCGCGAGGGCGTGGCGCTCGCCAGGGAGCTCGGCTTCCAGCTCATCTCGAGCCAGCCGCAGTACTCCATGCTGTGGCGCGTCATCGAGGGCGAGGTCGTGCCGACGTGCGAGGAGCTCGGCGTGAGCCAGATCGTGTGGAGCCCCATCGCGCAGGGTGTGCTGACCGGGAAGTACCAGCCGGGTCAGCAGCCGCCCGAGGGCTCGCGCGCCGCCGACGAGAAGGGCGGCGCCGACATGATCAAGCGCTTCATGAACGACGACGTGCTGACGCGTGTGCAGAACCTCAAGCCGATCGCCGACGAGGCCGGCCTGACGATGGCGCAGCTGGCCGTCGCCTGGGTGCTGCAGAACCCGAACGTCGCGGCCGCGCTCGTCGGCGCCTCGCGGCCCGAGCAGGTCGCCGAGAACGTCAAGGCTGCCGGTGTGACGCTCGAGCCCGAGCTCATGACGAAGATCGACGAGGTCCTCGGCGACATCGTCGAGAAGGACCCGGGCAAGACGAAGGAGACCGCGCCGCAGCAGCGCGTGGCCTGACCGGTCGGACCCTCGCGATGCCGCCCTGCCGCCGACGTGCGGCCGGGCGGCATCGCCATCCGGGACGGGGTTGGGAGCGGCGGGCTGGGGACAACTCGAACGGGAGGCTCTGCGGCAGGTCCACGATGGCCGGCATGAGCCTGCACGGACTGCCCGACATGTTCCGGGAGCTGCCCATGACGGACCGCCGGGTCGCCGCCGACGTCATGGACCTCCTGATGCGCGACACCGACCGGGCCACCGGCTGCGCAGCCGTTGTGGTGTGCGACGAGGAGCACCGGGGTCTGCAGCCCGTCCTGCTCCACGACGACCCACCACCCCGGTCGGTCCCGCAGCGGCGCAGCGGGAGCCGGAGCTTCGGCCGTGCGACGGAGTGGGGCCGCGACGCAGGTCATGACCGCCGCGACGTGGCTCGGGACCCGAGCCGTCTCGTCGGGCTCGAGGACTTCGACCGCCTCCTCGACCTGCTGCTGCCGCTCGTGGTCGCACGGTCCGGCTCGGTGCTGCTCGGGCGCGGCCGCCCGCGGGGGATGGTGGCCGACGACGTCGACCGGCTCTGGCACCAGCACGCGATCGACCGCTGCCGCGGCCTGGACGTGCCGCTGCTCGGCTTCTACGTCGCCACCGGGGACGGGATCTTCCGCCTGCCCGATCCGCTGACGGCCGTCTCCTGAACGGCTCGGACCGGAGGGGCTGCGGATCAGAAGGGCGGCGGGTCGCTGTCGGGCGGGCCGGCGACACGGGGTCGGTCCACCGAGTCGTCGTGGTCGACGCCCGGCGGGGCCAACAGCGCCGCGTCACGCACCGCCTCGAGCCAGTCACGGGGGCTGGTCACGTAGGTGCGCCCCGCCCGGGTGCGCCACCGGACGGTGCCGCCGTCGCGGCGCACGTCCCAGTGCTCGTGCGTGTGCAGGTTGTGGTGGGCACGGTGCTTGCTGGTGAGGTTGCCGACGGCGGTCGGGCCGAGCGGCCACGGCACGTCGTGGTCGAGGTCGCAGCGCGCGGCCGGAACCGTGCACCCCGGACCTCGACAGGTGCCGTCGACGGCCTCCACGACGGCGCGCATGGTGGCGGTCGGGCGGTAGGACCGGGTGGAGAGGTCGAGCGCGACACCCGTCGCGTCGTCGACGAGAAGACGCCGCCAAGCCGCGTCCTCGGTGAGGGCGATCCGGCGAGCCAGGTCCGCCGACACCCATCCGTGCCCCGGCAGCTCGCCGGGTGCGGGCGTCAGCCCCAGCAGCGACCCGACCGGCACGATGACCGTCACCCTCGCGGCCGGTCGCCGACCCAGGCGGGCGAACCACGGCGGCGGTGCCTCTGCCGCGGGTTCACTTGGGACGTCGGCTGGTTCGGCTCGACGTGGCCCTGGCGACGGGCCGTGGTCCGATGTGCCAGCCGGGGCCGAGACATCGGTGGAGCGCTCCATGGCAGTCGCGTCGAAGGTGCCCGAGGGCTCGTCTGGTTCGGCGGGCTCGCCGGGCTCGCCGGGCTCGTCGGGCTCGCCGGGCTCGGCACGCTCAACCGGCTCAGGTGGCCTTTCGCTGGCGCCCGGGACCGGCCGGCAGGAAGCGCCGCCGGCGGCCGGGTGGGCAGGATGCAACGGGCTGCCGTCGCACGTTCCGGGCCAGCCGAACATCAGGGTGTCGGTGATGACGTCGGCGCGGAGGGAGTCGAGGTCGCGGGGGTCACCTGCAGCCCGCGCGGCGCGAGCCACTGCGTCCGCCCGTTCGAGGGCGGCGACGATCTTCTCGGCGTCGTTGACGACCGTCAGGGTGCCGAGCCCTTCCCGGTCGATCTGCGCGTGCGCGCCACGGCGCCGACGGGCGGCACGCCGGCGTTCCGCAGCCTCCCGGTCGGCGGCCACGCACGCGCGGGTGAGGCGCTGCCTGAAGAGCGTCGGAGACGGCGGCGCACCGTCCTTGGGTCGCAGCGTGGCCTCGACGATCGCGGGGCCGCACTCGGCCGGCAGCGACCGCAGCTCTGCCTGGATGGTGCAGGCCCGGTAGACGCTGACGCCTCCCTGGCGCAGTCGTGACCGCAGCTCGGCCGCCCCGGGGGTGCGGGCCGTGGCCAGGTCGAGTCGGGCGTGCACCTCCTGGCTGCCGAGCCCGGTCGCCGTGGACACCTCCATGACGGTCAGCTCGTCGGGGTCGATCCACCCCTTCGGCTTCGGCTGGCCCAGAGAGGCCCGCCGGGCTGCCTCAGCGGCCTCGATGTCGGCCTGGAGCCGGGCCAGCGCCTCGAGGCCGACGGCGTCGAGGACGGCCTTGCACCTCTCGACGGCTTCGAGCACCCGGAGGTCTCCATCGGCCAGCGCCTCGGCGGCATCGACGTCGTCGCCGGCGACGGTGGGGGAGAGGTCGTCGGCGGCGGCCTCGAGCAGCTCGCCGACGAGTGTGGGCACCTCGTGCGACAGCAGTCGCGTGGCGATCTCCCTGCGCAGGGTCCGTTCGAGCAGCGGCAACGAGCGCTGCCGCAGCGGCCGACGGGCGTCGGCCCGTACCCGGTAGAGCGTGGTGATGTCAGCAAGGTCCACGACGGCGTCGCCCTGGCGAGAGGCGTCGTCGGAGGGGTGCCAGCCCTCCGACAGCACGGCGTCCGCGCTCATCCCCGCCTCCTCCCGTCGTCCCCCTGTTCTCATTAGAACAGGTGTTCGAATGCATCGGAAGGCTCTGTCCACATGTCGACCGCGCCCAGTGCGCCGAGCACCGGTGTCGGAGCGGTCACACCTCGGCTCTGGAGCGTCCTCGACGCGGGACGATGGAGGTGGCCGGAGCATGCGGCCCCGACCGAAGTGGAAGGGGAGTGCCATGAGTGCCGCCACCAACGAGTCCATGAGCCACGGGATCGTCGTCGGGTACGACGGCTCGCCGGGCGCTCGCCTCGCCCTCGAGTGGGCCGCTGAGACCGCCAGACGGGACGACCGGCAGCTGACCCTGCTGCACTGCGTCGGGCTGACGATGACGCCGACGTTCCGGGCATACGACCCCGGCGTGCAGGCGAACGCCTACGACCAGATGTCGCGTGGCGTGCTCGCGGAGGCCGTCGAAGTCGCCGGGAAGTGGCTGGACCGCAAGGACATCCATCCGCTCAGCGTCATCGGCAGCGCCGCTGCCGAGCTCGTGGGCGTGTCGGAGCAGGCGGACCTCGTCGTCACGGGATCCCGTGGCCACGGCAGCATCTCGTCCGGTCTGCTCGGTTCGACGTCGTATGCCGTCACGGCCCACGCGCACTGCCCCGCGGTCGTCGTCCGGGGCACCTCGGTCGTGCACGCCGGGCCCGCGCACCCCGTCGTCGTCGCCTTCGACGACTCGAAGCCCGCGCAGACCGCGCTCGACACCGCCATCCCCGTGGCGGCGGCCGCGGAGGCGCCGTTGCGCCTCGTCGCGGTCGACAACGTCGGTGGCCTGGAGGTGTGGCCCGAGAACGACTCGGTGCTCGGGCGCGAGGAGATGATCGACTCCATGCACCGCCACGTCGGCGACGCCCTCCGCGAGGTGGCCGACGCCACCATGGCCGCGCACCCCGGGCTCGACGTGCGCACCGACGTGCTGAACGGCGCGTCGGGCCAGACGATCGCGGCGTATGCCGACGACGTGCGGGCCGGGCTGGTCGTCATGGGTTCGCGCGGGCACGGCGGCTTCACCGGCATGCTGCTCGGCTCGGTCAGCCACCGGGTCATCCACGACGCCTGCTGCCCGGTCATGGTCGTGCACTGACCCTCACCGACGGGGTGCGGGAGCAGGCGTCAGTCGGGTCGTCAGCGCCGGGGCGGCACGACGACGACGGGACAGTGCGAGACCCCCACGAGCCGCCCGCCCAGCCAGCGGTCGCCCAGCGCGGTGGCGCCGCCCGCGTCGATGACGACGAGGTCGGCCGAGCGGCTCTCCTCGACGAGCACCGACCGGCGCTTGCCGGCCACGACGCGGGTCTCGACGAGGTGGTCGTGACCGAGCACCCGGGCGACGTCGTCCGCCAGGCGGCTCTCCTCGGAGCCCCGGCTGCGCTCGTCCGCGACGACGGACGGGAGCCGTCCGCCGGTGGCGGTCTCCGGCGCGTGCGGTCGCCACGCGCGGACGGCCACGACCCGTCCGCCGCGGGCGGCCGCCTCGTCGGCCGCCCAGCGCAGTGCGCCGGGGGAGCCGCTCGTCGGGCTGACCCCGACCACGATGGTGAACTCCCGGGCAGCGGCGGCGAGGTTCATGCGTTCGCCTCCGCGTCCTCGGTGACCTTGCTCAACGGGTCGGCCACGTCCTCGAGCGACTTGCGCTCGGCGTCGATGCCGATGGCGAGCGCGACGACGCCACCGATGATCATGATGACGGCTCCGGCGACGTAGCCCCAGGTGAGCGGCATCCGGTCCTTACCGTCGCCGATGAGCGCGCCGTAGAGCACCGGCGCGATCGCGCCGGCGCACTGGGCGACGACGAAGAAGTAGCTGATCGCCTGACCGCGCACCTCGATGGGGAAGATCTCGCTGACCGTGAGGTAGGCGGCGGACGCGCCCGCCGAGGCGAAGAAGAACGACACGCACCAGAAGATCGTGTGCGTCGTCGCGTTGAGCACCTCGGCGTGGAACGCCCACGCGGAGACGAGCAGCACGACGCCCGCGATCGTGTAGGTGCTGAAGATCATCTTGCGGCGCCCGATGGTGTCGAAGAGGTGGCCGAGCAGCAGCGGGCCGAGCAGGTTGCCGGCCGCGAAGGGCAGGAAGTAGAGCGACGTGCCGGCCTTGTCGATGCCGTAGAAGTTCGTCAGCACCAGCGCGTAGGTGAAGAAGATGGCGTTGTAGAGGAACGACTGCGTCACCATCATCGTGAGGCCGAGCACCGTGCGGCGGCCGTAGCGCCGGATGAAGACGTCCCACAGCACCTTCGGCCCCATGCGCTCCTCCGGCTTGACGAGGATCGCCTTGCTCTCGTCGACCTCGGTGATCTCGCCGCCCTCGCGGCGCACGCGCTCCTCGATCTCGGCGACCGTGCGCTCGGCCTCCTCGGCGCGACCGTGCGTCAGCAGCCAGCGCGGGCTCTCCGGGATGTGCCGCCGCAGCCAGATGATCGACAGGCCGAGCACCGGCCCGATGAAGAACGCGATGCGCCAGCCGATGTTCTCGGCGACGTTGTCGGGGTTGAGCAGGTAGAGGTTCGCGAGGGCACCGAAGAACGCTCCGCCCCAATAGGTTCCGTTGATCGCGATGTCGACGCGACCGCGGTAGTGCGAGGGGATCAGCTCGTCGATCGCGGAGTTGATCGCCGTGTACTCGCCGCCGATGCCCATGCCGGCGACGAACCGGAAGACCCAGAGGAACCACATGTTGGGCGAGAGGCCGGCGAGGCCCGAGCCGACGAGGTAGATGACCAAGGTCATGATGAAGAGCCGCTTGCGGCCCAACCGGTCGGTGAGCCGCCCGAAGGTCAGCGCGCCGACGACCTGGCCGACGAGGTAGACGGTGCCGGTCAGCCCGACCTGCGCCGCCGACATGCCGAGCGCCTTCTGGAAGCCCGACTCCGACACGATCTGGATCTCGAGGCCGTCGAGGATCCACGACACCCCCAGTCCGAGGACGACCGACCAGTGGAACTTCGTCCACGGCAACCGGTCCATCCGCGCCGGCACCAGACTTCGAATGGCACCGTCCGTCCGTTGTGCGACAGCCTCGCTCATCCCATCTCCTTCGATTCGGTGTGGTGAACCGTCGGGTCAGGGCGTGCGGCGCCACGTCCTCACCGTCGGGCCCCGTACCCCGCCGCGCCCGTCGGTGAACATGCCGAACCCGACCGCTGCCGATCCCGTATGCCGTCCGTGCGCGCGGGCGCCCGGGCCGGGGTACGTGACCGGTACCGACCCCGACGAGGAGGACCGTGATGCCCACGAAGAAGCGATCGAGCACGTCCGGTGGTACGTCCGCGCGGCGGAAGGACTCGGCCGACATGCCGTCCACCCTCGAGCGCTCGCCGCGCAAGGCCCAGGAGACGTGGCTCGCGACGCACGAGGCGGCCGTCGAGCAGTACGGCGAGGGGGAGCGCGCCCACCGCACCGCGTTCGCCTCGCTCAAGCACTCCTTCGAGAAGGTGGGCGACCACTGGGAGGAGAAGGCGCAGAAGGGACCCAGCGACGCCCAGGCCGAACGCCGTGGCGCCGAGGCCCGGGCGCACCGTGACGACGGTGACTCCGCGGGTGGTGTCGACGCGAACGCCACGAAGCAGCACCTCTACGACATCGCCAAACGACTTGAGGTCAAAGGCCGTTCGCAGATGACCAAGGACGAGCTCGTGGAGGCGATCCAGCGCGCGAACGACCGTGCGACCGCTGCTGCGCGCGAGGCCGACGCCTAGGCGCACGAGTCCGGCTCCCGGCATACCTCCTCGGGGGCCGTAGGCCTGTCTGAGTGGTCACACTGCCCCGCCGAGGGGGGTGCGCGGCGAGACGATGGAAGTGTCCGGAGCGAGTCCGGCGCGATCCACGGAAGAGGTGCTCACCATGAACGGCCAGGCACGAACCACCCACGGCATCGTCGTCGGGTACGACGGTTCGGCAGGATCCCAGCTCGCGGTCGAATGGGCCGCCGAGACGGCACGGCAGCAGGGCCGGCGCCTGACACTGATGCACAGCGTCAACCTGGCCACGGTTCCCGCCTTCCCCGCGATGGACGTCTCGCAGCTCGAGCCGTCGCTCGAGAACGCGGCCAAGTCGCTCGTCGACGAGGGCGCGGAGCGCGCCGGCGCGACGCTCGACGCGTCGCAGATCGAGACGCAGTACTGGCTCGGCAGCCCCGCCGTGCAGCTCGTCGACGCGTCGCGCGACGCCGATCTCGTCGTCGTCGGGAGCCGCGGGCGTGGACGCATCCGCTCGGGCCTGCTCGGCTCGACGTCGTACGCCGTCGTCGCGCACGCGCACTGCCCCGTCGTCGTCGTGCGCGGACCCGAGGGAGACGCCCCGGACGACGTGCCGGCGCCGCCCCGGCCCGGGCGTGACCACGACGTCGTCGTCGGGATCGACGACTCCGACGCCGCGATGCGCGCCGTCGACGCCGCCGCGGAGGTCGCCGAGCGCGAGGGCGCCGTGCTGCACGTCGTTCGCGTCGCCCACCCGAGGTCGATGGAGGCGTGGACCTACGCCGAGACCGCCAAGGGCGGCACGGAGGAGACCCACGCGTTGCGCGACCACGCCGAGCAGTCGGTGACCCGCGCTGCGAACCGCGTGCGGGCGCAGCACCCCAAGGTCGTCGTCACGACCGAGGTGCTCTACGGCGACGCGGGCCACGCGGTGGCCGAGCTGAGCGCGGGCGCCGGCCTGCTCGTCGTCGGCTCGCGCGGGCACGGCGGTTTCACCGGCATGCTGCTCGGCTCGGTGAGCCACCGCGTCATCCACGACGCGACCTGCCCGGTCATGGTCGTCCGCTGACGCGGCAGGAGGCGCACACCGGTCAGGGTGCCCCGGACCCCGGTTCAGCTCCCGAGGGCTGAGCTGAACCGGCCGAGAGCGTCGTCCCAGCGGGCCTTGTCGCCGGCGCCGTCCTCGGCGATCCCCTCGCCCTCGTGGTAGAGGTCGACGCGCGTCTTCGCGCCGTCGGGTCTCAGCTGCAGGTCGACGATGCTGAGGGGGCCGTCCTCGTGCGGGTGCCACGACACGCGGATCTGCTCCATCGGGTGGTAGCTGCGCACCACGCCGTGCGGCCCGTCGGCGCTGTGCCACGACTCGCCCTTGTTGCCGAGGGTGACGCCGGGCCCGAGCAGGGCCTCCGTGCCGTGGGCGCTGATGAGGTGCTGCCACACCTGCTCGACGGACGCCTCGACCGTGACGGTCGAGTGCACGCCCGCGGGAGACCCGTCGAGGTCGGTGTCCTCGGCGCTGTCGGGGTTCGACTCGGTTGACCTGCTCTGCGTGGAGCTCATGGGCACCTCCGGTTCGCGTGGGCGGGCCCCCTGATGGGCCGGACCCACCACAGACAGTCGACCAAAGACTGGGCCCGATGACAATGGTCCGGCGAGAACCGATCCGCGCGGTGCCTCCGGGCCCTAGCCTCGGGTGATGATCGACCACTACGGGATCAACTGCTCCGACCTGCAGGCGAGCGCCCGCTTCTACGACGCCGTGCTCGGAGTGCTCGGCTACACCCGGCAGATGGACGTCGGGGTGGCCATCGGTTACGGCCCGGAGGGGCATCCACAGTTCTGGATCAGCGCCTGGCAGGGGGAGGAGCCGAACCGCGAGATGCACTGCGCCTTCGCGGCGGCCAGCGTCGACGCCGTGCAGGCCTTCCACGCCACCGCCCTCGACTTCGGAGCCGAGTCGCTGCACGAGCCGCGGCTGTGGCCGGAGTACCACCCCGGCTACTACGGCGCCTTCGTGCGCGACCCCGACGGCAACAACGTCGAGGCCGTCTACCACCGGGCGAGCCCGGACGCCGACGGCTGAGGCGTCGACCAGGTCCGTCCCGGCCGGTCAGCGCAGCGGCTCGCCGCTGCTGACGTGGACGTGCAGGTGCTTGGAGTCCTGGTAGCGGCCGAGGTTGGTCAGCACCGCGGCCGCACCGTGCTCGGCCTCGACCTGCCGGGCCACGCGCTGCACGACGGCGAGCAGGTCACGGACGTCGGACTCGTCGCCCTCGGCCACCGTCGTCAGCGAACCGAGGTGGCGCTTGGGCACGACGACGACGTGCACCGGCCAGTGGGGCCGGGTGTGATGGAACGCGAGCACGGTCCCGGTCTCCTCGACGACGTCGAGTGCCTCGGGGTGCGGTAGCGCGACGTCGCAGTAGAAGTCGTCGCCCGTGTAGGGCGCCCCGGCACTCATCCCTGGTAGCCGGCTCGTCGCAGCGCGTCGGCGATGGAGCCGGTGGCCGGGGCGTCGTCGCGACGCGGACGGGACCCCTGCCCCGAGCCGGAACCCTGACCGGACCCGCGACCGGAACCCTGGCCGGAACCCTGACCCGGACCGCCGGGACGTCCCTGGCCGCCACTCGGGCGCCCCTGGCGGCCGCGGGACTGACCCGGCCGTGCGTCGCCGGCGTCGCGTGCCCCGGGCGCGCCGGGGGCGGGCACCTCGTCGTCGAGGCGGAGCGTGAGGGAGATGCGCTTGCGCGGCACGTCGACGTCGAGCACCTTCACCATGACGACGTCGCCGGGCTTGACCACCTCGCGCGGGTCGCGCACGAAGTTCCGCGAGAGCGCCGACACGTGCGCGAGCCCGTCCTGGTGCACGCCGACGTCGATGAAGGCGCCGAAGGCGGCCACGTTGGTGACGACCCCCTCGAGCGTCATCCCCGGCTTCAGGTGCTTGATCTCCTCGACGCCCTCCTTGAAGGTGGCCGTCTTGAACGTCGGTCGCGGGTCGCGACCCGGTTTGTCGAGCTCGCTGATGATGTCGGTGACCGTCGGCAGGCCGAAGGTGTCGTCGACGAAGTCAGCGGGCCGGATCGCCTGCAGGGCAGCGGAGTTGCCGATGAGAGAGGTCAGCTCCTGACCCGTCGACTCGAGCATGCGGCGCACGACCGGGTAGGCCTCGGGGTGCACGGCCGAGGCATCGAGCGGGTCGTCGCCACCGGGGATCCGGAGGAAGCCGGCTGCCTGCTCGAAGGCCTTGGGTCCGAGTCGTGGCACGTCCTTGAGGGCGGAGCGGGAGCGGAACGGGCCGGACGTGTCGCGGTGGGTGACGATGCTCTCGGCGAGTCCGTGCGTGATGCCCGAGACGCGCGTGAGCAGCGGCGCGGACGCGGTGTTGACGTCGACGCCGACCGCGTTGACGCAGTCCTCGACGACGGCGTCGAGGGAGCGCGACAAGGCCACCTGCGAGAGGTCGTGCTGGTACTGCCCGACCCCGATCGACTTCGGGTCGATCTTGACGAGCTCGGCGAGCGGGTCCTGCAGGCGGCGCGCGATGGACACGGCACCGCGCAGCGAGACGTCCATGTCGGGCAGCTCCTGCGACGCGAACGCCGACGCCGAGTAGACCGAGGCCCCGGCCTCCGAGACGACGGCGGACGTCAGCTTCAGCTCCGGGTGCGCCTTGATGAGGTCGGCCGCCAGGCGGTCGGTCTCGCGCGAGGCGGTGCCGTTGCCGATCGCGACGAGCTCCACCGAGTGCGCGGCGGCCAGCCGGGCCAGGGTCGCGAGGGAGCGGTCCCACTGGTTCTGCGGCACGTGCGGGTAGATGACCTCCGTGGCCACGACCTGCCCGGTCCGGTCGACGACCGCGACCTTGACTCCGGTGCGGAACCCCGGGTCGAGGCCCATCGTCGCGCGCGCGCCGGCGGGCGCCGCGAGCAGCAGGTCGCGCAAGTTCGCGGCGAACACGCGGACGGCCTCCTCCTCGGCGGCCCGGCGCAGCTGCATCCGCGCGTCGATGCCGAGGTGGACGAGGATCTTGGTGCGCCAGGCCCAGCGCACCGTGTCGGCGAGCCACTGGTCGGCGGGCCGGCCATGGTTCTCGACGCCGAAGCGGTGGGCGATGGCCCGCTCGTATGCCGTGGGTCCCGGCTGCTTCTCGGCGCTCGGGTCGTCGGGGGAGATCTCGAGCGCGAGGACGTCCTCCTTCTCGCCGCGGAAGAGCGCGAGGATGCGGTGTGAGGGCAGCTTCGAGAGCGGCTCGTCGAACTCGAAGTAGTCGGAGAACTTGGCACCCTCGTCCTCCTTGCCGGCACGCACGCGCGAGGCGAGGTGCCCCTGCTTCCAGACGCGCTCGCGCAGGTCGCCGATGAGGTCGGCGTCCTCGGCGAAGCGCTCGACGAGGATGGCGCGCGCACCGTCGAGCGCAGCGGCGGCGTCGGCGACCTCACGGGCAGGGTCGACGAATCCGCTTGCCGCGCTGGTCGGCTCGGTCTCGGGTGAACCGAGCAGCAGTTCCGCGAGCGGCTCGAGGCCCGCCTCCCGGGCGATCTGGGCCTTGGTGCGGCGCTTGGGCTTGAACGGCAGGTAGATGTCCTCGAGGCGGGCCTTGGTCTCCGCGCCGAGCACCTGGGCCCGAAGGGCGTCGTCGAGCTTGCCCTGCTCCTCGATGCTGGCGAGCACCGAGGTGCGCCGCTCCTCGAGCTCGCGCAGGTAGCCGAGGCGCTCTTCGAGTGTGCGCAGCTGGGTGTCGTCGAGACCGCCGGTGACCTCCTTGCGGTAGCGCGCGACGAACGGCACCGTGGAGCCGCCGTCGAGCAGGCCCACGGCGGCACCCACCTGGCCGTCGCGGACGCCGAGCTCCTCGGCGATGCGTCGTTCGATCGAGGGCCTGCTCGCCTGCATGGTCACGCGGTTGATCTCCTAGTCCGACGACACCCGGGGCCCTGCATTCTGCCCTGTGGTGGCGGCCGCGGGCGACCGGGGTGGGCACGTAGCCCACCGTGACGGCGGGACGGGGGCGGACGGCATACGGCCTCGGTGGCTCAGGAGTGGATGGGCCACCGGGGCGTGAGGTCGGGGGACCGGTGCCGCTCGAACCAGTGGAGCGCGCGGAGCACGCCCTCGTCGTCGAAGCGGCGCCCGGCGACCTGCACGCCGATGGTGCGCCCGTCGGGGGTGAAGCCGGCGTTCGTGGTGCCGGCGGGCTGGCCCGACAGGTTGAAGGGCGCGGTGAAACCGATGTGCGACATCGCGGCGTCGCCGTCGCCCCAGGGCATCGGCCACTCCGCCGGGAAGGCGCTCATCGGCGCGACGGGCGAGAGGACGAGGTCGAAGGGGGCGGTGGCGGCGACGGTGGCCTGCTGGATGGCCATCGTGCTCGCGTAGTCGCGCATCACGGTGCGTCCGTCGACGGCGCACGCCGCCTCGACCCAACGGCGGACGAAGGGCAGCACGCGAGCCCGCCCGGCCTCGTCGAGGGCTTCCAGCTCCACGAGGGAGCGGACCCGCCAGAACCGGTCGAGGTCGGCCAGCCAGCCGGGCTGCATGAACGGCGCGAGGTGCTCGACGACGGCACCGGCCGAGGCGAAGACCTCTGCGGCGCGTTCGACGGCCTCCCGGACGGGGGTCTCGACGGGCGAGCCGCAGCCGGCGTCGAGGAGGAGAGCGACGCGCAGCCCCTTCGGGTCGAGGTCGGCCACGGTGGCCGAAAGACGTTGCGGCGGAAGGCTCGTCCAGTCGCGGACGTCCGGGCGGCTGAGGACCGAGAGCAGGAGTGCGGCATCGGCGGTCGAGCGCGTCAAGGGGCCGGCCGCCCGGCCGAGGTAGGGCGCGTCGAGGGGCACCCGGCCCGCGCTCGGCTTGAGGGTCGTCAGGCCCAGCCAGGTGCCGGGGAGCCGGATCGAGCCGCCGATGTCGGTGCCCACGTGGAGCGGGCCGTAGCCGGCCGCAGCGGCGGCCCCCGCGCCGGAGCTCGACCCTCCCGTCGTCAGCGACGGGTCCCACGGGGAGCGTGTGATGCCGTGCAGGCTCGAGACGCCGGAGCTGAGCATGCCCCAGTCGGGCATGACGGTGGAGCCAAGCAGCACGGCGCCCGCCTCGTCGAGGCGTTCGACGACGGGGCTGCTGCGCCGCGGGACGGTCGGCGTGACGCCCGCGTTGCCGGCAGGCATCGGCACGCCGGCGCGGCCGAGGTTCTCCTTGACGGTGACGGGCACTCCGTCGAGCGGTCCGCGCGGCCGGTGGTCGCGCCAGCGCTGCTCGCTCGACCGGGCCGCGTCGCGTGCGGCGTCGAGGTCGTGCACCCAGAACGCGTTGAGGGTGGGTTCGCGCGCCTCGACGACGGCCCGCACGTCGTCGAGCACCTCGACGGGCGACGTCGTCCCGGCCGCGTATGCCGTCAGCAGCTCGGTCGCGCCCAGGGCCGCGGGGCGGGTGTCGCCGTGCGGCATGCGCTCTCCTTCGTCGGTGGGTTCACGGGCTCGGCAGCGGGTCACCGGCCGGTTGGGTGGGCCCGGATCCACGCTAACCCGGAGGGCACGCCGGCACGACTGTCACCGGTCGCGGGCATGCTCCTTGCATGCGCTTCGACGAGCTGCCCAGTGGCTGGGCCCAGAGACCCATCACCGACCCCGAGGTGTTCGAGGGAGTCGTCGACCTCATCGTGACCGAACCCTCGCGGGAGAGCGGCGCGATCTACCTGCTGCTGTGCCACCCGAACGGGCGGCTGCTCCAGCCGGTCTGCCTGCCGGCAGGGCGCGGAGGGTCGGGGGCCCGGCTGGTCGAGGAGGTGCGGCAGGTGCTGACCGAGGCGGCTGAGCACGGGGTGCTCGACGTCGTCGTGGTCGTCGCCCGGGCCGGCGATCCCGGGGTCTCGGCGGGTGACGGTCGGCTGCGGGCCGAGGTGGCGGCAGCCTGTCGAGCGGCCGGGTGCGCGCTGCGCGGCATGGCGGTCGCGACGCCGGGCGGGGTGAGGGTGCTGCCGCTGCACGCCCCGTCGGCGGCGGCCTGAGCGACAGGGGGTGACGGGGGAGGGAGGCCGTTTCGAGCGGACGATCGTGATGTACTCGAAGGGTGGGGGAGGCCTGTCGGGAGTAGCGTCCGAAGGGGCGGGCGGCGGTGGCGCCGGGCGATGGATGACAGGAGGCAGTCGTGACCGACGGGCACGGGGAATCGGGGCAGTTGGACGAGGCGGACGCGGCGGCCGGCGCGTCCGCGTCGGACGTGGAGTCCGCGGGCGAGGTGGCCCAGGCGTCGGAGTTCGGCGGCGAGGCCAGCAAGTCCACCGGGCCTGACGGCGCTGCGGAGCGGTGGGACCGCGACGCACAGGACGAGGACGCCCTGCTGGGGCGTCAGGTCGACGACAAGGGCTAGCCGACGTCGACCGTGGGTGATGTCAGTGGTTGACGAGCACGCTGCGGGCTTCGCGCACGGTCACGGTGGTGGTCGGGCCGGGCACCGTGACGGTGGAGGGGATCTCGTCCCAGCGGCGCCCGTCGAGGCTGAAGTCCGCACCGAACGTCGTGTCGACCCGGACCGGGCGGGCTCCCGGGGTCCGGTAGACGTGGGTGACGTCGCCGTCGGGGTAGACGCCGCCGCGCGACGACGTCGGTCCGAGGGTGGAGCCGTCGCCGAAGACGTAGGTGAAGCCGATGAGCTTGGGGCGGATCTGCACCGTGATGCCGCGAAGCACCGACCGATCCACCTCACCGGGCTCGAACCCCTTGGCGGCCCAGTTCACGGCGTAGAACGTGGGGAGGTTGACGAGGGTCGTGTTCCCGGCCGGCTGGCTCGTGACCTGCGGCTTCGCCCATGGCGTGCGCATGAACTGCGCCTTGAGGTCGGCCATCGTCAACGTCGGTCGCGCCCCCGGAGCCACGTCAGACGCACAAGTGATCCCGCGGGAATGCCAGGGCTGCAGCACTTGGTCGCCCGCCATTAAGCGAACCCAGATTCGAAGCAGCGGACCGAGCTCTCCAGGAGGACAAGCCCTAAGCGCATGTGCGCACGACACCTGTTCGGTCAACGTCCCTGGTTGCGCTTCAGGACAGTCATTGAGCGAGACGTACTCGTACCTAGGGGCATCCGGTGGTCGCTCGCCGACGAGGATGCCTCCTGCGTCATGCGGAAACTGTGGAAGCCGGAGGACCTTCGCTCGAGACATTAGGCCAAGAGTCGCGGCGGTCTCATCCGTACTGCAGGTATCGAAGATCGACTTATCACATCCAGCGTTTGCATGGAGGGCTGAGGCAACAAACAAGCCCAAGAACAGGCTAAGCGCGGTCACCGCCCTAATCGCGCGCTTCATTTCACTACCTGCAGACGTGCCATCACCCATCGATCTGTGTACGTCATGGAGGCGAGAAACGCGCCGTCTCCGCTTTTTGTCTGGTCGACCTTCTTGCCAGAACGGTCCACAATGGCGACCGAGTTCTGACGAACGAAGACGACGACCGCGCTTTTCTGGCGACTGAACGAATTGGCCGCCGCCGACTTCACAGACAGTGATGGAGGCTCGTGATGCCAACCCTTCCCCGCCAACTCGCGCGTGGATGAAATGAATGCCTCACAGATGGTGCATCCAGGGCCCGACAATCCCCGTAACGGCTCGATCGATCCGGTCGTGAATGCTCTGTCGACCTGGCGTAGGTAGTAGGCCGCGAACGCCTCTGCGCCAGATTGGGTTCTGGCGCGCGCAGCGGCGGGGATGGCTGGGCCTGCGGTCGGCGTCGTGGGTGGAGTGGTGCTGGTCGACGGTGGGGCAGGCGTGCTGGTCGTGGTGGCCGAGCTGGTGCTCGACGTCGTCGACGGCGGCGCGGCGGTCGAGGACGCCGGCGGGGTCGCGCCGCCGCCGGTGCAGCCCGTCACCGCCACCATCGCGACCATCCCTACGAGCCGCAGCCCGCCGACGCGGCGAACCGGGCGGGTTCGGTGCGGTGTGACTGCGGTCATCGGCTTCCCCTGCGTTCATGACACAACGGCGACGTCACACGATCGTGCCGCAAAACAGGACCGCGCCACAGCCTTCATCCACAACTTCCTGTGTCGCAACCGGTTTCGCCCGGTTTCGCCTGTCTCCCACGTCACACGCCATTGTCTGGAACCTGTCGGGAACTTACTACTACACTTTGTAGTACCGACAGAGATAGCTGCCGGAACACAAGTCGAGTTCTGGAGTTGAGTTCCATGGGCACCATTCCCCGCGACACGCACGCGCAAGGCACCGCGCAAGCCACCACCCACGACCCCACCAAGGGTGTCGTCACCTTCCAGGATGAGGTCGTCCGCTCTGCCGTCGCCCGGCGTCTGCTCGCCGGTCTGCGCATCGTGCTCGGCTTCACCTTCCTCTGGCCCTTCATCGACAAGATGTTCGGCCTGGGCTACATGACCCCGTCGGCCAGGGCCTGGATCCACGGCGGCACGCCCGCCCAGGGCTTCATGAAGAACGCCGAAGGCCCGTTCGCCAGCTTCTTCAAGAACATCGCCGGCCCGTGGGCCGACTGGCTCTTCATGGCCGGCCTGCTCGGCATCGGCGTCGCCCTCCTCGCCGGAGCCGGGCTCAAGCTCGCGGCCTGGGCGGCCGCGCTGCTCCTCGCGCTGATGTACCTCGCCGAGTTCCCCCTCGGCACGACCGGCGCGTACACGAACCCGCTCATCGACAGCCACTGGATCGAGGCATTCGGCATCGCGGTGGTGGCCGCGACCCTCTCCGGGGACACCTGGGGACTCGGCAAGTGGTGGGGCCGTCATGTCGGTAACGGCATCCTGCGGTGAGCCGGGGCGGTGACCGCGACCACCGTCACGGTCACCGGCACGGGCCCCCGGGCCCGAGCGCCGAGGCGGTCCTCTTCGGAGGACCGTCTCCCTCGTGTCCCCGGCCGTTGAACGTCCGCCACCCGGCCCGGACAGACGTATGCCGCCCGCCCCCGAGGGGACGGACGGCATACGGCGTGGGGCGCTGGCCGGTGGGTCAGCGCACCTTGAGGGCGACGACGCGCGACAGGGACGGCGCGTACGACGTCGAGCCGTTGTACGTCGCCTGGACCGAGTGCGTGCCGCGGGCGAGGACGGGCGCCTTGAGCACCGCCCGACCCGAGACCACGGTCGCCGTGCCGATCACCTTGGAGCCGTCACGGAAGGTGACGGTGCCCCGGGTCGTGCTGGGCGCCACCTTGGCGGTGAGCGTCGGACGGCCGCCGTACGTGTAGTCACGGCTGCTCGAGCTGAGCGCGGTCGCGCTGTTCAGGCCCTTGACGGTGACCGTGACGGCGGGCGACGTGCTGCCCAGCGTCGAGAGGTCCCCGCCGTACGTGGCCGTGAACGAGGTGACCCCGCGCGGCAGGTTGCGCACCCCGAGGGCCGCCTTGCCGGCCGAGACCGTCGCCGTGCCGAACTTCTTGCCCGCCTGGAAGAACGTCACGGTGCCCGTGGCGTTCGAGGGGCTCACGGTGGCGGTGAGCGTCGTGCGGCCACCGTAGGTGAAGCTCGACGGGCTGGCCGTCAGCTTCGTCGTCGAGACCGCCTTGACCCGCACGACCTCGGCACGGCGCAGGTCCGTGTTGAGGTGGTGGATGAGCAGCAGGCCCAGGGGCTTGTCGCTCGCCATGGCGGCGTCGTCACGACGGACCATGAGCTTCTCTCCCGGCATGTCGGTGTTCAGCTGGGTGCCGAAGTCGCCGAAGGCCGAGAGGCCCGCCGAGGCGAGGCTCACCGTGAGCGGCGCCTTGTCCGAGCCGACGGCGTCGACCTGGCCGGACTGGGAGAACGACTGCACCCAGTAGCGGACCTTCGGCGACGCGCCGGAGACGAGGCCGGCGTCCATGAGGGCACCGACCGAGACCGGGAGCGCGAGCGAGTCGCTGTTGAACACGTTCGTGTCCAGCGAACCGTCGATGCCGTTGACGAGCTGGTCGTCGATCAACTTGCCCACCTTGCCGGGGCGCAGGTCGAGCAGCTCCGACAGGAAGTAGTCGAAGTCGTCGGTGCCGCTGCTCGCGCGGGTGTTGTAGGCGACCGCGTCTGCGGTGCCGTCGCCGTTCGTGTCGAGGAAGACGTCGAACTCCGTCGACGACGCGGGCGTGCGCCACGAGCCGTGCGTGCTGATGCCGAAGCTCAGCGTCGCGTCCTCGAGGCTCCCGGCGTCGGGGGCGTCCGAGGCCGCCCCGACGTAGCGCAGGTCGGCCCCACGGTCGTCACGGGTCGACGTGCACCCGACGACGAGGGTCGACGAGCAGGAGGGAAGCCGCCCGCTCTGGGCCTGCAGCTGGAAGGTCGAGACCGTCGAGGCGTAGGCCTCGTAGCCCGTGCCCTGGTCGAGACCCTCACCGGCCAGCGTCAGCTGGCCCGTCTTGACCGCGCCGCCGCTGACCCTGACCGTCGAGGACGTCGAGGACATCGACGAGGCGGCTCGGGGAGCCGACCAGACAGGCACGCGCAGCGCGCCGCCCGAGGTGTTGTTCACCGGCGTGAGCACCATGCGACCGCTCGCGTCAGCGCGGTAGTTGCGCTGCAGGCCGGCCCCGAGCGGGTCGGCAAGGGTCGTCGGGTCCTGCACGGCGCGCAGGGCCGAGCGGGTGAACCGTGCGGTCACCGTGACGTCGGCCGATGCACCGGGCGCGAGCGAGAGCTGGCTCGGGCTGAAGGTGTAGGTCACGCCCGGCGTCGGGTGCGCGGCCTTGTAGGCGATCGTGTACGCCGCCGTGCCGACCGGACGCTTGTTGACGACGCGGACGGTCTTGCTCACCTTCTGCGTCGCCGAGGTGACGGCGACCGGGCCGAACGAGACGCTCACGGCGCCGGGGTCGTTCGTGACGTACGCGAGGGTGGAGGTGTCCACCGCCGCGTCGGCCACGACCCGGCCCGCGCCGACCCGCTCGGGGCCGAAGACGGCGCCCGTGTGGTTGGGGCCGACGTAGACGTCCTGGGTCGCGGTGTTCATGATCGCGGCCTTGACCTCTTCGACGCTCCACGAGCGGTGCGCGCCACGCACGAGCGCGGCCTCACCGGCGACGTGCGGCGACGCCATCGACGTGCCGCTCTCGGAGATGCCCTCGTTGCCGGTGCCGACGGCAACCGAGAAGGTCGTCACGCCGGGCGCGGCGACGTCGGGCTTGAGGTTGCCGGAGACACCGATGCCGCGCGACGAGAAGTCGGCGAGCTGGTCGATGGCGGCGGGGTTGACGATCGACACGCTGTTGCGCAGCGCGTTGGTCATCGTCACCCGGACCGGCGTGGACGCGTCGAGCTGAGCCTTGATCGCGGTGGTGGCCTGGGCGATCGTGATCATCGCCGGGATGTCCTTGTCGCCCGTGACCCCGGCCGAGAAGGCGTTGGAGTCGCTGCCGTAGATGACGCCGATCGCGCCGGCGTCCTTGGCGAGCCCGGCGCGGACGGCCGAGCCGCACCGACGGTCGGCGCCCTCGGTCCACATCTGCAGGACGACCGTGCCGGCCACCTTCTGCGCGTCCGCCGTCGAGTAGGGGGCGCAGCCGTCGGTGTTGTTGGTGTCGCTCGGGGCGGCGGCCCAGTTGCCCACCGCCGAGACCGGCGCGTTGGTGACGCCCGGCTTGGTCGTCCAGTCGTAGGCGACCGACTTGAGGGCGGCGAAGACGTTGTCGCGCTTGCCGTCGACGGTGTTCGCCGGCTCGATGCCGGCGGGGGAGTCGACCTTGAGGCCGTCGACGACGTCGTTGCCGTCGTCGGACGCCGCGACCCCGAGCACGCGCGGTGCGTTGCCGGGGGAGCCGCCGACCTCGTAGACGTCGCCCGAGTTGCCGATCGAGGCCACGACGACGGTGCCGAGCGCGGCGAGGTTGTTCGACGCGACGGAGTCGGGGTCCTCGGGCGATCCGTAGGAGCTGCCGAGCGACATGTTGACGACGTCGAGGTGGTCGGAGACGTCACCGTCGCCGTTCGGGTCGGCCGCCCAGTCGAGGGCCCGGCCGACGGCGTCCGTGGAGCCCTCGCAGCCGAACACCTTGAGGGCGTAGAGCGAGGCCTTGGGTGCGACGCCGGGGCCGATGTCGAGCTTCGACGGCGCGATGGGCGCGGTGTAGCCGCCGCGCCACGTGGTGCCGTCGGCGGCGACGCCGTAGCCCGCCGTCGTGCCCGCGACGTGGGAGCCGTGGCCCTCGCAGTCGATGGGGTTGGCGTCCGGGCTGAGGACGGGGTTGTAGGTGTCGGACGTCGGGTCGGCGTTGTAGTCGTCGCCGACGAAGTCGTAGCCGCCGACCACCTTGGCGGTCGGCGTGAAGGCGTTGGAGGCCGACGCCGCCTGGAAGGCCTCGACCGTGCCCGGGCCGCCGAAGTCGGCGTGGGTGTAGTCGATGCCGGTGTCGATGACGCCGACGCGCACTCCCTTGCCCGTGTTCCCCTTGGCGGCCCAGACCTTGGGCGCGCCGATGAGGGGCACCGAGGAGGAGTTCGTCAGGGACTTGGGCGTGAGGCGGTGGATCGCCTTGACACCGGGGATCGCTGCGAGGGCCTTGAGCCGGCTCGCGTCGGTCTGGACCGCGATGCCGGAGTAGACGGCGTGCACCTTGTAGAGGGTGCGCGCCCGGGTCGCCGACGCGCCGAAGCGCGACTCGATGCTCGACTGGGCCCGCTTGATCGCCTTCGTCTGGTCCTTGGCGGCGGTCGTGGCGGCCGACGTGCCCCTGGCCCGGGCCGACCCGAAGGTGCGGGCCGCGGGCGCGGCGTCGAGCTCGATCATGACCGACACCGGGCCCTTGGCCGAGCGCAGCCCGGCGTCGACCTTGTCACCGGCCGTGCGCTGCGTGCCGGCGCCGAACGAGCCGGCGCCCCTGACGGAGTCGGGCACCGTGGCGTTGGAACGATGCTCCGTGGGGCTGGGGGTGGGACTGGTATTCGACGCCGCGGTTGCTGCCGGGGCCCCGAGCGTGGCGGCCACGAGCGCCGTGACGGCCCCCGCTCCCACCGATCCAACCAGGCCGCGACGTCCGCGCCGCGAGCCTCGAGAATTGTTCGACACACATCCTCCTTGCGCAGCGCCGATCGTGAGCCGGGTTGTCGCCCCCGGTTGATCACGTGAGGGCCCCTGCCCCCGAGACTGCTTGCCGCGCCTCGCGCAACATATCCGCGAACGGGGACACCGACACCTCGAAACGTTCCTGAATTTCCGCTGAGAGCGGGGATCGGCGCCGAGCGGGCTGCGGAGCCCCGTGGTGGAGGTGACATCGGAGCCTTGGGCGGCGCGGGGTGCGTGCGTGTCGCGGTGCGCCCTCCGGGGCCCGCGAGGGCACCCGTGCCCTGTCGGTGGCGGACGGCATACTCGCTCGCATGCAGCGCATCGACGGCCACCTCGTCCTCAGCCCGACGGACCTGACCAAGCACGTCGCCTGCGCGCACATCACGACCCTCGACCTCGAGGCGCTCGAGGCGCTCGAGTCGCCCAGGGGTTCAGCCAAGGGTGCGGGCGTGCGGGCGAGCGGCAGCGACGAGTCGCTCAACCTCGTCTTCGCCAAGGGGCTCGAGCACGAGCACGCCTACCTCGATCGACTGCGGGCCGAGGGTCGTGTCGTCGAGGACGTGGCGGCCCTGGGCCTGCGCGGCCCGGCGGCCGAGGCGGCCACCGTCGACGCGATGCGCCGGGGCGTCGACGTCGTCTACCAGGCGACCTTCTTCGACGGGCACTGGGTCGGCCTCGCCGACTTCCTCGTGCGAGCCGACCTCCCGGACGGTGAGCGCAGCGACCTCGGCCCGTGGCGCTACGACATCGCCGACACCAAGCTGGCGCGCCGGCTCAAGGTGCCCGCGCTGCTGCAGATGGCGACGTATGCCGCCCGGCTCGAGACGTTGCAGGGCGTGCCGCCGCAGTGGCTGACCGTCGTCACCGGTGACACGGAGACCCACCCGTGGCGCCTCGTGGACGTGGCGCCCTACGCCCGGCGGCGCCGGGAGGAGCTGCTCGACGCCATCGCCCGCCCGCGCCCCACCGAGTCGGCGCGCGTGCAGCACTGCGGCCAGTGCCGGTGGAAGGAGCGGTGCGCCCAGGAGTGGCTCCAGCGGGACGACCTCATCCAGGTGGCCGGCATGCGCTCCGACCACCGCGCGGCGCTCGTCGGCCTCGGCATCCCGACCCTGCGCGCGCTCGCCGAGGCCGGCGAGGACGACCTCGCGCCCGCCCTGTCGACCGCCACCCGTCGGCGCCTGCACCAGCAGGCCCGCCTGCAGCTGGCCGAGCGCGAGAGCGCCCGCGCGCAGTACGAGCTGCTCGACCCCCAGCCGGCGCGCGGGCTGCAGATGCTGCCCGAGCCCGACGAGGGCGACGTCTACCTCGACTTCGAGGGTGACCCCTGGGCCGAGGGCGGGGCGGGCCGCGAGTACCTCGCCGGCATCTGGACGAGGCAGGGGGAGTTCGTCGAGTTCTGGGCGCACGACTTCGCCGCCGAGGGCCGCCTGACGACCGGGCTGCTCGACTGGCTCACCGACCGCTGGCGCCGGTTCCCCGGCATGCACGTCTACCACTACGCCCCCTACGAGACGACGGCGCTCAAGCGTCTCGTCGGCCAGCACGCCACCCGCGAGGCCGAGCTCGACCAGCTGCTGCGTCACGAGGTCTTCGTCGACCTCTACGCCGTCGTGCGCCAGGGCCTGCGCATCAGCAAGGGGTCCTACTCCATCAAGAAGCTCGAGGAGTTCTACTGGGGCCACACGCGATCCGCCGACGGCGGCGGTGTGGCCGACGGGCTCTCGTCCGTCGTCGAGTACGAGCGGTGGCTCGCCGGTCGAGAGGACGGGTCGCCCGAGCAGCGCATCCTCGACGAGATCCGCACCTACAACGAGGAGGACGTCCGCTCGACGCTGGCGCTGCACGACTGGCTCGAGGCGCGCCGCTCCGAGCTGGCGGCTGCCGGTCACGCGCTGACGCGTCCGGTGCCCGAGCCGTTGCGCGAGATCGGCGACGACGAGCGCGCCGAGATCGAGCTGACCGAGCGCCTCGTCGCCGCCGGTGACGAGCTGCTCGCCGGGCTGGTCGGGTGGCACCGGCGCGAGAAGCGGCCCGAGTGGTGGGACTTCTTCCGCTACAAGGAGCTCGAGACCGCCGAGCTCGTCGAGGACGGCACCGCGATCGGCGACCTCGGCGAGCCGGAGGAGATGCGGGTCGTCAAGCTCTCGAAGGTGTGGCGCTACCCCTTCCCGCCGCAGGACTGCAAGGTCTCGCTCGGGTCGTACGTGCCGGACGTCGACACCCACGCCACGGTCGGCCGGGTCGTCGACCTCGACCCCGTGGAGGGGTGGGTCGAGCTGTCGATGAAGAAGTCCCTGCCCCCGCCCCGGCCGCGCGGCCTCGGCGGGCCCGGACCCGTCATGGACCGCGTGCTGCGGGAGAGCATCGCGCGCACCGGCGAGCTGGCGCTCGCCGGTGGGGAGAACCTGGCCCTGCGCCTCGTCCGGCGCACCGTGCCGTCACCCGACCTCCTCGCGCCGCGCCCGGGCGAGGAGCCCAAGGACGTCGTCGTCCGCGTCGGGCTGGGCCTGCAGGGCGAGGTGCTCGCCGTTCAGGGCCCTCCCGGCACCGGCAAGACCTTCGCCGGCTCGGCGCTCATCCGCGAGCTGCTCGACGCCGGCCTGCGCGTCGGGGTGACGGCACAGTCGCACGCGGTCGTGCTCAACCTCCTCGAGGAGGTGGGCCGGCCGGCACTGCACAAGGACGGCACGAACGCCGACCCCGACGCGCCGCCCGCGCGCGCATCGCTCGTGGAGCACACGACGAGCAACGACGAGCTGGCCGCGCGCCTCGCCTCGGGTGAGGTGCGACTCGCCGGGGGGACCGCCTGGCTCTGGTCGCGCGACGACATGGTCGACGCCGTCGACGTGCTCGTCGTCGACGAAGCCGGCCAGTTCTCCCTCGCCAACGCCGTCGCGGTCGCGCCTGCGGCACGCTCGCTCGTGCTGCTCGGCGACCCGCAGCAGCTGACCCAGCCGACGAAGGCCGTGCACCCCTACGGGTCCGGCGTCTCGGCGCTCGACCACCTGCGCACCGGTGACGACGGGGTGCACGACGTCATCCCGGCCGACCGCGGCGTGTTCCTCGACCACACCCACCGGATGCACCCCAGCCTGACCGCGTTCGTCTCGGAGCTGGCCTACGAGGGCCGGCTGGCGTCGGCCCCGGGCCGCGAGCGCCTCGGCGTCGAGGCGCCGGGTGCGCTCTCGGGCGACGGGCTGCGCTGGGTGCCGGTCGTGCACGAGGAGCTGTGCGAGCAGTCGAGCCGGCAGGAGGCGGCCGTCGTCGCCGACCTCGTCGCCGACCTGCTGCGCGGCACGTGGACCACCGCCGACGGCGTGACCCGCCCGGTCGAGCTGTCGGACGTGCTCGTCGTCGCCCCCTACAACGCCCACGTCGCCACCCTCGCGCAGGCCCTGCCCGAGGGGGCGCGCGTCGGCACGGTCGACAGGTTCCAGGGGCAGCAGGGGCCCGTCGTCATCTACTCGCTGGCCAGCACGACGGCGGCGCTGGCGCCCCGGGGCGTCTCCTTCCTCTACGACCTGCACCGGCTCAACGTCGCGATCTCGAGGGCGAGGGCGCTCGCCGTCATCGTCGGGAGCCCGCTGCTCACCGACGCCGAGGTGCACACGCCCGAGGAGCTGCGAGCCGTCAACGCCCTGTGCCGCTACGTCGACGAGGCCAAGGTCGTCTGAGGCCGGCCGTGACCGCCTGGCCGTGGGCGCGGCTGGGATGGTGGGGGATCGGCGTCAGCGGCGGCGCGGGAGCGTGTCGAGATCGGCCTCGACGACCGCGCGGTCCTCGGCGTCGGCGACCGACGTCAGGGCCTCGCGCGCCTCGGCCTCGAAGCGTCCCGCTGCCTCGAGGTCACCGGCCACGGCGGCCGCGCGGGCCGAGGCCTCCAGCGCGGCAGCGAGGTCCCAGTCGTCCACGCCACCCGCGCGGGCGATCGCGACGTAGCGCGCCGCGTGGTGGGCGGCCGTGTCGGCCTGACCGAGGGTCGCGTGCACGCGCGAGCACAGCCAGTGACCGCGGCCGACGTTGACCGGGCGGACGTCGGGCACCTGGCTCCAGTGGTAGGCGGAGGCGTGGGCCGTCGCCACCATGAGGTCGTCGTCGTCCGGGGTGCGCGAGGCTCGGTCGAGCAGCTCCCACGTCGCGTTGTAGAGGTCGACGCCGAGGCGCCGGTGGTCCAGCTCGCTCATGTCCCAGAACCTAGCGCGGGGGCGGTGGACCAGTCCCGCAGTCGGGCGTCGCTCGGGCGTCGCTCGGGCGTCGCTCAGGCGTCGCTCAGGCGCCGTGGGCGGCGACGTGCCAGAGGCGTCCCTCGCCGAGGATGCCGGGCAGGGCCTCCCGGATCGAGCGCTCCGCGAGCTCGGGAGCGACACCGAGGTCGACGGCATACCGGAGCGCGACGGCGGGCATGCGCTGGATGCCGTGGCGGCAGTGGACGAGCACCCGCTTGCCCTCGGCGCGGAACTGGCGCAGTGCGGACGAGGCGTCGTCGAGCACGAAGTCGAGGTGCGGGTTGGCGGCCTCCTGCTCCTCGTCGTTGATCCAGAACTCGATGTGGTCGCGGGCCGACATCCCGGCCGCCGGGATGTCCTCGAGCCCGAGGGCGCACAGCGACACGATCGCCTGGACGTCGAGCTCGTCGGCGCGGGCGAGGTCGGTGATGGTGCCGAGCACGATGTCGGGGTCGATGGGGTGCGGCACCCCGAGCGCCGGGATCGCCGGGTCGCCCATCGAGGCCACCGACGGCCACTCGCCGGGACGACGGCCGTTCACCGAGGTCGACACCGAGAGCTCGACGAGGTCGTGAGCCCGCAGGCCCGGCCAGCCGTGCACCATCCGGCGCCACTGCGTGGGCACCGCCGACGCCCCGTAGCGCGCGCCGAGAAGGGAACCGGCGATCGCGGCCACGGTGTCGGTGTCGTGACCGGCGCGCACGGCAGCCTGCAGACCCCGCTGGAGGTGCATGGCGGAGCCGTCACCGCGGTCGGTCGTCGTGATGGCGGCCCACGCGTCCTGCAGCGCTGTCACGGTGTAGCCGTTGTCGCCGAAGCTGCCCGGCTCGGCGCCCGTCGCAGCCTCGATCCAGTCGCCCCACCGCCCGGCGTTCGCGGCACTGACGAGGTCGAGGCCGGCGGCGAGGTCGAGGCGCCCCTCGGTCACGGCCACGCGGACGGCCTCCGACCACAGCACGGCCGAGTCGCCGGCGAGGGGGTCGGTGTGGGTGAGCTCCGCGATGGCCCGCGCGGCGCGCGCCGTCGCCGCCCGGTCGTCGAGCGCGGAGACCCCGACGATCGGGGTGCGCATCAGGGCTCCGTTGCCCGCGGTCAGGCCCGTTCGGGCGTGCAGCGCCTTGCTCGCGCGCGTCAGCCGCTCGTGCGGTCGACCCGAGAGGCCCTTCGCCTCGGTGAGCACAGCCTTGGTCTGGATGCCCACGTCGGTGGCCCCACCGTCGAGCCACGCGGTGAAGGCATGGGCGACGGCGTCGAGGCCGTCGGGCGAGCTGAGGTCGATGCCGCGGGCCGCCACCTGCGCCACGCACAGCGTCATCTGGGTGTCGTCGCTCCACTCGCCGGGCTCGTAGGGCCCGAGACCGCCGCCCTTCATGACGGCCTCGCCCACCGGGGGAGCGGCCATCTCGTAGGGCACGCCGAGCGCGTCGCCGCACGCCTCCCCGAGCAGCACGCCGGCGGCACGGTCGACGGCGAGGGGACGCATCGGCACGGGGACTCCTCGGGGCTGCTTGCCGGGCTGGGAGCCGGGCGGGGGACTCGGGTGGATCGCGGCGCTGGTGGGCACCGGCACGAAACTACCGGCACCGTCGACGTCGGGCCGCGACGGTCCGGCCGGCGGCGACGCCGTACGCTTCTCGGGTGCTCCAACCCCTGACCGTCGTGCTCCTCGTGGCGTGCGGCCTGCTCGGCCTGCTGGCCGCCCACCACCTGCTGCGTCGGCGCCTTGTCGACGACCCGCTCATCATCGTCGGCGGCGTGCTCGAGCTGGGCCTGCTCGTCCAGCTCGTCGTCGGGCTGGCCCGATCGTCGGCCATCGCCGACGGCGCGGAGCGGGCCACCTTCATCGCCTACCTCTTCACCGTGCTCGTCGTCGTGCCGGTGGCCGTCGTCATCGCCGTCAAGGAGAAGACGCAGTGGTCCATGGCCGTCGTGCTCGGCGGCGCCCTCGTCGTGGCCATCCTCGTCGCCCGCCTCCAGCAGGTCTGGACCCTCAATGCCTGAGCCGACGCAGACCACCACCCCGCCCGCGCGGCCCCACACCGGTCACGGGTTCGGGCGACTCCTCGTGGCCGTCTACGGCCTGCTCGCCCTCGCGGCGACCGGTCGCTCGATCCTGCAGATCAGCGAGTACTTCGACCGGGCCCCCACCTCCTACGTGCTCTCGGCGCTCGCCGCGGTCATCTACATCGTCGCGACCGTCGGCCTCGCCCGCGGCGACCGCGCCTCGGTGCGCCTCGCGACGGGCGCGCTGGGGGTCGAGCTGCTCGGCGTGCTCGTCGTCGGCGCGATTTCGTATGCCGTCCCGTCCGCCTTCCCGGACAAGACGGTGTGGTCGCACTTCGGCTCGGGCTACGGCTACGTCCCGCTGCTGCTGCCGGTGCTCGGCCTCTGGTGGATCCGCCGGACCGCGAGGGCGACCGCCGCTGCCGAGGTGGCCGACGGCGCGCGGGTGGCGTCGGAGGAGTGATCCGGCGCCGCTAGGGTGGCGCCCATGACCGAGCAGACCCCCGTCACGGCGCCGCCCTCGCCGGCGGCCCCTCTCACCGAGCCCCCCAGGTGGCCGCTCACCGTACGTGAGATCACGCCCGACGAGGCCGTCGAGACGCTCCTCGAGGTCGGCGGCAGCTTCCTGCAGACGCCGGCCTGGGGACGCGCCAAGCAGGGGTGGCGCAGCACCCACCTCGGCTGGTTCGACGCCACGGGCCGACGCGTCGGGGCCGGGCTCGTGCTCTCCCGCACCATCCCGCGCCTGTCCCGCTCGTACGCCTACCTGCCCGAGGGGCCGGGGCTTCCCTGGGACCTCGTGGCCGAGGACCCCGCGCGGTGGCTCGATCCCCTCGTCGCGTGGGCCAAGGACGCCAAGGCGTTCGCGCTGCGGCTCGGCTACCCCGTCGTCTCCCGCGTGTGGGACCGGGAGCCCGTCAAGAAGCAGGTCACCGACAGCGGCCTGCTCAGCTTCACGAGCCTGCCTGCCGCCGTCGACAACCCGTCCGCCCGGCGGCTCGAGGCGTGGCTCGACCGCAACGGCTGGCTTCCGCTCGGGGCCGACGGCGTGGCCGTCGGCCAGCCGCGCCTCCTGTGCGTCGTCGACCTCCGGGGCCGCACGGACGCCGAGCTGCTCAAGGGCATGAACCAGCAGTGGCGACGCAACGTCAAGAAGGCCGAGAAGGCCGGTGTGCAGGTGCGGGCCGTCGGTCCCGAGGGCCTCGACACCTTCCACGACCTCTACGTCGAGTCGGCTCGGCGCGACAACTTCCTGCCCCGGCCCAAGGCCTACTTCGACGTCATGGCGCGATCGTTCGCCTCCGACGACGACGGCCCGGTCTCGGCGCGCTTCTACGAGGCCCACGTCGACGGCGACGTGCTCGCCTCCGCGCTGATGATCCGCTTCGGGCGCACCTTCTCCTACCTCTACGGCGGCTCGACCGAGCGGAACCGCGACGCCCGTGCCTCGAACGCCCTGCAGTGGCAGGCGATGCGAGACGCCGCGGCGGCCGGGTGCGAGGCGTACGACTTCCGCGGCTTCAACACCTCGCTCGGGGCCACGAGCCCGCTGACGGGTCTGCTCCTCTTCAAGCTCGGGGCCGGCGCCGACGTCGTCGAGATGGTGGGCGAGCGCGAGCTCGTGCTCAGCCGTTTCTGGCACCTCGCGTTCGAGAGGGCGATGGCCGCTCGCATCGCGATCAACAAGCGCCGCAAGGCGGCCCGCGCATCGGACGACGCCGGGGACGTCTGACGCAGAACGGCCCGCGCCTCGATGGCGCGGGCCGTTCTCGTGCAGCGGTCTCAGCGGGTGACGGACCTCGTCGCGGCCGAGGCCCTGGTCGTGGTGGCATACCCCGTCTTGCGGCCGGTGACGCGCACCGTGAACGTGCGGCTGACGTCGGCGCTCTTGAGGACGTACGTGCGGGCCGTCGCGCCACGCACGGCGACCCCGGCGCGGTACCACTGGTAGGAGAGGGTGACCGGCGACGGGCCCCACGTGCCGGCGCTCGCGGTGAGCGTGCGTCCCACGCGGGCCGTGCCCGAGACCCGGGGGACCGGGCTCGCCGTGAGGGCGCGGGGAGCGACGGGGGCCGTGCTCGCCGACGTGCGCGTCAGCGTGGCGAACGCGATTCGACGGCCGGTCACCGCGACGCGAACGGTCTTGCCGAGGTCGGCCGTGCCCAGCAGGTAGCTGGACGTCGTGGCGCCGCGCACGGCGACGCCCGAGCGGAACCACTGGTAGGAGAGCGTGACGGGGGCTGGTCCCCACGTGCCCGCGGTCGCCGTCAGGCGGCTGCCGACCCGGACCGTCCCCGTGACCTTCGGCGTCGGTGACGGCGTCAGGAGGCCGCTCGCGACCGTCGCCGTCTCCGCGGAGTAGCGGGCGACGGACGCGTAGCCGACCTTCGACCCGACGACCCGGACCCTGACCTTCTGGGAGAGGTCGCTCGCCGTGAGGGTGTAGGTCGCCGACCGTGCGCCACTGATGGCGACGCCGGAGCGGTACCACTGGTAGGCGAGCGTGACCGGCGCCGGGGTCCACGTTCCCGGGGCCGCGGTCAGGCGCGAGCCCACCCGCACGACGCCGGTGACGCTCGGCGAGGGCGTCAGGGTGAGCGTGCCCACCGCGGTGAACGGGCGCCAGGCGCTCGCCCCGAGGTCGGCGCGGTTCGCGTCGACGGCCACGACACGCCACTCCCACGCGCCCATCGGCAGGGCTGCCGTCGGGGCCCAGGCCTGCGCGCTCGTCGTGACGTTCTCCGCGAGGGCGGTCGTGCCCGGGGCGCGACGCTCGAAGCGGTACGTCACCCCACCCGGTACGGCGGTCCACGAGAAGTACGGGCTCGACTGGCTCATGGCTGCCCCGACGGCCGGGGAGGTCTGGGTCGGAACGGTGCCCGTGGAGAAGAAGCGGCCGGTCGTCGACCACTGGCCGGGGCGGTTGTCCGCGTCGAGCCGCGCGACGCGCCAGACGTAGGCCGAGCTGCTCGCGGGCAGCGGCAGGCCGTGCGCGTAGGCCACCTGCCGGCCCGTGACGGAGGCGACCCGGTTGACGGGCGACCAGTTCGTGTCGTCGTTGCGGTAGACCTCGAGGACGTAGCTGCCGGCGAAGTCGGCCGGCGTCCAGACGAACGGCGAGAGTCCTCCGGTCACGGCGTTGCCCACGGGGGAGCGCAGCACGGGGGCGGGGCTCAGCTTGCGGAACTCCCTCCCGGCCTGGCCGGGCCGGTCGCCGACCGACCACGTGAGTCCGTTGCCGGCCGCGTCGATGGCCTGCACCCGCCAGTAGAGCGGGCCCTCGGGGTAGGTCCGGTCCCACGCCGTGTAGGTCGCCTGGTCGACGACCTTGTCGTCGACCAGCGTGGCGAAGCTGCGGGTCTGCGAGACCTGGATGCGGTAGCTCATCGCCGTCTGCGTGCTGCGCTCACCGGTCGCGGCATACGTGCTCGCCGCGTTCGTGGTGAGGTAGTCCTGCCACGAGAACGTGACTTGGTTGGCGACGGCCGCCCCGGCCGCCGGCGACGTCAGGCTCACCGGGGGCGAGGTCTTGCTGAAGGCGTTCGTGGCCGCCGCGAGCGTCGACACCGGGTCGGGCCCGCACACACCGTTGGCCTTGCACGGCCGGATGTACCAGTAGTACGCCTGCCCGGCCTGGCTGTCCGGCAGCGCCATCGGCTTGTTGTAGATGTTGGGGGTCCAGCGGCTGCCCGTGACCCTGGGAATCCGAGGCTCGGGGTAGACGAGGTTGGTCAGCTCGCGGTCACGGGCCACGTAGACCATGTAGTAGGACGCGTCCGGCACCGAGTCCCAGTCAAGGACCGGCGTCGTCGGCACGTCCGTGCACAGGATCGGGCTCGTGGTCGGAGCTGAGATCGACGCTGTGCAGGCCTTGCCGGCGTCGAGGCTCGTGCCGGTGACAGCCAGCCGGCGACCGGTCACCGGCGCGAGCTCGGTGATCGTGAAAGAGCCCATCGTCGTGCCCTGTGCCAACCGGACGTTCCGGGCCGAGAAGGCCTCGACGAACCAGCGGTACTCGCCCGGCTTCAGGATCGCGAGCGACGTGTCCGTGGCGGCCGGGTAGGCGTACTTCGTCGAGAGGATCGGGGCGGTGGCCTCGTCGTAGAAGTATTCGCTGTTCTTGTCGCCGATGCGGACTCGGTAGTACGCAGCGTCCTCCGCGGGCTGCCACGCGAGGCCTGGGAACCTGTTCGTCGCCGTGCCGGCGCCGATCGGCGTGAGTGCCTCGAGCGCCCCGGTCGTCGGCGCGTTCTCGAGCAGCTCGAAGCGTCGCGGTGCGTAGCGGGGCGACTCCCGGCCGTCGGCCGTGATCGACTGGACCGTCCAGCTGTAGGGGCCGTCAGTGGCGGCGAGCGCCTTGTCGGAAGTCCAGCTGAGGGCGTAGGTCTTGATGTCGGCGACGACCCTGCCGGTGCCGCTCGTGAGGATCACGCGGTACTTCTCGACGTCACGGGCGGCCTGCCACCGCAGCGTGGGGACGCTGACGCTCGCCCCATCGGCCGGCGCTGTCTGGATCACCTGTCCGGTCGCGTAGACGAAGGAGTGGATCTCGGAGTAGATGCCCTGCACGTCGGCGGGCCCGTCGATGGCGCGGACGCGCCAGTAGTAGACCCCGCCCTGGACCGGCGCGCAGTTCTTGCGGTCGAGCAGGTGCGCGGGCGTGTACGTCGTGCCGGCCATCTCGCAGGTCGTGAAGGAGAGCGGCGAGAAGTTCGGGTCGCGACCGAGGTCGAGCTGGTAGCGCGTCGCGTGCTGGACGGGCTCCCATTCGAAGTAGAAGTCATCGCCGGTCGGCGGCGAAGGCATGTCCGCCGGGTGCAGCAGCGTCGGTCGGTCGAGCCAGTTGCGCTGGACGAGGCGCTTCTGCTCCACCTGCTGCCAGTCGAAGGTCTCGCCCTGGGCGTTGCGCGCCCGCACGCGCCAGTAGTACTGGTCGTTGAGGTACGTCGTCGGCGGGGAGTAGCGCGTGCCCTTGAGGTTGACCTTGTTGTCGAGCAGGGTGTTGAAGTCCTGGTCGGTGCTGACCTGCAGCTCATAGGTCTTGGCGCCCGCGACGGGGTTCCACGAGAGCACGACGTCCTCGACGGCGGCGCCGTCCTCCGGGTAGCTCGGCGTCACCTGGGAGAGGGGACCGATCGAGTAGCCCCACACGACGGAGTACGCGGTGTAGCGGCCGTTGGCGAGCTGGGCACGCACGCGCCAGTAGTAGCGGCCGTCGGCCCGGGCGTCGGGCACCACGACGGAGGTGGTCTTCGTCGTGTAGGTCGAGGCCCCGACGAAGTCGGTGTCGACGTCGACGTCGACCAGGTAGCTCGTCGCGCCCGGCACGGCGGTCCACGACAGCAGCGGGGGGTTGGCCGGCTGGGCCAGCGACGAGCCGTCGGCCGGTCCCTTCGGCGTGGGCGGCAGCGTCGAGCGGACCGCGAGCGCGGACGTGGCCCAGGCACCGATGCCCGCGGCGTCGACGGTGCGCACCCGCCAGAAGACGTCTCCGTCCGGCAGCATGACGGTCGGCACGAGGCGCGTGTTCGTCGTCGACCTCGTGAAGAGGATGCTGCTGAAGTCCGGGACGGCGGACAGTTCGACGTCGTAGCGCCTGGCCCCGACGGAGGCCTGCCAGCCGAGCACCGGGGTCGCGGAGCTCGCGGCGCCGCTGCTCGGCGTCAGCCCGCGCGTGGCCGCAGGCGCGGCGACCGCGGTCCCGGCCGACGGCGGCACGAGACCCACGACGATGACGGCCGCGAGCACGGCCCTGACCCACAACCCCACACGGCGACGTGACGTCGTCGACGACATGCTTCCCCCTGTTGTCCAGATGACTCCGGCGTCAGACTAGGGGCCGCTGCGAGCGACGGTGCAGAAACGGTGAAATCGGCACAAAGCCCGCGGCAGCACGGGCGGAGGGTCAGCGGCGCCGGAGGTCGTAGTACGGGCTGAGGTAGCACGTCGCATACCCCCGGCCCTGCTGCGAGGTGACGAGCACGCCGTCGACGAGCACCCGGCACACGACGGTGGGTCGGTCCGCGGAGGTCGTGCCGGCGGCACCGGCAGCGCGCACCCGCAGGCTGAAGTAGTCCTTGCTCGTGACCGCCGCCGGCACCGGCACGTCGAAGGCGAGCGGCGCCGGTTGCGCGGCGAAGTCGTGCCGTTGGTGCGTGGCGTCCGAGAGGGCGACCTCGACGCGGGTGCCACCCTCGGCCTGCGCCTCGAAGCGGATGGTGCGGGCGTCCGTGGGCACGGGGGTGACGGGCACGGTCGGCACCTTCACGAGCGGAGGCGCGGTCATCGCACCCCGGGTCGGGACGGCTCCGGTGGGCGCGGTCGGCGCCGTCGGGCGCGTCACGGTGGGGACCTGCGGGGTGGGGAAGGTGCGGGTGACGGCAGGGCGGCGGGGAGCCACCCGGGCCGGGGACGACAGCGGGTCGAGGTCGTCGGCGCCGTCGATCGCGGCCCACAGGCCGAGCGGCACGAACAGGCCGACGACGACGGCGACGACGTGCCAGGCGCGCAGCCGGCCACCGAGCAGCCGGGCTGCCGGTCGCGGCAGGGTGATGGTCCGTGCCGTCCGGTGGATACCTCCCGAAGCGGGGCCGACGTGGGTCGTGGTGCCCTCCGGGTCCCTCGGCGCCTCCGGGGTGCCCGGGGTGCCCTGGGCGCCGGCGGCCTTCCGCGCCGTTGCCGTCTCGTCGTCGGCACGCTGCGGCACCCAGCTCGGCTCGGCTGCCTCGAGCCCGAACGTCCTGTCGTATGCCGGTACGTCCCCGGGCGTCGGCACGTCCTCCGCGGTGGGTGCGTCGTGCGGGGCGCTCGCGGCGGGCTCGGCGGCCTCGCCCGTCGTGTCGCGCGTCGGATCGGGTGCGTGCGATGGCTGGTCTGACACAGGTCCCCTCGTTCTCGGTGTCGGCTGCCCAATCTAGGCGAGCGATGTGCAGGCCGCCGCGCGGGCTCCGCCCGGCCGGTCGCGGCGACGTGGGTCAGAGCGGCACGGTGCAGCGGGCCTCGAGGGTCGAGGTGTTGACGGCGACGAGCGTGGAGCCGGCGTAGACGCGACACTGCACGCGGCCCTCTCCGGACGTCACGGCGGCCACGACGACGAGCTCCGAGTGCGGCGTGTCGAGCTGCACGTCGAGTGCGTAGGGCACCGGCGCCTCGTGGCTGTCGACGCTGGTGCCGTCGACCATGGTCTCGACCTGGGCCACCGGACCGGGGCCGCCCGAGTCGGGCGGCACCATGACGACCTCGACCGTGAGGAGGCTGGCGCCGGACGGGACCGGTGCCACGACGGGGCGCCCGCGGAGGAACGGGGCGTGGATGGTCGAGGCGCTGACGTCCGTGACCATCACGCCCTCGACCGCGAAGGGGCCGTCACCGACGGAGCAAATCGTGGTCGTGCCGTCGACCTCCAGCTGCGTGAAGGTGCCGGTGCAGTCGCCGGAGGCGTCGTGGCTCTGGTTGCCGGCGATGCCGAGCAGGAGGGGCGGCACGAGCAGGACGGCGACCCAGCCCGGGAACCGGCGCCTGGAGCTCGGGACGGGCGTGGGGGGTGGCGGTGGCCCGGGCCGCGCGACCGACGTCCCGCGAGGTCGGGAGGGGGCGGTCCGGGGCGCCCACGCCTCCGCCGGCAGCGCGGCGGCCGCCGGGTGCGGGCGACCGAGTGCCCCGTCGGGCGACGCGTCGGGCTGGTCGTCGGGGAAGGAGACGTGCCGGTCGTGCTGGGGGTCCGGCAGGGCGGGCCGGGCCGCGCCGGCCGGCAGGCTGCGCGCGGTGCCTGACGTGCTTGACCGGCCCGACCTCCTGGTCGGGGCCGTCCTCGAGTCGTCGTCCGACACGGCGTGCTCCCCTCGACGCGTGGGACCACCGTAGGTCCTCTCCGGCCCGCGCCGTCGCACCTCAGACCACGAAATCCGGCGTCGCGTTCCGGGTCCGCCGCGACCGGGCGGCCGATATCCATTCGGAGCCGCCGGGGGCCCCGCCTATCCTTTGCAGCATGCCCGAAGAGTCCGCGAACGCGCCCGCGCGCTCGCGGACCTCCCGCCGCCCCTCCCGGGGGCGCGGACGCCGGCGTCCCGGCACGGGTGAGCAGCCGGCCACTGGCCCGGCGACAGGCCCGGCCACGGCCACCGACCCGGGAAACCGGGAGCGCGACGCCCGCGCGGCGGCGCGACGAGCCGCCCGTGCCGCTGCGGTCCCGGAGATCACGTATCCCGAGCACCTGCCGGTCGTCGAGCGCCGCGACGACATCGCCGCCGCGATCCGCGACCACCAGGTCGTCGTCATCGCCGGCGAGACGGGCTCGGGCAAGACGACGCAGATCCCCAAGATCTGCCTCGAGCTGGGCCGCGGCGTCGACGGGGTCATCGGCCACACCCAGCCGCGCCGCATCGCGGCCCGGGCCGTGGCCGAGCGGCTCTCCGAGGAGCTCGCCGTCGAGCTCGGCACGGCCGTCGGCTACCAGGTGCGCTTCACCGACCAGAGCAGCCGCGACACGCTCGTCAAGGTGATGACCGACGGCATCCTGCTCGCGGAGATGCAGCGCGACCGCGAGCTGCGCCGCTACGACACGATCATCATCGACGAGGCCCACGAGCGCAGCCTCAACATCGACTTCATCCTCGGCTACCTCAAGCAGCTGCTGCCGCGCCGCCCCGACCTCAAGGTCGTCATCACGTCGGCGACGATCGACCCGCAGCGCTTCGCCGAGCACTTCGCCGACCCGGCCACCGGTGAGCCGGCGCCGATCATCGAGGTGTCGGGTCGCACCTTCCCCGTCGAGATCCGCTACCGCCCGCTCGTCGACCCCGACCGCCCCGACGCGGAGGAGCGCGACATGGTGCAGGGGGTCTGCGAGGCGGTCGAGGAGCTGTGGACCGAGCGGCACTCCGGCACGAGCAGCGACATCCTCGTCTTCTTCTCGGGGGAGCGCGAGATCCGCGACGCGGCCGACGCGCTCAACGGGATGAAACTGCCGGTCACCGAGGTCGTGCCGCTCTACGGCCGGCTGTCGGCGGCCGAGCAGCACCGCGTCTTCTCCTCGCACACCGGACGGCGGATCGTGTTGGCCACCAACGTCGCCGAGACGTCACTGACCGTGCCCGGCATCCGCTACGTCATCGACACCGGGACGGCGCGCATCAGCCGCTACAGCCAGCGCACCAAGGTGCAGCGCCTGCCGATCGAGCCGGTGAGCCAGGCCTCGGCCAACCAGCGCTCCGGCCGCTGCGGCCGCGTGGCCGACGGCATCGCGATCCGGCTCTACTCCGAGGACGACTTCGACAGCCGCCCCGAGTTCACCGACCCCGAGATCCTCCGGACCAACCTCGCCTCGGTCATCCTCCAGATGACGAGCCTCGGCCTCGGCGACATCGCGCGCTTCCCGTTCGTCGACCCGCCCGACAGCCGCCAGATCACCGACGGCGTCCGGCTGCTCGAGGAGCTGCAGGCGTTCTCGCCCGAGGACGCCGAGCCCGCGCCCGCCCGTGGGCGGCGACGTCCGGGACGCCGCCTCACGGCATACGGACGCACCATCGCCACCCTGCCGATCGACCCGCGTCACGCGCGCATGGTCATCGAGGCCGACAAGCGCGGTGTGCTGCGTGAGGTGCTCGTCATCGTGTCGGCGCTCTCGATCCAGGATCCTCGGGAGCGGCCGCAGGAGAAGCAGGAGCTCGCCAACGCCTCGCACAAGCGATTCGCCGACGAGACAAGCGATTTCGTCACCTGGTTGAACCTGTGGGCCTACCTCAAGGAGCAGCAGAGGGAGCTGAGCAGCAGCGCCTTCCGGCGGCTCTGCAAGAACGAGTTCCTCCACTACCTGCGCATCCGCGAGTGGCAGGACCTCCACACCCAGGTGCGGCAGGCGGCCAAGCAGGCGGGTCTCGACGTGAGCCGTGGCACCGTGCAGGTCGGCGAGGGTGAGATCGACGCCGACGCGATCCACCAGTCGCTCCTCGCCGGGCTGCTCTCGCACGTCGGGGTGCGCGACGAGCAGAAGCGTGAGTATGCCGGCGCCCGCGGCACGCGCTTCGGCATCAGTCCCGGCTCGGCGCTGTTCCGCAAGCAGCCGCAGTTCGTCATGGCCGAGGAGCTCGTCGAGACGAGCCGGCTCTGGGCCCGCGTCAACGCCCGCATCGACCCCGTGTGGGCCGAGCAGCTCGGGGAGCACCTCGTCAAGCGCCAGTACTCCGAGCCGCGGTGGTCCGGCAAGCGGGGGTCGGCCGTCGCGACGGAGCGCGTGACCCTCTACGGCGTGCCGCTCGTCGTCGGGCGCGTCGTCGGGCTCGGCAAGGTCGACCCGGAGCTCGCCCGCGACCTCTTCGTGCGGCACGCCCTCGTCGAGGGGGACTGGCAGACGGAGCACGCCTTCCGCACGGAGAACGCGGCCCTCGTCGAGCGTCTCTCGGAGCTCGAGGCGCGCACCCGCCGGCGCGACATCGTCGTCGACGACAGCACCTTGATCGCCTTCTACGACAAGCGCATTCCGGCTGAGGTCGTCTCGGGTCGGCACTTCGACTCGTGGTGGAAGAAGGCGCGCCGGCAGACGCCCGACCTGCTGACGTTCACCGAGGAGCTGCTCCTGCGCGAGAGCGCCGGCAGCATCGCCGACGAGGACCACCCGACGACGTGGACCCAGGGCGAGAACGTGCTCGAGGTGACGTACCAGTTCGAGCCCGGCTCCGCCCAGGACGGTGTCACCGTGCACATCCCCGTCGAGCGCCTCAACCAGGTGACCCCCGACGGCTTCGACTGGCAGGTGCCGGGCTTCCGCGAGGAGCTGCTCACCGCCCTGATCCGCAGCCTCCCCAAGGGCATCCGGCGCCTGCTCGTGCCGGCCCCCGACCACGCGCGGGCCGTGCTGCCCGAGCTCGACCCGAGGTCGGGACCGCTCCTGCCGGAGCTCGCGACGGTGCTGCGCCGCCGCGCCGGGGTGGCCGTCACCGCGGCCGACTTCGACGTCGAGCGCGTGCCGGCGCACCTCACCGTCACCTTCTCCGTCGACGGTCCCGACGGGCGCGCCGTCGCGGTGGGCAAGGACCTCGAGGCGGTGCGCGACGCCGCCGCGCCGCAGCTGAGGCGGCAGGTGAGCCGCGCCGGCTCGGGCATCGAGCGACGCGGGCTCACGGCCTTCCCCGACGCGGGGGTGCCCGAGACGTTCGAGGGCACGCAGGGCATCCAGGGCTTCCCCGCCCTCGTCGACGCCGGCTCGGCGGTCGACCTCCGGGTGCTGCCGACGCGGGCCGAGGCCGACGCCGAGCACCGCCTCGGGGTGCGTCGCCTGCTCCTGCTCGGCATCACCCCGCCGTGGAAGCAGATCCTCGCGCGCCTGACGAACGCGCAGAAGCTCGCGCTCGGCCACAACCCCCACGGCAGCGTGCCGGCCCTGCTCGACGACTGCCTCGCCGCGGCCGTCGACGCCATCCGCGACGACGCGGTCAGCGGACGTGGCTCGGGCGCCGACCACGCGGTGCGCAGCCGCGAGGACTTCGAGTGGGCGCTGTCGGCGGTGCGCACGCACACGACCGCGAAGGTCGTGCAGGTCGTCGGGCTCGTCGAGCCGATCCTCGCCAAGCACCTCGACCTGACGAACCGGCTCGCGGAGCTCGACCGGTCGAGCAGCTCCGCCATCCGGCCGATGCTCGCCGACGTGCGCGCCCAGCTGCGCGAGCTCGTGCGTCCCGGTTTCGTCGCCGACACCGGGATGCGGCGCCTGCCCGACCTCGACCGCTACCTGCGCGCCGTCGCGCACCGTCTCGAGAAGGCGCCGACGAACCTCGCGCGGGACGCGCAGGCGCTGGAGCAGGTCGACCTCGTCGAGGGTCGCTACGCCGACCTGCTCGACACGCTGCGTCCCGCGCAGCGCGGCTCCGCCGACGTCGTCGAGATCGGCTGGATGATCGAGGAGCTGCGGGTCTCGCTCTTCGCGCAGACGGTCGGCACGGCATACAGCGTGTCGCCGCAGCGCGTCCTCAAGGCGATCACCAAGGTCGGCGCCTGACCCGATCGTCGTCCGGACGAGGGTCCCCGCAGGGATGCCGTCGGTGGGGAATCATGGGCCGGGACGGGGCGTTGCACCCTTCGACCCCGGACGACGAAAGGCCAGACCCGTGCAGGACCCGACCGAGCTCTTCCAGTTCGAGAGCGACACGTCACCGAGCCAGCTCCAGGAGCTGCAGGCCTCGGTGCTCGTCGTCGCCCTCGGCGGATTCATCGACGCCGGCCACACCCAGCGACTCATGGCCGACCACCTCCTCGCGACCCACGAGTCGCGCGTCATCGCCTCCTTCGACGTCGACCAGCTGCTCGACTACCGCGGCCGGCGCCCCGTCATGGTCTTCGACCGCGACCACTGGAGCAGCTACGACGACCCGAGCCTGCTGCTCCACCGCGTCGTCGACCGGGAGGGCGTGCCCTTCCTGCTCCTCGTCGGCCCCGAGCCCGACTACCAGTGGAACCGGATGGTCGAGGCCACGACGACCCTGGTCAAGGCGTTCGGCGTCGACCTGACCGTCAGCGTGCACGGCATCCCGATGGCCGTGCCGCACACCCGCCCCCTCGGCGTCACGGCCCACGGCACGAACCCGAGCCTCGTCTCCGGCAACGAACCGGCCTTCGGCACGGTGCAGGTGCCCGCGAGCTTCTCCTCGCTGCTCGAGCTGCGGCTCGGCGAGGCCGGCCGCGACGCCATCGGCTTCGCCGTGCACGTGCCGCACTACCTCGGTCAGAGCGAGTTCGCCGACGCCGCCGTGCTCGGCCTCGAGCGCGTGCGCGCCGCGACCGGTCTCGACCTCGACCTGCGCGACCTCGCCGCGACGGCCGGGCTCAACCGCGCCGAGATCGCCCGCCAGATGGAGGAGTCCGACGAGATCACCGCCGTGGTGCGGGCCCTCGAGCAGCAGTACGACACCTTTCTCGAGGGGCGCAAGCAGCGCAGCCTGCTCGCCACGGATCTCTCGGACCTGCCGACCGCCGACGAGATCGGCGCCGAGTTCGAGGCCTTCCTCAAGGACGTCACCGACGACGAAGACGACCACCACTAACCGTCGAGAGGCCAGAGTTGGTGGCCTCTCGACATGCCGTGACTCGCGAAAACTGGCCTCTCGACGGTTGAGCGGGGGCCTAGGGCTTGGCTTCGCTCCAGCGGCGGATGACCGACGTGTCGGCCACGAAGCGCACCTCGTCCGTCCCGGCCCACGTGCGGGCGGCGGCCGTGAGGGTGTGCTCCACCGCCGCAGCGGCCTCGGCCGCGGCCTCCTGCGGCACGTGCACGAGCAGCTCGTCGTGCAGGCACAGCACGATGTGCCCGCCGAGGGGGCGCACGGCGTGGCGCACCGTCGCGGCCCAGGCCTTGAAGAGCTCGGCGGCCGACCCCTGGATGATCGCGTTGCGCGCGTAGCGACCCCGCGCCCCGTCGGCGCCGGTGGCCGAGAACTCGGCGCTGCCGGACGGCTCGGGAGCGCCCGGCTCGAGGGCCGCCGTCGGCACCCCGCCGAAACGGATGAGCCGACCGCCCCACGTGCGCACCGGGCGCCGGGCCACGCCGTCGGCATACGTCCGGTCGAGCAGGCCCATGGCCACGGGGTAGGCCCGCTCGAGGTCCTTGAGGGCCTCGCCGGCCGCGCCGGAGCGCTGGCCGTACATCGCGGCGAGCACGGCCACCTTGGCCCGGGGGCGGTCGGCCCCCAGCTTGGCCGCGACGGGTGCGTAGAGGTCGTCGGCGCGCGTGGCCTCCGCGAAGGCCCGGTCGCCGCTCACGACGGCGAGCACGCGCGGCTCGATCTGCCCGAGGTCGGCGCGCACGAACACGTGACCGGCCGCCGCGCACACGGCGGGGCGCAGGGGAGCGGGGAGGTTGTGCAGGCCGTTCTGGGCCGTCATCCGGCCGGCCGCACCGTCGCAGGCCGTCCAGCCGCCACGCAGCCGGTCGTCCGGCCCGACGTGCTCGTCGAGCCAGCGGTAGCCGTAGGTCGTCGCGATGCGCTCGTCCTTGCGCCAGCCGAGGAGGGCGTCGACGAGCGGGTGGGTGTGCCGATAGGGCTCGAGCACCCAGGCCCGGGTGTTCGGCACGTCGACGCCGACCGACTGCAGCAGCTCGCGGACCTGACCGGGGTTGCGCAGGTCGGTGCGCTCGCGCCCCGGGGCGTGCCGCAGCACGGCCGCGTCGCGCTCGCTGCGGATGCGGGCCGCGTCGGCCTCGTCGCGCGGGCGCGGGCCCGCCGACCCGCTGATGAGGTCCTCGGCGGCGAGCCGGTCGACCGGCAGCCCGTCGCGCTCGAGCTCGAGGCACAGCACCGCTGCGGCGGACTCCGACCAGACGGTGCGCTCGAGCCGGGCGACGTGCGGGCCACCGAGGCGGTCGAGCGCAGCGCCCTGCGCGTCGCGGCACTCGAGCGCGAGCACGGCCAGCCGGCGCAGCCGGTCGTCGTCGGTCGCCCAGCCCAGGGCGTCGGCGCGCAGGTGCCCCTCGGCGGTGAGCAGGGCCGTGTCGTCGCCGGCGGCGACGTCGAAGAGGTCGCCGTCGAAGCCGTGCAGGCGGTGGGCCCGTGGCGCCGGCACCGCCGCCTCGTCGAGGCCGCGGCACCCGGCGACGACGTGACCCGGCGTCGCCCACCAGCCGCCGTGCACGATGCGGTGGGCCTCGGCGAGGTCCCACGTGCGCGAGACGGGCAGTCGGGCCCCGACGACCTCGCGCAGGGTCGACGCCGCCGACCAGACGACCCAGCGCGGTTGGAGCCGCGCGCTCGTGTCGACGAAACGGCGCACGACGTCGGGGAGCGGCCACGCCTCGTCGACACCCGCGCCGACGGCATACGCCCCCGCGGGGCCGACCACGAGCGCGACGAACGGCGGGCCGGCGGCCTTGTCACTCAAGGGATCTCGCGATGCGCTCGATCGCGGTCCGGAGGACCTCGGGTGACGTGGCGAAGTTGAGCCGCGCGAAGCCCTCGCCGCCCGAGCCGAAGATGGGGCCGGCGGAGAGCGCCACACCGGCCCGGCGGGTGAGCTCGCCCGCCGGGTCGGTCCCGAGTCCCAGTCCGCCGAGGTCGACCCACGCGAGGTAGGTCGCCTCGGGCACGACGAGCTGCGCCCCCGGGAGGCGGGCGGCCACGAGCTCGGCGAGCAGCGTGCGGTTCTCGTCGAGCTCGCCGACGAGCCGGTGGAGCCAGTCGCGCCCGTCGCGGAAGGCGGCGGTCTGGGCGATGACCCCCAGCTGGCTGGCCCCGAAGGTCACGAACTCGTGCAGCCCGGCCACGTCGTCGACGGCATCGGCACCCGGGACGATGATCGCGGCCTTGAGCCCCGCGAGGTTCCACGCCTTGGAGGCCGACGTGACCGTGACCCCCCGTTCGGTGCCCGGCAGGGTCAGGTAGGGCGTGAACGTGCTCGTCGGCATGACGAGCGGCCCGTGGATCTCGTCGGCGACGACGCGCACGCCGTGCTCGTCGGCGAGCGCCGCCAGCGCCTGCAGCTCGGCCGGGGTGTGCACCGTTCCCGTCGGGTTGTGCGGGTTCGAGAGCAGGTATGCCGCCCGCACGCCTCCGCGCGTGACGCGGGCGAAGGTGTCGGCGAGGGCGTCGAGGTCGAGGCGGAGGTCCGCGCCGAGGGGCGCCTCGACGACCTCGCGGTCGCACGCCTCGATCACCTCGTAGAAGGCGTTGTAGACCGGCGGGCTCACGACGATCGGGCCGCCGGCGTCGGTGAGGAGGCGCAACAGGTGCGTGACGCCCGTGAGCACGTCGGCCACGCGCGTCGTCGCCGCGGCGTCGAACGTCCAGTTCCACTCGTCCGCGGCGAAGCCGGCGAAGGCGTCGGCATACTCCTGCGTCATCGCGTAGCCCGTGTCGCCCCGGCTCACGGCCGCCGTGACGGCCTCGACGACGGCCGGGCAGGGGGAGCAGTCCATCTCCGCGATCCACATCGGGATGACGCCGTCGCCGTGCACCCGCCACTTCACCGAGGTGCGGTCGCGGTGCAGCTCGGCCAGCGGCACGTCGAGGATGCGTCCGGAGCGCTCGGTCGGGGGCATGGGCCGACCCTACGAGACGTGACCGACCGCGCGCTCGGGGCGGTGCACCCGCGGGGGCACGCTCCGGCATACGGTGGCGTCCGACGGCCCCACGGGCCGGGTAGGTGCAGGGCGACGGTTTTCGATTGAGCTTCTGGAGTGGACATGGCAGGCAAGGGCAGGAACGCCGACGTGACGACGCGGGGCGGCGCAGCGCCGGACCGGGCGGGGCAGCCCGAGGGCGGGCTCAACGCCGCGGCCACCCGCTTCATCGAGCGCCTCATGGCCGTCGGGATCGACGGCCTGGGCCCCTTCGACTCGGCCCGCACCGTCGCGGCCGGCGCGCTCAAGCACGCCCGCGGCGACGACGAGCAGGCCCTGCGCGTGCTGGTGCGCGACCACCGCCAGCTCGGGGCGGTCGGCGGCTTCGCGACCGGCCTCGGCGGGTTCTTCACCATGCCGGTCTCGCTGCCCGCGAACGTGCTCGAGTTCTACCTGCTGGCCACGCGGCTCACCGCGGCGACCGCCGCGGTGCGCGGCTACGACGTCGACAAGCCGGAGGTGCGCTCCGCGGTGCTGCTCACGCTCGTCGGCGCGGACAGCGACGACCTGCTGAAGAAGGCCGGCCTCAAGACCCCCGGCGGCAAGCTCTCGTCGCTCGCGACCGACCGGCTGCCGGCACCCGCGCTCATGGTGCTCAACAAGGCCGTCGCCTTCCGCCTCGTGGGGCGCGTCGGCCAGAGCGCCTTCTCACGCCTCGGCCGCGCCGTGCCGGTCGTCGGCGGGCTCGTCGGCGCCGGCGTCGACGTCTACATGCTGAGCCGCATCGGTCGCCAGGCCGCGAAGGAGTTCCCGCCCCTCGCGCCGGGCGAGCGCTGACCGGGCTGCCGTGAAGACCGCCTCACGGCTCAAGATCGCGGCGACCGTCGCGTCGGTCGTGCGCGCGTCCACCCGGCCCGGCGCCCCCGCCCTCTCGGAGCGGGTGCAGGCGGTGCCGCGGCTCGTCCGTGCCACCCGCAGCGGGGCGTATGCCGGCACCACCCTCCGGCGCCTCGGGCTCGTCGCCGCTGCGGTGGCCTACGTCGCCTCGCCGGTCGACCTCGTGCCCGAGGCGGTGCTGCCCGTCGTCGGTGCGGCTGACGACGCCGTGGTCGTCGCGTGGGCCGTCCGGGCCTTCGTCGAGGAGACCGACCGCTACCTCGCGTGGGAGCGCGGCCAGGGCCTGAGGGCGGGCGCGCCCGACGGCGCGGGCTCGCCCGGTGACACGCTCGGTGACGCGGGACGGGCGCCGTGGGGTCGCGGTGCCGCGGGGCGCGAGCGTGCGCGGCTGCCGGAGGGGATGCGCCGGGCGGCGACCGACTACGCGATGGAGACCGTGCGCAGGCGCCTCGAGCGCTGAATCCACACCCCCCGCGGGCCAGGCGGGGTCGTCCACAGGTTGGGGACGGGGCCTGTCGCAGAGGCGGCGACGTGACGAGGCTCGTCGCATGCCGAAGATCTCCCTGGCCGGGCCGGCCGAGCTGCTGACCATCCTTCCCTACCACCTCGGGTTCCAGCCGATCCGGAGCGTCGTGGTCGCCTGCTTCCGCGGCGCCCGGCTCGGTCTCGTCGCCCGCCTGGACCTCGTCGGCCCGGAGCTGGCGCCCCTGGCCGCGGCCCGGTTGCTGCCGACGCTGCTGACGGAGGCGCCCACGGCGGTCGCGCTCGTGGCCTTCGAGGACGACCGCGACGAGGCGCTGCCACTGCTCGGCGCCCTCGCCGACGGGCTGGACGCCCACGACGTGGGCCTGCGCGAGCGCCTCGTCGTGCGCGAGGGGCGCTGGTGGGACCTGCACTCCGCACGGTGCCCGGAGCAGGGGTGGCCGGTGCCCGAGCTCGCCGACGTGCCGGCCGTCGCCAGCTACGTCGCGCTGGGGCACGCGGTGCTCCCGGACCGCAGCGAGCTCGCACGGCTCGTCGAGCCGCTCGCGCGCGACGCGCCGCGGCACGACCTCGCGCGCCGGTCCGTCGAGGACTGGCAGCGGCGCTACGCGAACGCGGGCGGGTGGTCGCGCCGCGGGAGGTCCGGTCGGCCGAGGACCGGCCGGCCGGGTGGTGCGCGGGGGAGCGGTCGGGGGCCCGGGGCGGGCCGGGCCCGCGGTGCGGCCCGGGCGGGAGCCCGGTTCGGTGTGCTGGACGACGACCTCACGCCCCTCGAGTTCCTCGTCGACGACGCGCTCGTGGCCTGGGGCGGCGTGCTGCGCGGCGACATCGTCGGCTACGGCATCGAGCACTGGCTGCCGGCTCTCGTGGGGCCGCTGCGCGACGCCTTCGTGCGCGACGCGGTCATCGCGTGGCTCTGCCCCGGCTCGAGCGTCTTCGGGCCGCCGCCGGACGTGCTCGCGCCGGCCCTCGAGCTGTTCCTCGGGCCGGGCCTGCGCCTGCTCGGGGCGGCGTCCCCGCAGGACCGGCTGCTCGGTGACGTCGTCGACCTCTCCGGTCCGGAGCAGCGCGCGGACGGCAGGGACGACGGCTCAGCAACGGAGGACGCCGGTGGTGCCGGTTCGGCCGGCGACGCCGGCGAGGCGGGCGGTGACGACGAGCTCCTCGGTGACGACGGTGGCGGGGGCGACGACCTCGAAGACCTCGAAGAACCGGGCGCCCTCGACGAGCAGGACGCCCTCGACGAGCTGGACGACGTCGACGACCTCGGCCTCCTCGACGACCTCGCCGGGGACGACTGGGACGCCTGGGAGGAGGCGACGCTGCCCCACGTGGTGCAGGCGCGGCTCGAGCAGGTCTGCCGGCTCACGCCCGCCGTCCACGCGGCGCCCCTGCTGTCGCTCGTGGCGGCGGTGGCGTGGTGGTGCGGCGACGGGGCCCGGGCCCGGGTCGCGGTCGACCGCGCGCTCGAGCTGGAGCCCGGGCACGTGCTGGCCGGGCTGCTGCGGGACGCGCTCGACGGCGGCCTGCGGCCGCACCGCTGCACGTGAGTCGCGCGTGGGATCCGGCGTCCACGACGTGGACGAGAGCCTCGGCCATCGGGCCGGGCTCCCGTAGGATCGTGGGCAGGTCATGAGTACCAGCGACAAGCCCCGGCTCGCTGGTCGGCAACCCTCCTTCGCGGTGGGGTGCCCCGGGTGAGGACCCGGCCGCATCCGTCCCCGGATGCGTGCAAGCGCGAGCGAGCAGGAGCAACCCCGATGACCGTCACCCACCGGCAGCACACGACGCGACGCCCGACGCCGGCCGCACGCCCGGGCCGGCCGCAGGCACCCGTGGCCCCGGTCGTCGGCCACGGTCCCGGGGCGTCCGAGGACGGCGCCTGGCGCACCGGCGACCCCGTCGGGCGACGCCGCTTCGCCGAGCTCGGCGAGGTCGAGCTCGAACGCGGGGGCGTGCTGCCCGACGTCCGCATCGCGTACGAGACGTGGGGGCGGCTCAACGAGGCCGGCGACAACGTCATCCTCGTCGAGCACGCGCTGACCGGCGACAGCCACGTCGTCGGCGAGGCCGGCGACGGTCACCCCTCGCCGGGCTGGTGGAACGCCCTCATCGGCGCGGGTCAGCCGGTCGACCCCGACGAGTGGTTCGTCATCGCGGCGAACGTGCTCGGCGGGTGCCAGGGCAGCACGGGCCCCGCGAGCCAGGCGCCGGACGAGCGGCCGTGGGGCAGCCGCTTCCCCTACGTCACCGTGCGCGACCAGGTCGCGGTCGAGCGCGCCCTGCTCGACCGCCTCGGCATCAGCCGGCTGGCCGCGGTGGTCGGCGGCTCGATGGGCGGCATGCGCGCCCTGGAGTGGGCGGTGACGCACCCCGACGACGTCGACCGGTGCGTCGTGCTCGCGTCGACGCCCTACGCCACGGCCGACCAGATCGCCTGGTGCCAGCCCCAGCTGCTCGCCATCCGGAGCGACCCGGACTTCGCGGGCGGCGACTACTACGACACCGACCGCCGCCCCGTCACGGGGCTCGGCCTGGCCCGACGCATCGCGCACGTCACCTACCGCACCGAGCTCGAGCTCGACGACCGCTTCGGCCGTCGCCCGCAGCTCGGCGAGGACCCCCTGCGGGCGGGGGAGCGCGGTCGCTTCGCCGTGGAGTCCTACCTCGACCACCACGCGGGCAAGCTCTCGCGACGCTTCGACGCCAACTCCTACGTCGTGCTCACCGAGGCGATGAACTCCCACGACGTCGGGCGCGACCGCGGCGGCCTCGAGGCGGCGCTCGCGCGCGTCGTCGCCGACTGCACGGTCGTCTCCGTCGACACCGACCGGCTCTACCCGCCGCGGCTCTCCGACCAGCTGCACGCCGCGCTGCCGCGCTCCACCCGGGCGCACATCACCTCGGCCTTCGGTCACGACGGCTTCCTCATCGAGGAGGAGCAGGTCGGGCGCATCCTGCGCGAGGCGCTGTCGCGCGGCTGAGGCCGCCCGGAGGTCGTCGCCGGGCGCCCCTCCCACACCCGGGTTTTCGGGTACGGTTCGACCAGCTGGGTGTTTCCGTCCCAAGGAGGTCCGGGAAAGTGGCCATTGTCGTTGGTTATGTCGCCACCAAAGAAGGTCGTGCGGCGCTCAAGAGAGCAGCGGAGGAATGCCTCCTGCGCGGGAGCAAGCTCGTCGTGATCAGCTCCCACCGGGGCGGCAAGGACTTCGACGCCAACGAGGCCCACCGGTTCGAGACCGAGCTGACGCGCGTGCAGACGCTGCTGGAGGAGAAGGGCCTGGAGCACGAGGTGCGCCAGCTCGTCCGCGGCAACGACCCCGCCGAGGACCTCATCAGCGTGGCCGAGGAGGAGAAGGCCGACTTCATCGTCATCGGCCTGCGCCGCCGCAGCCCCGTCGGCAAGCTCATCCTCGGCTCGAACGCGCAGCGCATCCTGCTCGACGCGAGCTGCCCGGTGCTGGCCGTCAAGGGCGACTGACCCCGCGACCGGTCCGGGCCGTGCCCGGCGGGCACGGCCGCGCACCCCTCTCGCACGGGGTCCGACGCGGGTTCTTCGAGGGGTTCGAGGTGTCGGCGCGCCGCACGCGTTTCGGCGTCCGTTCGCTCGGAGGCCGTGCGGCGTTTTATAATGTCTGTGTACCGGATCGCACCAGGCGCACCGAGAGCTCGATTCAGGGATCGACTCCAACAGACCACGCTGCCGGCACCACCCCCCATTCTCGCTCGTTGTGATGTCGCATGCCCGAACTCGGGCGACCGTCCGACGAGACCCGCGACGAAAGGCGACTGCATCCGTGCCCAAGGCAACAACCGCTGGAACCCCCAAGACCCTGCCTAAGGTGTTCCAGCACGAGGCGATCATGCAGCTCCTCGTGAAGGGCAGCACCGACGGCAGCATCACCGGCACGGAGATCGCGCGCGCCCAGGCCGAGGCCGACCTCGACCTCAAGCAGATGAAGCCGGTCCTCACGACGCTCGAGGCGCACGACATCGAGATCGTCGTCGACGCTCCGCACTCGAGCACGAAGAAGACCCGCACAGGGACCAAGGGAGGCAGTGTGGCCACCGCACGCAAGACGACCGCCGCGGCGACGAAGGCCGCGTCGCGGACGACGACCGCCGCCACGAAGACCGCCACGAAGACCACCGTGAAGAAGGCCGCCCCCGCCGCGGCCGACGAGGCAGCCGCGGAGAAGCCCGCCGCGCGGGCCGCCGTCAAGAAGGCGGCGACGAACGCCGGCGTCGCCAAGGCTGCCGCGAAGCCGGCCGCCAAGAAGGCCGCCACCGCCAAGACGGCGGCGAAGAAGACGGCCAAGATCGCCGCCGCCGGGGCCGACGGCGCCGACGAGACCGGCGACGAGCCCGAGGACGCCCCCGAGGGCGAACTCGAGGAGGTCGTCGTCGAGCCGGTGGACGTCGACGATGACGCGGAGGAGGGCGAGGCCCGCCCGGCCGCCGCGGCCAAGACCGAGGAGACGGAGGAGTCCGGCTTCGTCATCCGCGACGACGACGAGGACGACGCCCCGGCCCAGCAGGTCGTGACGGCCGGAGCGACGGCCGACCCGGTCAAGGACTACCTCAAGCAGATCGGCAGGGTCGCCCTCCTCAACGCCGAGCAGGAGGTCGAGCTCGCCAAGCGCATCGAGGCCGGCCTGTTCGCCGAGGAGAAGCTCAACTCGGGCGACAAGATCGAGATGAAGCTGAAGCGCGAGCTGTGGTGGATCGCCCAGGACGGCAAGAAGGCCAAGAACCACCTGCTCGAGGCCAACCTGCGTCTCGTCGTCTCGCTCGCCAAGCGCTACACGGGTCGCGGCATGCTCTTCCTCGACCTCATCCAGGAGGGCAACCTCGGCCTGATCCGTGCGGTCGAGAAGTTCGACTACACCAAGGGCTACAAGTTCTCGACCTACGCGACGTGGTGGATCCGCCAGGCGATCACCCGTGCCATGGCCGACCAGGCGCGCACCATCCGCATCCCGGTGCACATGGTCGAGGTCATCAACAAGCTCGCCCGCGTGCAGCGCCAGATGCTCCAGGACCTGGGCCGCGAGCCCACCCCGGAGGAGCTCGCCAAGGAGCTCGACATGACGCCCGAGAAGGTCGTCGAGGTGCAGAAGTACGGCCGTGAGCCGATCTCGCTGCACACCCCGCTCGGCGAGGACGGCGACAGCGAGTTCGGCGACCTCATCGAGGACTCCGAGGCGGTCGTCCCGGCCGACGCCGTGAGCTTCACGCTCCTGCAGGAGCAGCTGCACTCGGTGCTCGACACGCTCTCCGAGCGTGAGGCTGGCGTCGTCTCGATGCGCTTCGGCCTGACCGACGGCCAGCCGAAGACCCTCGACGAGATCGGCAAGGTCTACGGGGTGACGCGCGAGCGCATCCGCCAGATCGAGAGCAAGACGATGAGCAAGCTGCGTCACCCGAGCCGCAGCCAGGTGCTGCGCGACTACCTCGACTGACGTCGAGCCCGCAGACGCGTCGCCGCAGGTCAGGTGCCCACCGGGTGCCTGACCTGCGGCGTTCTCGCGTTGCGGGGCAGCGCCGGCCGGCCTTCCCGAGGCGTCTCAGGCGCTGCCGCTCCACGGCGCCGGTGTCAGCACCCAGACGATCTGCGCGCCCTGCGACGCGCTGGGGTTCTCCCAGGTGTGCGGCTCGGTCCCGCGCAGGGTGAGGGCGTCACCGGCGGCGAGCCGCTCGCGCCGGTCGGCGAAGACGACGTCGATGGTGCCCGTGAGGACGTAGGCGATCTCGATCTCGCAGTTGATCGTGTAGAGCTCGGGTCCGCCGGTGGCTCCGGGGTCGGCGCTCGTGTGGATGACCTGTACCCGAGGCTGTCCCCGAGGGGTCATCAGGCGCTCGCGCACGCCGGTGCCGCCGAGGTTGATGGCCGGTGCGGAGTCGCCGCGGACGAGCTCGACGTCGGGCGCGCTGAAGAGCGAGCCCGGGTTGATGCTGATCACCTCGCACAGCGTGACGAGCGAGGCGACGCTGAGCGAGGTCTCGTCCCGCTCCACGCGGCTGAGGAACCCCTTGGTCAGGCCGGCCGCGGTCGCGAGCTGCTCGAGGGTGTAGCCGTGGGCCTTGCGGGCGGCGCGCAGGCGGGCGCCGAGCCGTGCGCCCTCGGTGCTGGGCGAGACGGGTAGCGGTCGCATCGCGCTCCTCTCGGACCTCGGTCGGGTGGGGATCGCGCCCCAGACTAGTTCTCCGCCGACGGCTCGAGCTGCATCGCCACTGCCCGCACGGGGGCGCCGTCGGCCGACTCGAGCGCGATCGGGAAGCACGAGACCACGGGGTCGGGCCAGTCGACCGATCCGAGGTTGCGGAAGTTCTCACCGATGACGCCGCCGGCCCGCGCCACGAGGTGGTGCACGGGGAAGCCGTCCCCGGGATGGTCGTCGTCCGGGGTCTCGTCGAGGTTGATGGCGTCGATGCAGAGGGCGCGCACGCCGGTGTCGAGGATGCGGCGCGCGGCGTCGGCGTCGAGGAAGGGGTGCTCGAAGTAGGCCGGTGTGCCGTAGTGGGCGGACCAGCCGGTGCGCAGCAGCACGATCGTCCCCGGCCGCAGGCGGGCCGCGACGGGTTCGACGTGCGGCTCCCACGTGATGCGCCCGCGCGGGCCGAGGTCGGTGGCGTCGACGACCACCGCCGGGCCGAAGAAGCGCTCGAGGGGCAGCTCGTCGATGCGCGGCGTGGCCTCGTCGAAGTGGTAGGGCGCGTCGACGTGGGTGCCGGTCTGCGAGCCCATCGTCACGGAGAGGAGGTTGAAGCCGTCGCGCTCGATGGTCGAGTGCGGGTCGAGCCGGGGCTCGGGGTCCCCGGGGTAGACCACCGTGCCGGGGCCGACGGGAACCGACAGGTCGACGATGCGAGTGATCCTCATGGGCAACAACTATTGCATCCCATGCAACATCGTCGCTAGCCTCGGGCCCGTCCACGGCGCACCGACGCGCCTCAGGAGAGGAAGACCTCATGAGCGACCTGCACCACGACGCAGCGACGGGCGAGACACCGCCCGCCATCCGCCCCCGCGCCACCGAGGTGGAGCAGCACGGCATCGACACCATCCCGGCCGGGCACCGCCACTCACGCCCGCTCGACCTTTTCCGGATCCAGTTCGGCGGCGCCAACACCTTCGCCACGATCATCCTCGGCACCTTCCCGGTGCTGCTCGGGCTCTCGCTCTGGCAGGCCGTCGCGGCGACCGTCGTCGGCGTCGTCGTCGGGTCGCTGTTCCTCATGCCGATGGGCCTGTTCGGCCCGCTCACGGGGACGAACAACGCCGTGAGCTCCGGTGCCCACTTCGGCGTCCGCGGACGCGTCGTCGGGTCGTTCCTCTCGCTGCTGACCGCGATCGCGTTCTACTCCATCTCCGTGTGGGTCAGCGGTGACGCCGTCGTCGGCGCGCTCGTGCGCCTCACCGGGATCGGGGACTCCGACCTGCTGCGGGGCGTCGTCTACGCGGTCCTCGGCGGCATCGTCATCATCGTCGTCGTCTACGGCTACGCCTTCATGCTGCTCGTCAACAAGGTCGTCGTCTTCGGCAACACCGCGCTCATCCTGCTCGGGGCGCTGGCCTACACCGGCCAGGTGGACCTCGGCTACGACCCCGGGCCCCAGGCGTACGCCCTCGGCTCCTTCTGGCCGACGTTCGTGCTCTCCGCGCTCATCGTCATGGGCAACCCGATCTCGTTCGGTGCGTTCCTCGGCGACTGGTCCCGCTACATCCCCAGGCGCACGTCACCGGGCCGCCTCCTCGGTGCCACGTTCGCGGCCCAGCTCATGACGCTCGTGCCGTTCCTCTTCGGCGTCGTGACGGCCACGCTCGTGGCGGGCGACGCGGACTACGTCGTGGCGCTCATCAACCTCTCGCCCGCCTGGTACGCCGCGCTGCTCATCGTCGTGGCCTTCCTCGGTGGCCTCTCGACGGGCATCACCTCGCTCTACGGCACCGGTCTCGACTTCTCGTCGGTCTTCCCGCGCCTGTCGCGCGTGCAGGCCTCGCTCGTCATCGGCGCGCTCGCCTTCGTCTTCATCCTCGTCGGGCGCCTGGCGTTCGACCTCATCGCGAGCGTCAACGCCTTCATCGGGGCCATCGTCATCTGCACGACGCCCTGGATGGTCATCATGACGATCGGCTACGTCGTTCGACGCGGCTACTACAGCGAGACCGACCTGCAGGTGTTCAACCAGGGCCGGCTCGGTGGTGCCTACTGGTTCGACGCCGGCGTGAACTGGCGGGGCATGGCGGCCTGGATTCCCGCGGCGGTCCTCGGCCTGCTCTTCGCGAACTACCCGCCGCTCATCCAGGGGCCGTTCCGCGACGTCGCCGGCGGGATCGACCTCAGCCTCGTCGTCGCCATCGGCGTGGCGGCCGTCGCCTACGTCGTGCTCCTCCACGTCTTCCCCGAGCCGCGCTACGTGTTCGGGCCCGAGGGGCCGCGCGGCGTGCCCAGCTCGGACGTCCCGATGCCGCCGGTCGAGGACGACCACCGGGCGTCGGGGCACCGTGCCGAGAAGCGCACCACCGCGGTGCGGTCATGAGCGACGAAGGAGCACCGCGCGTGCGCACCCCTGCATCCGACCTGCCCCGGATCACCACCGGCGGACGCGTGGGGCAGGTCGACGCGACCGTCGTCCCACGGTTCGCCGGCCCCGCGACCTTCGCGCGGCTGCCCCGCATCGACGAGGTCTCCGACGTCGACGTCGCGGTCGTCGGGGTGCCGTTCGACTCGGGCGTCTCCTACCGCCCCGGAGCCCGGTTCGGCCCTGCCCACGTGCGTGAGTCCTCGCGCCTGCTCCGGCCCTACAACCCCGCAGCCGACGTCGAGCCGTTCGCGAGCCAGCAGGTCGTCGACGCCGGCGACATCCCCGTGAACTCGTTCGACATCGAGGACGCGATCGCCCAGGTCGAGGCCGGCGCGCGGGAGCTGCTCGAGCGTGCCGGTCGGCTCGTCACCATCGGGGGTGACCACACCATCGCCCTGCCGCTGCTGCGGGCGGTCGCCGCCAAGCACGGGCCGGTGGCCGTCGTCCACTTCGACGCGCACCTCGACACGTGGGACACCTACTTCGGCGCGGCGTACACCCACGGCACCCCGTTCCGGCGGGCCTCGGAGGAGGGGCTCGTCGACCGCAGCGGCTGCCTGCACGTCGGCACGAGGGGCCCGCTCTACTCGCGCCAGGACCTCGTCGACGACCGCGAGCTCGGCTTCCAGGTCGTGCCGAGCGTCGAGATGGACGACCTCGGGGTGCGGGGCGTCGTCGAGCGGATCAGGGACCGCGTCGGCGAGCGGCCGGTCTACCTCTCGGTCGACATCGACGTGCTCGACCCCGCGTTCGCGCCGGGCACCGGCACGCCGGAGGCGGGCGGTCTGACGAGCCGGGAGCTGCTCGCGGTGCTGCGCGGGTTCGCCGAGCTCGACCTCGTGGGGGCCGACCTCGTCGAGGTCGCACCGGTCTACGACCACGCCGAGGTGACCGGCATCGCGGCCTCGCACGTCGCCTACGAGATGCTGTCGGCGATGAGCCCCCGCACCACCCCGGCGCCGGAGGTCCGCCCGTGAGCGTGGCGGACGTGCTCGAGGCGGCGCGAGCGCTCGTGGCCGCCTTCGGGCGGCACGACACGGACGCGTACTTCGACGCCTTCGCCCCGGAGGCGACGTTCCTCTTCCACACCCACGGCACGCCCCTGCGTTCGCGGCTGGCGTACCGTGACCTGTGGACGTCCTGGGAGAGCGAGGGTTTCCACGTCCTCTCGTGTCGTTCGTCCGACCAGCACGTGCAGGGTCTCGGCGACGACACGGCGGTCTTCACCCACCGGGTCGAGACCGTCGTCCGCGCGGGAGGGGCCGAGGAGACGCTCGACGAGCGCGAGACGATCGTCTTCCGGCGCCTGCCCGACGGCCGCTGGGTCGCCGTGCACGAGCACCTCTCTCCCGCCCCGAACACCCCCTGACAGCAGAGGAGCCCAGATGAGCGAGTACGCAGTCGTCAACCCCGCCACCGGAGAGCGGGTCAAGGAGTACCCCACCTTCACCGACGAGCAGGTCGACGACGCCGTCGCCCGGGCCCACGCGACCTATCGCGACTGGTCCCGGGGCGCGAGCACCGCCGAGCGCGCCGCCCTGCTGGGTCGCGTCGCGCAGCTGCACACCGAGCGGCGCGAGGCGCTCGCCGACATCATCGTGCGGGAGATGGGCAAGCCGCTCGAGGACGCGCTGGGCGAGGTGGACTTCAGCGCCGCCATCTACGGCTACTACGCCGAGAACGCCGAGCGCTTCCTCGCCGACGAGCCGGTGGAGGTCCTCGAGGGCGAGGGCACCGCCGTCATCCAGCGGCGACCGGTCGGCGTCCTCCTCGGCATCATGCCGTGGAACTTCCCCTTCTACCAGGTGGCCCGCTTCGCCGGTCCCAACCTGGCTGCGGGCAACACGATCGTGCTCAAGCACGCCCCGCAGTGCCCGGAGTCGGCCGCGGCCCAGGAGCAGATCTTCCTCGACGCCGGCTTCCCCGCCGGGGCCTACGTCAACGTCTACGCGACGAACGAGCAGGTGGCGGACGTCATCGCCGACCCGCGCGTCCAGGGCGTCTCGCTCACCGGGTCGGAGCGGGCCGGTGCGGCCGTCGCCGAGATCGCCGGGCGGCACCTCAAGAAGGTCGTGCTCGAGCTCGGCGGCTCGGACCCGTTCATCGTCCTCAGCACCGACGACCTCGACGCCACGGTCGACGCCGCCGTCGCCGCCCGCCTCGACAACACCGGTCAGGCCTGCAACGCCGGCAAGCGCTTCATCGTCGACCACCGGCTGCACGACGACTTCGTCGCGCGCTTCACCGAGAAGATCCTCCAGACGCCCCCGGCGCCGCTGTCGTCCGTCGCCGCGGCCGAGCGGCTCGAGGGCCAGGTGGCCCAGGCCGTCGCCGACGGGGCCTCGCTCGCGACGAGCGGGGAGCGGAAGGGCGCGTGGTACCCGCCCGGCGTCCTCACCGGCGTGCGTCCGGAGCAGGAGACCTACCGCGAGGAGCTCTTCGGCCCGGTCGCGATGGTCTTCGAGGCCGCCGACGAGGCCGAGGCCGTGCGCATCGCCAACGACACCCCCTACGGTCTCGGCTCGTACGTCTTCACCACCGACCCCGACCAGGCGCGCCGGGTCGCGGACCAGATCGAGGCCGGCATGGTCTTCGTCAACGGCGTCGGCGCCGAGGGCGTCGAGCTGCCGTTCGGCGGGGTCAAGCGCTCCGGCTTCGGTCGCGAGCTCGGCCGCTTCGGCATCGAGGAGTTCGTCAACCGCAAGCTCGTGCGGACGGTGCGCTGAGCCTGCCTCAGCGGCGGCGGCCGGGCCGGGGGAGCCGGCCCGGCAGCCCGCGCCAGAAGCTGACGCCGGCCGCGGGCCAGAGGAACGAGCGCACCCGGGTCTGCCAGTCCCGGGTGCGCCCGACCTGGCGCCGGATCGAGCGGATGTCGTGGTGGAGGCGGATCGCCTCCTGCGGCGAGGTCCGCTCCGGCCGGTCGTAGCGGGCCTTCTCGAGGGTCGCCGTCACCCGGCGCATGGCCGAGGCGTTCTCCTCGTCGAGGTGGCCGTCGCCGACGTAGCGGTCGCGCAGCTGGCGCAGCGTGACCCCCTCGGGGGCCTGCAGTCCGAGGTCGCCCAGGTGCGAGGTGAGGTCGACCCACTCGGCCTCGATGAGGTCGCGCTGGCTCACGGCCGCCCGCCGTCGCCGCACCCGCAGCAGCCACGCGGTGATCGGCATGACGAAGATCGCGAGCAGGAGCACGAGCACGGTGAGAGCCGTGACGACGTGGCGCACCGTGAAGACCGACCCCACGGAGTCGAGGAGCGTCGGCTGCTGCGGCACGGCGACGGCCGTGGGGGTCGCCGAGGTCGACGCGCTCGCCGACGCCGTGCCACCCGTCTCGGAGTCGTCGACCGAGCGGCCACCACCGGTCGCCCCCGCGTCGGAGCCGAGCACGGCATACGGCGGCGGGGTGCCGGCGCGCACGCCGGGCGTCGGCTCGAAGCGCAGCCAGCCGTAGCCCTGGAAGTAGAGCTCGGGCCACGCGTGCGCGTCGCTCGCCCGCACGACGTAGCGCTCGCCGTCGAGGTCGCCCGGGAGGAAGCCGATGGCCATCCTCGCCGGGATGCCCTGCGCACGCGCCAGCATGATCATCGCGGTCGCGAACTGGACGCAGTAGCCGCGGCGGGTCTGGTAGAAGTTCTGGATCGGCTCGAGCAGGCGGCCCTCGGAGTCGCGGAGCGGCTCGCCGAGGTCGAGGGAGTACGTGTAGTCGCTGCCGCGCAGGTGGTCCTGGATCGCGATGGCCTTGTCGAGCGGGTTGTCCTCGCCCCGGGTCACCTCCTCGGACCAGCTGTCGATCAGCTCGCGCGAGCGGTCGGGGATGGAGAGGTCGTCGTCGGTGATGTCGGGGGAGTCGGGCGCGCCCGACTCGCGCAGCTCCGGGGGCGAGGGCGCCACGTCGGCGTACGTGATGCGGTAGTCGCTCACGGCCCGACCGACGCGCACGTCGCGGGTGACCGGGTCGATCGACCACGGCGTGCCCTCCATCGCCACCTTGACGACGGGGTAGGGCGCTGCGATGCGAGGGGCGGCGAGCGTGTTGTCCGACACGGTGATCTCGTACTCGCGCCGGCGCTCGGGCGGTGGCAGCGGGGCCGGGTCGCCGGACCCACTCCCCGAACCGGCGACGAGCCACTGCCCGCGGGAGTAGTAGGACGTGGCGAGCACCCGGAGCGGCGAGCGGGTGAACGCCGTCGTCGTGTAGCTGAGCACCGGCGTCTGGTCCTGATCGTTGAGGCTCCGGGAGAGGTCGAGGGTGTCGTTGAAGCCCACCGTGCCCTCCCCGCCGCCGCCGGTCGTGCGGCCGAGTCCCTCGGTGAGGTAGCGCGGCGGGAAGTGCGGGATCACCGTCGGCACGAGCACCGCGACGACGACGCCGACCGCGCCGAGCTTGAGCGCCCCGGCGGTGAACGAGCGCAGCGCGTCGCGGTCGTGCGCCGCCTCGTCGATCTCGCTGTCCTCGGACGCGCTGGCGGTGCCCCAGCGGCCGAACTGGGCCCGGGCCGTCGTGTGGAGCATGACGAGCCAGAACGCGACGGGCACGAGGAAGTAGCGCAGCTCGAGCGCGGCGTAGCCGTTCGCCGCCGTGATGAGGTAGGCGGTCAGCAGGGGCAGGCCGGCCGCCGCCGGGCTGCGCCACGTCGCGGCGGTCGCGTCGACGCAGATCGCGACCAGCCCGACCGCGACCGTGAGGCAGAAGGCGATGCCCTCGTTGAGCGGCGCCGGCGCCGAGTAGCGCTGCACCGTGTCGAGGGCCTGCAGCCCGAGGGAGTTCGCCGCTTCGAGCGTCGACGGCGTGGGCACGAGGAGCACGAACGAGTCGCCGGTGAAGCGCACCAGCACGACGTATGCCGTGACGAGCACCTGGACGAGCACGACGAGCAGGCGCGAGCGGGTGAGTCCGCGCGCCACGAGCCCGAGCCCGGCCACGAGGGCGATGACGAGCACGGCCTCGCCGAGCCACGACGCGTCGGAGAAGAGGCTCGTGATGGGGAAGACCGCGGCCAGCGTGGCGAGGGCGGCGAGCAGGGTGATCCGCCAACGGCGCCGGGTCATCGGCTGCCTCCCACGGTCGCGGCGGTCAGGACGGCCCAGGCCCGGGCGACCTCGTCGTCGCGGTGCACCGCGACGGCCCGCCAGCCGGAGAGGCGCAGGGCGTCGACGTGCGGCTCGACCTCCTCGGCGTCGCTCGTGCCGAAGCTGCGGGCGTCGAGCACGAGCGCGAGGCCGGTCGTGCCGGGCTGGCGCAGGCTGGCCACGCGCGAGGTGACGTCGCGGTGGTGCGGCCCGACGATCGTGACGAGGAAGCCGCCGGCGGCGGCGAGGGTCTGCCCGGCGCGGAGGATCTCGTCCTCGCCGGTGTCGTCGCGGGTGGCGGCGACGGCGAGCACGTCGAGGATCTCGTCGGGGGTCATCGTCTCGGCCGCCCGCGAGGTCTCGACCGTCTCGGCGCAGACGAGGTGGACGGCATACCCGGAGGAGCTGAGGTGCACGGCGATCGAGGCCGCGGCCGTGACGGCCCACTCGAAGGAGCTGCCGGCGCCGGAACCGCCGTGCGCCGACGGGCGCGGGTCGAGCAGCACGACGGCGCGCCGCTGCGCGGGTCGGTCCTCCTGGCGCACCATGAGGTCGCCGGTGCGGGCGGTGGCGGGCCAGTGGATGCGCCGGAGGTCGTCGCCGTCGCGGTACTCGCGGATCGTCACGTCGTCCTCGCCGTGCAGGGCGATGAGGTGGGCCTGCTCGCCCTCGGAGCCTACGCCCGCGCTGGGCTGGCGGTTCGACGAGAGCGGGTGCACGGCCGGGAGCACGACGAGGTCGGCGGTGCCCTCGAGCACCGCGTTGCGGTTCGCGAGGCCGAACGGGTCCTGCACCTGCACGCCGAGCGGCCCGAGGTGGTGGCGTCCGCGCAGGTGGGAGCGCACGGCATAGTCGATCGCGCGCACGCGCCCCGGGGGGATGCGCCCGACGACGAAGCGCGGCCGGTCGCCGAGCACGTAGTCGAGCCGCTCCTCGGCGAGGAAGATCGGGGTGGTCGACGTCGAGACGTTCTCGAAGGAGAGTGTCACGAACGCGTCCTGGCCCACGCTGATCCGTTCGGGGTGGGTGTGCCGCTCGATCCGCATCCGCGTCCGGCGCGTGCGCACCAGCACGGCACTGATGACCGGGAGCGCCACGAGCAGCACGCCGACCCGCGTGAGGTCGGGGAAGCCGAAGATGATCCCGGCGAGCACGAGGGTGGTGCCGGAGCCGACGAAGGCCCGGCCCCGGGTGGTGAGGACGCTGCGCAGCGCGCGCACGACGGCCGCGCCTCAGCGGGCGGCGGACGGCACCGGCACCTGGCGGAGCAGGTCGGTGACGACGTCGGCGGTGGTGCGGCGGGCGAGCTGGGTCTCGCTCGAGGGCATGAGGCGGTGCGCGAGCACCGGCCCCGCGAGGGTCTGCACGTCGTCGGGGATCACGTGGTCGCGGCCCTCGAGGGCGGCGTGTGCGCGCGAGGCCCGCAGCAGGTGCAGGGCGGCACGGGGCGAGGCGCCGAGCCGCAGCGCGCTCGTCGAGCGGGTGCGCGTGACGAGGTCGACGATGTACTGCCGCACGGCCGGGCTCGTGTGCACCCGGGTGACGGCCTGCACGACGCGGTTGATGGTGTCGGCGTCCGTGACGGCGCCGAGGCCCTCGAGCGGTGAGACGCCGCCGTGCGTCGCGAGCAGGTCGAGCTCGGCCGCGGGGGAGGGGTAGCCCATCGAGATGCGCGCCATGAAGCGGTCGCGCTGGGCCTCGGGCAGCGGGTAGGTGCCCTCCATCTCGATGGGGTTCTGCGTGGCCATGACGATGAACGGCGCCTGGAGCGGGTAGGTCGTGCCGTCGACGGTGACCTGGTGCTCCTCCATCGACTCGAGCAGGGCCGACTGGGTCTTGGGCGAGGCGCGGTTGATCTCGTCGCCGACGACGACGTTGGCGAAGATCGCGCCGGGGCGGAACTCGAAGCGACGCGCGTCCTGGTTGAAGATGCTGACCCCCGTCACGTCGCTCGGCAGCAGGTCGGGAGTGAACTGGATGCGGCGCACGGTGGCGTCGATCGAGCGCGCGAGCGTCTTGGCGAGCATCGTCTTGCCGACGCCGGGGACGTCCTCGATGAGCAGGTGCCCACCGGCGAACAGGACGGTCACGGTCGTGCGCACGACGTCGGGCTTGCCCTCGATGACGCTCGTCATCGCCCCGACGAGGCGGTCGGCCACGCCGTGGATGAGGTCGAGGTCGTCCGTGCCCGGTGCCGTCGTGGGCTCGAGCCCGGTGTCCGTCGTCGTCACACTGTCCTCCGCTGGTCGTCCCCATGTCGTCGCGCAGCCCTCAGGTGGGCGGGTCGCGCGACCCGTCAGGTGATCTTCTCCCAAGAACCGCCATGCCGGTAGGCCCCTCACGGTCGTGACCGGATGGAGACCTCGACGTGGCTGCTGATCGGATCGCACCACTTTCCCCCGCCGCAACGTCCGGGGAGCCCGATCGGTTCGCCCTGCGGTGCACGAACCGTCGGCTGCGTGCGTGGGCCCTCCCCGCCGACGGATGCCGGGTGCCTCGTCCCCGGGCCAGGGTGCGTCAGGCGCCCCACCCTGCTCCACCCGTCCTGACCTGCGAAAACGATGAAAAAGTTCCGACAAAACGGGCGAAACATCGTTGACCGTGGAGGAAAGTGGAGTACGGTGGTGCAACAAGGTAGGGAATGGCTGCACCCACGGGTCGACAAAGGGGAGGTGGCGAGCCATGTTTCTCGGCACGCACACGCCTCGGCTCGACGAGAAGGGCCGCCTCTTCCTGCCCGCCAAGTACCGCGAGCGCATGGCGGGCGGCCTCGTCGTCACGCGCGGCCAGGAGCGCAGCCTGTTCATCTACCCGATGGACGAGTTCGTCAAGGTCGCCGAGTCGATGCGCCAGGCACCGACGACGAGCCGGGCGGCGCGCGACTACATGCGTGTCTTCCTCTCCGGCGCCTCCGACGAGATCCCCGACAAGCAGGGCCGCTTCACCATCCCGGCGAACCTGCGCCAGTACGCCGGCCTCGACCGCGAGGTGACCGTCATCGGTGCCGGCTCGCGCCTCGAGGTCTGGGACAGCGCGGTCTGGAACGCCTACCTCGAGCAGACCGAGCAGAGCTTCGCCGACACGGCCGAGGAGGTCATCCCCGGCCTCTTCTGACCCACCTGGGCGCCGGCCTCCAGCCGCTCCGCTCCCGGAACGACTTCCCCCGTGCCGGGGGACGTGGCGGATGGGGACCAGCCCCCAGGTGGACCAGCAGCACGACCCGAACCACCGAGCACCAGCAGCACCCAGCAGCACGACCACCAGCAGCAGCACGAGCGCGAAGGACGCACCATGACCGACCGGGGACCGGCGCAGGGGAGACACGTCCCCGTCATGCGCGACCGGATCCTCGAGCTGCTGACGCCGGCGCTGGAGAAGCCCGGTGCGGTGCACGTCGACGCGACGCTCGGCATGGGCGGGCACGCCGAGGGCGTGCTCGACCGCTTCCCGGAGTGCACGGTCGTCGGCATCGACCGCGACCGGGAGGCCCTCGCGCTCGCCGGCGAGCGGCTCGCACGGTTCGGTGACCGGTTCCGCCCCGTGCACGCGGTCTACGACGAGATCCGTGACGTCGTGGCGGAGCAGGGCCGCACCGCCGTCGACGGCATCCTCTTCGACCTCGGGGTCAGCTCGCTGCAGCTCGACGAGGCCGACCGCGGCTTCGCCTACCGCGTCGACGCGCCCCTCGACATGCGGATGGACCAGTCCACCGGGCAGACCGCGGCCGACGTGCTCAACACGTATGCCGCCGCCGACCTCACGCGCATCCTGCGGGAGTACGGCGAGGAGCGGTTCGCCCGCAAGATCGCGGCGGCCGTCGTGCGCGAGCGGGAGGTGGAGCCGTTCACCGACTCCGCCCGCTTCGTCGAGCTGCTGCGCCGGGTGATCCCGATGGCCTCGCAGCGCTCGGGCGGCCACCCGGCCAAGCGCACCTTCCAGGCGCTGCGCATCGAGGTCAACGACGAGCTCGCCGTGTGGCAGCGGGCCATCACCGAGGCGATCGACGTCATCGCCGTGGGTGGCCGCCTCGCCGTGCTCTCCTACCACTCGCTGGAGGACCGCGCCGCCAAGCGCGCGTTCGCCGAGGGCGCGACCTCGAGCACCCCGCCCGGGCTGCCCGTCGAGCTGCCCGAGCACGCGGCATACCTGCGCCTCGTCACGCGCGGGGCCGAGGTGCCCCCCGACGACGAGGTGACCACCAACCCACGGGCGGCCTCGGCCCGGCTCCGCGTCGCCGAACGCGTGCGCGACACGACCCCACACCCCGCCAGCAGGACCACGAAGGGACCCACCCGATGAGCCAGATGACTGCCACGGCACGGCCGCTGCGCGCCCCTCGCCGGGTCACGGCGCCGACGCCGCTGCGGGCCATCCCGACGAGCATCGCGCAGAGCGGCAACGGCGTGTTCGCCGCGACGTGCATCGCGCTGCTGACGGCCGGCCTCATCGCCCTCCTCCTGCTCAACACGGCGCTCGCCCAGGGCTCGCTCGCGGTGGGTGACCTCCAGCGCGAGTCGGTGCGCCTCAGCGACACCGCCGGCAACCTGCAGGAGCAGATCGACCGTGCCTCTGCGACCGGCGCGCTCGCCCGCAGCGCCACCGACCTCGGCATGGTGCGGATGAACGCGCGCGGCTACATCGACCTGTCGAAGGGCACCGTCACCGGTGACCCCGAGCCGGCCACGAAGGACAACGCGTTCCCGATCGTCACGAGCCCGGTGCCGCCGGCGGTCGCGGACGAGGCGAAGAAGGTGCTCTCCTCGGCCACGAAGGCCGCCGGGCAGGCCGCCACGCCGAAGGCGCCGGGTGCCACGGCGGGGGACGCCGCAGCACCCACACTGGGCACGACGGGCGACGGCACGTCCCAGCAGACGACGAGGTGATTTCGTGACGCAGAACCGAGGCGCCGATCCAGGGCGGTCCGGTCGCGGCGCTGCGCCCACGAGAAGCCCCCGCCGCACGCCCGGCGGCGCTCCCGCGGCCGGCGGCGTCCCCACACCGGGCACGCCGAAGGCCGGTGCGCCCCGGGCGGGCGCCCCCAGGGCCGGCACGCCCAAGGCCGGCACGCCCAGGGCCGGCGGCACGGCGGCCGGCACGCCCAGGGCCGGCGGCACGGCGGCCCGTCCTTCCGGCGCGCCCCGTTCGTTTGGCGCGCCCCGCACCGGCACGCCCCGCACGGGCACGCCCCGCACCGGAGGTCGCGGACCGGCCCCGGCTCGCGGCACGGCCGCGCGCACGGCCGCGCGCCCGTCCGTGCGCTCGTCGGCGCGCCCGTCACGCCTCGCCCGGGCCACCGGCCCCGGCGACCCCCGTGGTCCGTTCGGGCCCCGCGGCCCGCAGGGCCCGGGCCGGCCGCTGCGCCTCTCGCGCGCCAACCCGCGCCGCCGCGCGCGGGTCATCTTCGTCGCGATCCTCTTCGTCTTCACGATCTTCGCCGGCCAGCTGCTGCGCATCCAGGCGTTCGACGCCTCCGCCACGCAGGAGGCCGCCCTCAGCAAGCGCACGGTGCGCACGCAGACGCCGGCCATGCGCGGCCAGATCCTCGACATGAACGGGCAGGTGCTCGCCGACTCGGTGGAGCGCTTCACCATCGCCGCCGACCCGAAGATCATCCCGGAGTACACGGCCAAGGTCGACGGCGTGCGCCGCAAGGTGGGCGTGACGCGGGCGGCCGCCGACCTCGCGCCGCTGCTCGGCATGAGCAGCTCGGCCCTCACCAAGCTCTTCACGCGCTCCGGCACGCGCTACGTCGTGATCAAGAAGGAGGTCAACCCGGCCGTCTACCGCGAGATCCGGGCCCTCGGCGTGCCCGGCATCACGGGGGAGCGCACCGCGCGGCGGATCTACCCGACCTCGATGGCCCTCGGCCAGCTCGTCGGCTTCGTGCGCCCCGACGACCAGACCGGCGCGGGCGGCATCGAGCAGATGCTCGACAAGACGCTCGCCGGCACGCCCGGCGTCAGCGTCGCGCAGCGCGCCCGTGACGGCTACGTCATCCCGGGCTCCCAGCGCGAGGACAAGCCCGTCGTCAACGGCCGCGACGTCAAGCTGACCATCGACGCCGACCTGCAGTGGTACGCCCAGAACGCCCTCGCCAAGCAGGTCACCGCCGTCGGCGCCGAGTCGGGCACCGCCGTCGTCCTCGAGGTCGCCACCGGCAAGGTGCGCGCGGCCGCGAGCTACCCGACCTTCGACCCCAACGACCTCGCCGACGCGAAGTCCTCCGCCCTCGGCAACTACGCCTTCAACGACGCCTTCGAGCCCGGGTCGACGGGCAAGCTCATGACGATGGCGGCCGCGCTCGAGCAGGGCGTCATCACGCCCGACACGGGGGTCATCGTGCCGTCGCGGCTGCCGCGGGCCGGCACGTCGTTCAAGGACAACGAGCCGCACGGCGTCGAGAACATGACGGCGACCGGTGTGCTCGCCAAGTCCTCGAACATGGGCACCATGCTCATCGGCGAGCGCGTGTCGCCGGCGATCATGGAGGCGTACTACCGCAAGTTCGGCATCGGCACGAAGACGCCCGTCGGCTTCCCCGGTGAGTCCGCAGGCCTGCTCGCGGGCGCCAAGGACTGGGTGTCGACGCGCCGCTACACGATCCTCTTCGGCCAGGGGTATGCCGTCACCGCCATCCAGCAGGCCGGCGTCTTCCAGACGGTCGCCAACAAGGGCGTGCGGGTGCCGCCCTCGCTCATCGAGGGCACCGTCAACGAGAGCGGCACGCTCATCCCGACCGCCCCGACGACGCCGAGCCGCGTCATCAAGACCGACACGGCCGTCAAGCTCTCGCGGATGCTCGAGGAGGTGACGGGCGAGAACGGCACGGCCAGCGCCGCCCGCATCAACGGCTACCGCGTGGCCGGCAAGACCGGCACCGCCGACCGTTACGACGAGAAGCTCGGCCGCTACAACGGCTTCACCGCCTCGTTTATCGGCTTCGCGCCGGCCGAGGCGCCGAAGTACGTCGTCGCCGTCTTCATCCAGAAGCCGAGCGCCGGCATGTTCGGTGGCGCGCTCGCCGGCCCCGTGTTCAACCAGGTCATGACCTACCTGCTCGAGCGCACGGGTGCGCCGCCCAGCACGAAGTCGACCCTGGACTACCACGTCTGGGCCGAGAAGCCCCTGTCGTCCGACGACCCCGCGGTGATCAGCAATGCGCGGGCGAAGCGGGATGGCCTGTAAGTTGGGATGACGTGTCACCTTCCCCCATTCGTCCCGCTCCGTCGGGCGTGCTCCTTCGCGACCTGACGACCCGGATCGGGGCCGGGACGCCCGTCGACGGCCCCGACGTCGTCGTCACCGGCGTGACGCTCGACAGCCGCGCCGTGCTCCCCGGCGACCTGTATGCGGCCCTGCCCGGCTTCAACGCCCATGGCGCCCGCTTCGCCGACCAGGCGGTGGCCGCCGGGGCCGCGGCCGTCCTGACGGATGCCGACGGGCGGGCCCTGCTGGCCGGCGCCGAGACGTCCGAGCCCTTCGAGGTGCCCGTCGTCGTCGTGGACGACCCCCGCGCCGTGCTCGGGACCGTCGCGGCGGAGGTCTACGGGCACCCCTCGGAGCACCTGACCACGGTCGGGATCACCGGCACGAACGGCAAGACGACGACCGCCTACCTCGTCGAGTCGGCCCTGCGCGCCCACGGCCGGCGCACCGGCCTCATCGGCACGGTCGAGACGCGCATCGGCGACGACACCGTCGAGTCCGAGCGCACGACGCCCGAGGCGACCGACCTGCACGCCCTGCTCGCCGTGATGCGCGAGCGCGGCGTCGACGCCTGCGTCATGGAGGTCTCGAGCCACGCGCTCGAGCTGCACCGCGTCGACGGCGTGGTCTACGACGTCGCGCTCTTCACCAACCTCAGCCAGGACCACCTCGACTTCCACGACTCGATGGACGACTACTTCGCGGCCAAGGCCTCGCTCTTCACCCCGGAGCGCTCGCGCGCGGCGGTCGTGTGCGTCGACGACGACTGGGGCCGGCGTCTCGCCGCCGAGGCCACCGTGCCGACGACGACGCTGGCCACGGGCCCCGCGGGAGGCACCGCGGCACCGGCCGCCGACTGGGTCGTCGAGGCCGCGGGGCCCTCCGGGCACGCCGGGCACTCCGAGGCCGGCGCCTTCACGCTGCGCGAGCCCGCCACCGGCGCCGCCCTGGCGCTCGTCTCGCACCTGCCCGGTCACTTCAACGTCGCCAACACGGCCCTCGCGGCCCTCGCCCTGCTGCGCCTCGGACTCGGCCCGCACGAGGTGGAGGCCGCCATGGCCGTGCCGCCGGCCGTGCCGGGCCGCATGGAGGTGGTGGCCCCGGGCGGCCCCGACGGACCGCGCTGCGTCGTCGACTTCGCGCACACCCCGGACGCCGTCGACGCGGCCCTCGCGGCGCTGCGCCCCTCGACGGCGGGCCGGCTCATCGCCGTGCTCGGCGCGGGCGGCGACCGCGACCGCGGCAAGCGGCCCGGCATGGGTGCGGCCGCCGCGCGGCGGGCCGACGTCGTCGTCGTGACGGACGACAACCCGCGCTCCGAGGAGCCGGCCGCCATCCGCGCGGCCGTCGTCGCGGGGGCCCGGGAGGCCGTCGCGGCCGGGTCGGCCGCCGCCACCGAGATCATCGACGGGGGCGCCCGACCGAGCGCCATCGCCGAAGCCATCGCCCTCGCCGTGCTCGGCGCGGGCGCTGGGAGCCCGGTCGACACCGTCGTGGTGCTCGGCAAGGGACACGAGAAGGGTCAGGAGATCCACGGAGTGAAGCATCCGTTCGACGACCGCGACGCCGTGCGCGCCGCCCTCGCAGCCGTCACCGGGGCCGGGGTGGCACCGTGATCGCCCTGACGCTGGCCCGGGTGGCCGAGCTGACCGGTGGGGAGGTGCACGGCGCCGACGCGCCCGAGGCGGTGGTCGTCGACGGCGTCGTCAGCACCGACTCGCGCGAGTGCGGGCCGGGCAGCCTCTACGTCGCCCGCGTCGGCGAGAGCGCCGACGGCCACGACTTCGCCGCCGCCGCGGCGGCCGCCGGTGCGGTGGCCGCGCTCACGTCGCGGGTCGTCGACGACCTGCCGTGCGTCGTCGTCGACGACGTGCAGACCGCCTTCGGCCGGGTCGCCCGGGGCGTCGTCGACGAGGCGCCCGAGCTGCGCGTCGTCGGCATCACGGGCTCGTCGGGCAAGACGAGCGTCAAGGACCTCCTCGCCTCGGTGCTCTCCTCCGTGGCCGAGACGGTCGCCCCGGTCAACTCCCTCAACGGCGAGATCGGCGTGCCGCTCACCGTCTGCCGGGTCACGCCCACGACGCGCTTCCTCGTCGCGGAGATGGGGGCCCGCGGGATCGGCCACATCGACTACCTGACGCACATCGCCCCGCCCCAGGTCGCGATCGTGCTCAACGTCGGCACCGCGCACGTCGGCGAGTTCGGCTCGCGCGAGAACATCGCCCTCGCCAAGTCGGAGCTGCCGCGGGCCGTGCCGGCCGGGGGCCTGTCGATCCTCAACGCCGACGACCCCGTCGTCGCCGCGATGGCCGACGGCCTCGTCTCACGCGTGCAGCTCGTGGGCCTCGCGCCGGAGGCGGACGTGCGCGCCGAGGACGTGCGCCTCGACGCTCGCGGCCGGCCGGCATACACCCTCGTCTGCCCTCAGGGCACGGCGCGGATCTCCCTGCGGCAGAGCGGGGCCCACCACGTCGGCAACTCGCTCGCCGTCGCGGCGGCCGCGCTGGAGCTCGGGCTATCGCTCGACCAGGTCGTCGCCGGGCTCGAGGCCGCCGAGGCCGTGAGCCGCTGGCGCATGGAGATCACCGACCGCCCCGACGGCGTGGTCGTCGTCAACGACGCGTACAACGCCAACCCCGACTCGATGCGGGCCGCGCTCGACGCGGTGGCCGCGATGGAGGTCGCGGGGGAGCGGTGGGCCGTCCTCGGCGGCATGCTCGAGCTCGGGGCCGACAGCGACGCGGAGCACGCGGGCGTGGGGGCGTATGCCGTCCGCCTGGGCTTCGACCACGTCGTGGCCGTCGGCGACGGCGCCCGCCCGCTCGCCGAGGCCGCCGCGGGCGCCGAGTGGGTGCCCGACACCGACGCGGCGCACGAGCTGCTCTCGGCACGCCTGCACCCCGGTGACGTCGTGCTGCTCAAGTCGAGCCGCGACAGCGGGCTGCGCTGGCTCGGCGACCGGCTCGCCGGTGCGTCGGGCGCGCCCGATCCGGTCGGTGCCGACGGAGCGGTGGTGGCGCGATGAAGGGCGTCCTGCTCGCGGCCTCGATCTCGCTGCTCATCTCGCTCTTCGGCACGCCGCTGTTCATCAAGTTCCTCGTCAAGCGCGGCTACGGCCAGTTCATCCGCGACGACGGCCCCACCTCGCACCACACGAAGCGCGGGACGCCGACGATGGGTGGCGCGGTCATCATCGCGGCGATGCTCGGGGCCTACTTCTTCGCCCACCTCTTCACGCTCAACCCACCGACCGCGAGCGGGCTGCTCGTGCTGTTCCTGGCGGCCGGCCTCGGCTTCGTCGGCTTCCTCGACGACTTCATCAAGATCAGCAAGCAGCGCAGCCTCGGGCTGCGCTCGAAGCAGAAGCTGCTCGGCCAGGCGCTCGTCGGCATCATCTTCGCCGGGCTCGCGCTGCAGTTCCCGAACGAGCAGTACCGCACGCCGGCCTCGCTGCTCGTCTCGTTCGTGCGCGACACCAACATCAGCCTGGCGCTCGGCGGCAGCACCGTCGTAGGCGTCATCCTCTTCGTCATCTTCGCCAACGTCATGATCGCCGGCGCCTCCAACGGGGTGAACCTCACCGACGGCCTCGACGGTTTGGCGACCGGTGTCTCGACGATGGTCTTCGGCGCCTACGTGCTCATCAGCATCTGGACGTACAACCAGAACTGCCAGACCAACCCGGGCATCAAGTGCTACGAGGTGCGCGACTCGCACGACCTCGCGCTCGTCGCGGCCGCCGGCATGGGGGCGTGCTTCGGCTTCCTCTGGTGGAACGCGACGCCCGCCAAGATCTTCATGGGCGACACCGGCTCGCTCGCCCTCGGCGGCGCCCTCGCCGGCCTCGCGATCACGACCCACACCGAGCTGCTGCTCGTCATCCTCGGTGGCATGTTCGTCCTCGAGACGCTGTCGGTCGTCGCGCAGGTCGCCTCGTTCAAGACCACCGGTAAACGGGTGCTGAGGATGGCACCGCTCCACCACCACTTCGAGATGGTGGGGTGGAACGAGGTGACGGTCGTGGTCCGCTTCTGGATCATCGCCGGGCTCTTCGTCGCCTTCGGGCTCGGCGTCTTCTACGCCGAGTGGGTGGTGGGCTCGCAATGACCTGGGACCCCGCCTACGAGCCCCGCGAGGGGCTGACCCACCGCGACGCCGACTGGTCGGGCCTGTCGGTGCTCGTCGTCGGCCTCGGCGTCTCCGGCTTCGCCGCCGCCGACGCGCTCTCCGAGCGCGGCGCCCGCGTCGTCGCCGTGTCGCGTGACGCCACCCCGGCCATCACCGAGCGGGCCACGATCCTCGACATCCTCGGCGTCGACGTGCGGCTCGGGCCCGAGCACCTCGTCGAGCCGCCCGCCGGCACCCAGCTCGTCGTGACCTCGCCCGGCGTGCCGCCGCACGACCCGCTCATGCTCGCGGCGGCCACGGCCGGCATCCCGGTCTGGGGCGAGGTCGAGCTCGCGTGGCGCATGCGCGCCCGTGAGGGTGCGGCGCCGTGGCTCACGGTCACCGGCACGAACGGCAAGACGACGACGGTGCAGATGCTCGCCTCGATCCTGCAGCACGCCGGCCTGCGGGCCACCGCCGCCGGCAACATCGGCACCCCGCTGCTCGAGGCCGTGCTGCACCCCGAGCCCTACGACGTGCTCGCCGTCGAGCTCTCGAGCTTCCAGCTGCACTGGCAGCGCTCGATCTCGGCCGTGGCGTCGGCGGTGCTCAACGTCGCGCCCGACCACATCGACTGGCACGGCAGCTACGCGGAGTACCTGCGCGCCAAGGGCAAGATCTACGAGAACACCCACCTCGCGTGCGTCTACAACGTCGGCGACCTCCAGACCGAGCAGCTCGTCATGGAGGCCGACGTCGTCGAGGGGTGCCGCGCGGTCGGCTTCACGACCGGCATCCCGGCTCCCTCGATGCTCGGGGTCGTCGAGGACGTGCTCTGCGACCGCGCCTTCATCGAGCAGCGCCAGCGGTCGGCGGCCGAGCTGTGCACCATCGCCGACCTGCGGGGCGACGCGCCCTCGGTGGCCCCGCACTACGTCGCCAACGCCCTCGCCGCCGCCGCCCTGGCGCGCGCCTACGGCGTCGGCCCGATCGCCGTCCGCGACGGGCTGCGCGCCTTCCGCCCCGACCGGCACCGGGTGGCCGAGATCGCGACGGTGCGCGGCGTCCGGTTCGTCAACGACTCCAAGGCGACGAACCCGCACGCGGCCGCGGCCGCCATCCGCTCGTTCGACTCGGTCGTGTGGATCGCGGGCGGCCTGCTCAAGGGCGCCGACGTCGACGGCCTCGTCGAGGAGATGGCCTCGCGCCTGCGGGGCGTCGTGCTCCTCGGCGCCGACCGCGACCAGATCGCGCAGGCCCTTTCCCGACACGCCCCGGATGTCCCGGTCGTCGACCTCTCCGAGACCGACACTGGGGTCATGGACCGCGTCGTCCGGGAGGCGGCAGGCCTCGCCCAGCCGGGCGACGTCGTGCTCCTCGCGCCGGCCGCCGCGTCGATGGACATGTTCGAGGGCTACGGGGCCCGGGGCGACGCCTTCGAGGAGGCGGTCCGGCGGCACCAGGAGGCACACGGAGGGTTGGAGTGAGGGCTGGAGTGAGGCAGGAGTGAGCACGACCACTGCTGGCGGGACGGCGACCACCGCCACCGAGGGGCGGGCGCTGCCCGTCATCGGCAGGCTCGAGTCGCCGCTCACGACCTACTACCTCATCCTCGGCACGACCTGCACGCTCGTCGTCTTCGGGCTCGTCATGGTCTTCTCCGCCTCGAGCGTCGAGGCGCTCATCGCCGACGAGGCCTCCTACGCCGTCTTCGTGCGCCAGCTGGCCTTCGCCCTCGTCGGCGGGGCCGCGGCGTTCGTGGCGAGCCGGCTCGACGTGCGGTGGTGGAAGCGGCTCGCGTTCCCGACCATCGTCGTGTCGGTGCTGCTGCTCGCCGCCGTCATCCCGTTCGGCCGCAGCGTCAACGGCAACCGCAACTGGCTCGCCATCGGGCCGCTGCAGTTCCAGCCGGCGGAGTTCGCCAAGGTGGGCCTCGTGCTCGTCGGGGCGGTCATCTTCGCCAACAAGTCGGCCCACGTCGCCCACCTGCTGCACGTCGTGCTGCCCTACCTCGTGCCGATCAGCACCATCGTGCTCGGCCTCATCCTCGCCGGCCACGACCTCGGCACCGCCATCGTCGTGCTCGTCATCGTCGCGGCCGTGCTGCTCGTCGCCGGTGCACCGATGAAGATCTTCGCCATGGGCGGGGCGCTCGCGGCGGTCGGGGTGGCGCTCATGGTGACGGGCAGCAGCAACCGCACGAGCCGCATCTCGAACTGGCTCAACCCGGCGTGCAACGCCGACCCCGACGGCTGGTGCGGCCAGTCGGTCCACGGCCTCTACGCCCTCGCCGACGGCGGCTGGTGGGGCGTCGGCCTCGGCGCCTCCAAGGAGAAGTGGGAGTGGCTCTCCGAGGCCCACAACGACTTCATCTTCGCCATCATCGGCGAGGAGCTGGGCCTGCCCGGCACCCTCATGGTGCTGCTCCTCTTCGGCGTGCTCGCCTGGGCCTGCTTCCGGCTCGTCAGCCGCACCCAGGACCGCTTCGTGCGGATCGCGGGCGCGGGCATCATGGCGTGGCTGCTCGGCCAGGCCATCATCAACATCGGCGCGGTCATCGGGCTCTTCCCGGTCATCGGCGTGCCGCTCCCGCTCGTCTCAGCCGGTGGGTCCTCGCTCGTCACGACCCTCGTGGCCCTCGGCATCCTGCTGTCGTTCGCGCGCCACGAGCCGGGCTGCAAGGCCCTGCTCGACGCGCGCCCGAGCATGATCCGTCGGTCGCTGGCCGTGCTGCCCTCACGCGTCCGCTCCGCCCCGCACCCTCGCAGAAGCCGGTGATCGTCCTGTCCGCACCCACCTCCGTCCTGCTCGCCGGAGGAGGCAGTGCCGGCCACGTGTCGCCGCTCCTCTCCCTCGCCGACGCGCTGCGCCGTCGCCACCCCGACCTGCGGGTGACGGCGCTCGGCACGCAGGAGGGCCTCGAGGCGCGCCTCGTGCCCGCCCACGGCCTCGAGCTGCGCGTCGTGCCCAAGGTGCCGCTCCCGCGACGCCCGAGCGCCGACCTGCTGCGCCTCCCGCGACGGCTCAAGGCGGCGATCGACGCAGCCGGCGCCGCGATCGACGAGACGGGCGCCGACGTCGTCGTGGGCTTCGGCGGCTACGTCAGCACGCCCGCCTACCTCGCGGCCCGTCGGCGCGGCGTGCCCGTCGTCATCCACGAGCAGAACGCCCGGCCGGGCCTGGCGAACCGCCTCGGTGCCCGGTGGGCGCAGGCCGTCGCGACGACCTTCTCCAGCACCTCGTTGCGCGGCGCCCAGCGCGTCGGCATGCCGCTGCGCCGCGCCGTGGCCACCCTCGACCGCGCCGCGACGCGCCCCGAGGCGCTGACGCAGCTCGGTCTGCGCGACGGCCTCCCGACCGTGCTCGTGACCGGCGGCTCGCTCGGCGCCCAGCGGCTCAACGAGGCGTTCGCCGCACGCGTGGCGCAGCTGAGCGCCGCCGGCATCCAGGTGCTGCACGTGACGGGCCTCGGCAAGGAGTTCGTCGCCGAGGTGCCGCAGGGCGGCGCGCCCTACGTCGTCGTTCCCTACCTCGACCGCATGGAGCTCGCGTATGCCGCCGCCGACCTCGTCGTCGCCCGCGCCGGTGCCAACACCGTGTGCGAGCTGACGGCGGTCGGTCTGCCGGCCGTCTACGTGCCGCTGCCGATCGGCAACGGCGAGCAGCGGCTCAACGTGGCCGACGTCGTGGCCGTCGGCGGAGGGCTCGTCGTCGACGACGCCGCCCTGACGCCGGAGTGGGTCGACGCCGAGCTGGTGCGGCTCGCGACCGACGCGCCGAGGCTCGCCGAGATGGCCGCCGCCGCCCGGGCCCTCGGGGAGCCGGCGGCCGACGAGCGGCTCGCCGACCTCGTCGACGCCGCAGCCGCGCACGGCAGGGGCCGCTCGTGACCGCGCGCGACCGCACCCCGACCGTGGAGGACCCCTTCGCCGCGGCCCGCTTCGACTTCACCGCACCGGTGCCCGACGTCGCCGACCTCGGGCGGGTGCACTTCCTCGCCATCGGCGGCGCGGGCATGTCGGGCGTGGCCCGCATCATGCTCGCGCGCGGCATCCGCGTCACCGGCAGCGACGCCAAGGACGTGCCCGTCCTCAAGGCCCTCGAGAGCGAGGGGGCCGGCGTCTGGGTCGGCTTCCACGAGGGCCACCAGGAGCGCGCGGACGCCGTCGTCATGAGCAGCTCGATCCGTGACGACAACGTCGAGCTCGTCGCCGCGCGCGAGCGCGGTGTCCCGGTGCTGCACCGGGCCCAGGGTCTGGCCGCGTTGATGCAGGGCCGTCGACCCGTGGCCGTGGCCGGTGCGAACGGCAAGACGACGACGACCTCGATGCTCACCGTGGCGCTGCAGGGCTGTGGCCTCGACCCCTCGTTCGCGGTGGGCGGGGAGCTGGCCAAGCACGGCACGAACGCGCACGACGGCGCCGACGAGATCTTCGTCGTCGAGGCCGACGAGAGCGACGGCTCGTTCGTCGTCTACGCCCCCGAGGTCGCGATCGTCACGAACGTCCAGCCCGACCACCTCGACTTCTACTCGAGCTTTAAGGTTGTGGAGGCGGCGTACGACGCGTTCGTGCGCACGATCCGCCCGGACGGACTGCTCGTGACGTGTGCCGACGACGCCGGCGCCGTCCGCCTCGCCGAGCGCGCGCGGGCCGCCGGCCGGACGGTCCTGACCTACGGCTTCGACGCCGGCGCCGACGTCGTGCTGAGCGGGCACCGGCACGACGGCGTCACCTCGTCGGTGGTGCTCGTCGACGGCGGCCGGTCGCACCGGATGGTGCTGGGCGTCCCGGGCCGGCACAACGCCCTCAACGCCGCCGCCGCCTACGTCGCCGCCGTGCACGGGCTCGGCCAGGCCCCCGAGGGTGTGCTGGCCGGCCTCGCGTCGTTCACCGGCACGCGCCGGCGGTTCGAGCCCAAGGGGGAGGCGGGTGGCGTCGTCGTCGTCGACGACTACGCCCACAACGCCGGCAAGGTGGCGGCCGTCGTCGAGACGGCGAAGGACCTCGTCGGCGACGCCGGACGGCTCGTCGTCGTCTTCCAGCCGCACCTCTACAGCCGCACCCGCGACTTCGCCGTCGAGCTGGGCGCCGGGCTGTCGCCCGCCGACGTCGTGGTCGTCATGGACGTCTACGCCGCCCGCGAGGACCCCGAGCCGGGGGTCTCCGGGCGCCTCGTCGCCGACGCCGTGCTCGCCGCCCGGCCCGAGGTCGACGTGCGCTACGTCCCCTCGTGGTCGGAGGTCGCGCCCGTCGTCGCCGGGATCGCCCGGCCCGGCGACCTCGTCCTGACGGTCGGCGCCGGTGACGTCACGATGGTCGGCCCCGAGATCCTGCGCCTGCTCGGGGGTGGGGCCGCGTGACGATCGAGCGCGGCACGAGCCGGCGCCGCGTGGCCGGCACCGGGCTCGCCTCCTCTCGCGCACGCTTCGAGCGCCGGGCGGCGGCCGTGCGCCGTCGCTCGCGCCTGCTCGCCTGGCTGCTCGTCGGCGTGCTGCTGCTCGCCGGCCTGCTGGCCTGGCTGGGCTGGTTCAGCGGCGTGCTGACCGTCAGCGTCGTCGAGGTGCGCGGGGTCCCGGCGGCCTCGGCGGCCCAGGTGCGCTCGGTCGCCCGGGTGCCGCTGGGCGAGCCGCTCCTGCGCGTCGACACCGACGAGGTGCTCGCCCGACTCGTGGCCGACCGGGCCTGGCACTCGGTCACCGTGACCCGCAGCCTGCCCGACACCGTCGTCATCGAGCTGACGCCACGGGTGGCCGTCCTCGCGGTGCGTAACCCTCGAGGTGAGGTTGACGTCGTGGATCGGGACGGCTTCGCGTTCCGCACCGTCGCGGCCGCGCCGGCCGGCGTGCCCCTCGTCAGCTCGGGGGCCGCGCAGGTCACCGGGGCGGGGGTCGCAGCCGCGCTGTCGGCGCTGGGCTCGCTCGAGCCGTCGCTGCGCGGCGACGTCGCCGACGTGTCGGTGTCGACGGCCGACCAGGTCTCCTTCACCGTCAAGGCGAAGGGGGAGAAGCGCAAGACCGTCGTGTGGGGCGGCGCGGCGGACGGGCAGCGCAAGGCCGACCTCGTCCGCCTGCTGCTGCCCGAGCCCGGCTCCACCATCGACGTCAGCGTGCCCACCTCGCCCGTCACCCGCTGACGCGTCACGGCGGGGTCCCGCGGCATGGGACAGTGGTGCGGGAGCGTGTGACCGGTGGTGCAGGAGAGGCTGCTGGGGCGCTCTCCCACGAAATCGCTCGACCGGGGTGGCGACACGCCGCGTCTTGGGTTGATCGCCCCTGCGCCACGTCATACCGTCAGGGCACCGGTTCGTGACCAAACTGTAACCTTTACGTGGACGTTTAAGGTTGAGGCTTGCGGTCGCGGCGCGGACCGTCCTCCCGGCCCCGGGTCGGACCCACCAGCCAGCTCGTCCCCGCCGAACCTCGGCAGCACCGGCAGCACCAGTCAGGAAGGCCCACACTCGTGGCAGCAGCACCGCAGAACTACTTGGCCGTCATCAAGGTCGTCGGCATCGGCGGCGGCGGCGTCAATGCCATCAACCGCATGATCGAGGTCGGCCTCAAGGGCGTCGAGTTCATCGCCATCAACACCGACGCCCAGGCGCTGCTCATGAGCGACGCGGACGTCAAGCTCGACGTCGGCCGCGAGCTCACGCGTGGCCTCGGCGCGGGCGCGGACCCCGAGGTCGGCAAGAAGGCGGCGGAGGACCACGCCGAGGAGATCGAGGAGGTCCTCAAGGGGGCCGACATGGTCTTCGTCACGGCCGGCGAGGGCGGCGGCACCGGCACGGGCGGCGCGCCCGTCGTCGCGCGGATCGCCCGCCAGCTCGGCGCCCTCACCATCGGCGTCGTCACGCGTCCGTTCACCTTCGAGGGTCGGCGCCGCGCCAACCAGGCCGAGTCGGGCATCGGCAGCCTCCGCGAGGAGGTCGACACCCTGATCGTCATCCCGAACGACCGGCTGCTCTCGATCAGCGACCGCAACGTCTCGATGATGGACGCGTTCCGCTCGGCCGACCAGGTGCTCCTCTCGGGCGTGCAGGGCATCACCGACCTCATCACGACGCCCGGCCTCATCAACCTCGACTTCGCCGACGTCAAGTCGGTCATGCAGGGTGCCGGCTCGGCCCTGATGGGCATCGGCTCGGCCCGTGGCGAGGACCGTGCGGTGCAGGCCGCCGAGCTGGCCATCAGCAGCCCGCTGCTCGAGGCCTCGATCGACGGTGCGCACGGCGTGCTGCTCTCGGTCCAGGGTGGCTCGGACCTCGGCCTCTTCGAGATCAACGAGGCCGCGCGCCTCGTGCAGGAAGCCGCGCACCCCGAGGCGAACATCATCTTCGGCGCGGTCATCGACGACGCCCTCGGCGACGAGGTGCGCGTCACCGTCATCGCCGCCGGCTTCGACGGGGGCGGCCCGAGCCAGCGCCACGACGACCGCGGTCTCGGCACCGTCAGCGGGCGGGCGCAGCAGGCGCAGCAGCGCCCGGCCGCCCCGGCCCCGCAGCCGGCTCAGCAGCAGTCGAACGGCCACGCGCAGGCTCCGGCCGCTCCGCAGGTGCCGCAGCAGCTGCCGACCCAGCAGTCGGCCCCCCAGCCGGCCCAGGCGGCCCAGCCGCAGCAGCCCCCGGCCGCGCAGCCGCCGCGCCAGGTGACCTTCGACGAGGGTGACGACCTCGACGTCCCCGACTTCCTCAAGTAGGAGACGCCCCACGCGCCGCCCCTGCCCGTCCGGGCAGGGGCGGCGCGTGCGTCCGGGGCCGTTCGCCGTAGATTGAGGGCGTGTTCTACTGGCGCTCCACCTCCCCGGCGGGCCCGCCACCCGTCGAGCTCGGCTTCACCGGGCGGTCCGCCGCCCGCGGTCGCGAGCCGTATGCCGGCCTCAACCTCGGCGGTCACGTCGGCGACGACCCCGGTGACGTCGAGGCCAACCGCGAGGCGCTGGCGGGCGAGCTCGGCGTGACCCGCGAGCGACTGCTCTTCATGGACCAGGTGCACGGTGCGGAGGTCGTCGAGGTCACCGGCCCCTGGGCCGGCGAGCCGCCGGCGGCCGACGCCATCGTCACCCGCCGGCCCGGCCTGGCCCTCGCGGTGCTCGTGGCCGACTGCGTGCCGGTGCTGCTGCACGACGACGACGCCGGCGTGGTCGGCGCGGTGCACGCGGGCCGACCGGGCCTGCTGGCGGGCGTCGTGCCCGCGGCCGTCGCCGCGATGCGCGAGCTCGGGGCGCGGACCCTGTCCGCCACGGTCGGGCCGTCGGTGTGCGGCCGGTGCTACGAGGTGCCGGCGGCCATGAGCGCCGCAGCCGCCGCCGCAGCGCCTGCCGCGGCCGCCCGCTCCTGGACCGGCACGCCGGCCATCGACGTCGCGGCCGGCGTCGTCGAGCAGCTCGTGGCCGCCGGTGCCCGGGTCGAGTGGGTGGCGGGCTGCACCCGCGAGAGCGACGACCTCTACTCCTACCGTCGCGACGGGCGCACGGGCCGCTTCGCGGGCGTCGTCGTGCGTCGGGAGGTGGCCGCGTGACCGGCCTGCGGGACGACCCCTCCGACGAGCGCGGGGACGAGCGCGCGCAGCAGCTGCGGGCCGCGCTGTCGGCCGTGCGCGAACGCATCGCGCGGGGCTGCGAGCTGGCCGGTCGCGACCCCGACGAGGTCACCCTCGTCGTCGTGACGAAGTACTTCCCGGCCGCCGACGTGCTGTCGCTGCACGAGCTCGGTGTGCGCGACTTCGGAGAGAACCGCGACCAGGAGGCGGGGGAGAAGTTCGCCGAGGTGCGCCGGGTGCTGGGCGAGCCGGGCGGGGACCCGCTGACCCTCCACTTCATCGGCCAGCTGCAGACGAACAAAGCGTCGCACGTCGCGGCCTACGCCGACGTCGTGCAGTCGGTCGACCGGGTCAAGCTCGTGCGCGCCCTCGACAGGGGTGCGCACCAGGCCGACCGGCGCCTCGACGTGCTGCTGCAGGTCAGCCTCGACGGCGACACCTCGCGCGGCGGCGTGACCGTGGAGCAGGTCGACGACCTCGCCGAGACGGTGGCCGGCGCGGAGCGGCTCACCCTCAGGGGCGTAATGGCCGTCGCGCCGCTCGGGGCCGACCCCGACGCGGCCTTCGCGCGGCTGCGCGAGGTCGCCGACGGCATACGGGCTCGGCACCCCGGCGCGGGCTGGGTGTCGGCCGGCATGAGCGGCGACCTCGAGGCCGCGCTGCGCCACGGGGCGACACACCTGCGTGTCGGCACGGCAATCCTCGGCTCGCGCCCGTCCCTTCTGTAACGTCGCTCGCGAACACAATCAACACGTTTGGGAGTTGGCCATGGCAGGGGCACTGCGCAAGACGATGGTGTACCTCGGACTGAGCGAGGAGGACCAGCGTCATGACCGTTACGACGACTACGACGCCTACGACGAGTCCGAGCGCTTCGACGACGAGTCCGGGCACACCGCTGCCGTGACCCCGCTGCCCACCAAGCGGCCCGTCGCCGCCGTCGTGCGCGACGTCGAGGTCGGCTCGCTCAACCGGATCACGACGATCCACCCGCGGACCTACAACGAGGCCAAGAACATCGGCGAGTGGTTCCGCGACCAGGTTCCGGTCATCATGAACCTCAGCGACATGGACGACGCCGACGCCAAGCGTCTCGTCGACTTCGCCGCGGGCCTCGTGTTCGGCCTGCACGGCACGATCGAGCGCGTCACCTCCAAGGTGTTCCTGCTCTCGCCGGCCCACGTCGAGATCTCCGCCGACGAGCCGGAGGCCCCGGCCGCGGCCGCCCGCGGCTTCTTCAACCAGAGCTGACCACCGAGGGCCCGGTCGCCGGGCTCCTCGACCGCACGCACGGCGCGGGGTCACGGTCGAGCCTCGATCGTGACCCCGATTCCCGTTCGTGCCCGGCCATCAGGGACACTGACCGACATGGACGCGTTCTGGACGATCTACGGCGTGATCGTCTTCACCTTCTTCATCGCCCTCATCGGTCGCTTCGTCATCGACTGGGTGCAGGTGCTGGCGCGCTCGTGGCACCCGACGGGTGTCGTGCTCGTGCTGGCGGAGGCGATCTACACGGTCACCGACCCGCCGCTGCGGGCCCTGCGCAAGGTCATCCCGTCGCCGAACCTCGGCGGGGTGCGCCTGGACCTCAGCTTCCTCGTGCTCATGCTGCTGACCTCGCTCGCGCTCAACGTGCCGAACTACTTCTGACCCGGCCGTCGCCCGGAGCCCTCTCGGGTCGAACCCGGGGGCGAAGGGTGATAGGACCGGTGTCGAGGTGGTGCGCCTTTGTGGCGTGACCGCAACGCCCGATAGCGTTGGGCCCGACCCACTACGTCCGTATGAGGTGACACATGGCGCTTACGCCTGAACAGGTGCTCAACAAGCACTTCCAGACCACGCAGTTCCGTCGTGGCTACGAGGAGCGCGACGTCGACGACTTCCTCGACGAGATCGTGGCGGAGATGCGCTCGCTCATCGAGCAGCGCGACGACTACCTCAAGCAGCTGAACGACTGCCGCGCGAGCAAGAACCAGACGGCGGTGCGCGCCGAGGGCGCCACGGCCGCCATGCCCGCGGTCGGCCGACCCGGCGACGACGCCAAGCTCGGCGGTCTGACGGCCAAGATCCAGGACGCCGAGCGCGCCCTCAAGGCTGCCGCCGACCGCGCCGCCAAGGCCAAGGCCGACGCCGAGAACGCCGAGCGCGCGGCCCAGGAGCGCATCGAGCGCGCCAAGGCCGAGGCCGAGCGCGCGGAGGTGGCCGCGAAGTCCGCCGTCGACTCGCAGGCGCTCGACGACGCGCAGGCCAAGCTCAACGAGCTGAGCACGAAGGTCGCCGACGCCGAGGCGCAGCTGAAGAAGGCGCAGCAGGAGGCGCAGGCCGCGCAGGAGGCCGCCGCCAAGGCGCAGGCCGACGCCGAGGCCGCGACGGCCGAGGCCGAGCGGGCCCGCGACGAGGCCGCCCAGCACCAGGCTGGTGCTGAGCAGGCCGCCAAGGACTCGAAGCGCACGGCCTCCGACGAGCAGGCCGGGCAGCCGGCCGTCGCGGCCGAGCAGCAGGCCGCTGCCGCGCCCGTGGGCCAGATGGACGCCGCCGGCGTCATCGCGCTCGCGCAGCGGCTGCACGACGAGCACGTGGCCGCGGGCGAGGCCCGCCGCGACGAGCTCGTCGCCGAGGCCGAGGCCCGTCACCGCGAGCTCATCGACGCGGCGCAGGCCCGTCACGACGAGCTGCTGAGCACCGGCCAGGCCCGCCACAACGAGGCGAGCGCGCAGGCCGAGCAGCTCTCGGCGGCCGCGGTCGCCGAGCGTGACCAGATGATCGCCGAGGCCAACGCCCAGCGCGACCAGATGATCGCCGAGGCCACCTCGCAGCGCGACCAGATGCTCGCCGAGGCGTCCGCCAAGCGCGACGAGATGCTGACCGAGGCTCGCGAGCGCGCGACCGGCATGGTCGCCGAGGCCCAGCAGAAGAAGGCTGCGGTGCTCGAGGAGCTCGACAAGAGCAAGAGCCTGCTCGACCGGAAGATCGAGGAGCTGCGCGGCTTCGAGAAGAACTACCGCGCCAACCTCAAGTCCTACATCGAGGGCCAGCTGCACGACCTCGACACGAGCGTCCAGGACCCGGCGCACGCCGGTGCGGGCGAGGGCGACCAGGGCTGAGAGGCCGAGCACGACCCACGGGACGGCCGTCCGGGAGAGATCCCGGGCGGCCGTCGCACGTGCTGGGGGGAGGCGGTCGCGTGACACGTTCTCGTGACCTTCGTCCCGGTGTGCGTTTCGCGTTTGTGGAAGGGCGGCTCGGGGCTTATTGTCAGCCCCACTTGTCAGCGTCGACGGCTTGAGCGACGGAGGGTCTGATGGCGGCGAAGAAGACGGCTGCGGCCGCGACGAAGCGGTCCGGTGCGCGCTCGGCCGGGACGGCGACCGCGACGAAGACCGCGACCCGGACCACGGCCCAGGCCCCGGCGAAGAGCGCGGCGAAGGCTGCCACGAAGACGGCGGCGAAGGCTGCGACCAAGACCGCGACCAAGGCCCCCGCGAAGACCGCGACGAAGACCGCGACGAGGGCCGCGACGAAGGCCCCCGCGAAGACCGCGACGAAGGCCCCCGCGAAGACGGCTACGAAGACCGCGACGAAGGCTGCGACCAAGTCCGCGCCCAAGACCGCGACGAAGGCTGCGACCAAGACCGCGCCCAAGACCGCGACGAAGACCGCGACCAAGGCTTCGACGAAGGCTCCGGCGAAGACCGCGACCAAGGCTGCGACGAAGGCTCCGGCGAAGACCGCGACCAAGGCTGCGACGAAGGCTCCGGCGAAGACCGCCGCCCAGACCACGACGGCACGACCCACGAAGAAGGCAGCAGTGACGACGAGCTCCACCGCAGGTCCGCGCAGCACCGCGAAGAAGACGACCGCGCGCACGACCGCCACGAAGACGAGCGCCCGCAAGATCGCGGAGCAGCTGCGGGTCAAGGACGACGAGAGCCCCTGGAACGAGGAGGAGATCCGCGAGGTGCGCGGGGTCCTGCTCGAGGAGATCGAGCAGCACCGCGTGGAGCTCAAGCTCGCCGAGGACGAGCTCGACGACCTGCTGCGCGCCTCCGGCGACGGGGCCGGCGACGACCAGGCCGACGCCGGCGCCAAGACGGCCGAGCGCGAGCACGAGATCTCCGTGGCCGCCAACGCCCGCGCGAGCCTGCGCCAGGCCGAGCACGCCCTCGAGCAGCTCGAGGCCGGCACCTACGGCATCTGCGAGAACTGCGGCAACCCGATCGGCAAACTTCGACTGCAGGCCCGTCCTCGTGCGACCCTGTGCATGACATGCCAAGCCAAGCAGGACCGCCACTGAAGCCCACTCACGCCGCGCCGACGCCCCCAGCGGGCGTCGACGGCGTGTCCACCACCGACACCCCACCTGACCCCCCGATCGACAGCAGCGTGACCGAGAGCCCGAGCAGCGCCGACCGGAGCCGCACGACCCCGCAGCGGCGTCGGCGGCTCTTCGGTCTGCTCGCCGTCGTCGCGGTGCTCGCCTACCTGAGCGACCAGCTGACCAAGCAGGTCGCCCTGGACGTCCTCGCGGACGGCGCCTCCCGCCCCTTCATCGGAGACCTCATCCGGTTCAAGCTCATCGGCAACCCGGGTGCTGCGCTCTCGCTCGGCGCCGGCAACACGTGGATCATGACCGGCATCGCGCTGGCCGTCCTCGTCGCCATCGTCGTCGTCGCCCGCCAGCTCGGGTCGACGGCGTGGGCCATCGCCCTCGGGCTGCTCCTCGGCGCAGCCGTCGGCAACCTCACCGACCGCTTCGTCCGGCCGCCGGGCGGCGGACAGGGCCACGTCGTCGACTTCATCGACTACCAGGTCTTCATCGGCAACGTCGCCGACATCTGGATCGTGTCCGCGGCCGCGCTCATCGTCGTGCTCTCGCTGCGCGGTGTCGGGGTCGACGGTCGCCGCGACGGCAAGGGGGCCGACGATGCCTGACGTCCGCACCGTCCTCGTCCCCGACGGCCTCGAGGGGGAGCGCGTCGACGCCGGCGTGGCCCGCCTCTTCGGCGTCTCGCGCACCAAGGCCGCCGACCTCGCGGCCGACGGGCACGTCGTGCTCGACGGCAGGTCGGTCGGCAAGTCCGAGCGGCTCAACGCCGGCGCGATGCTCGAGGTGTCGCTGCCGCGCGCCGACGAGAGCCCCGGCCTCGCCGTCATCGCCCAGCCGGTCCCCGGCATGACGATCGTGCACGACGACGACGACATCGTCGTCGTCGACAAGCCCGTGGGGGTCGCCGCGCACCCGAGCGTCGGCTGGGTCGGGCCGGACGTCGTGTCAGGTCTCGCAGCCGCGGGCTACCGCATCTCGACCTCCGGCGCGCCCGAGCGCCAGGGCATCGTCAGCCGGCTCGACGTCGGCACGTCGGGCCTCATGGTCGTCGCGAAGAGCGAGTACGCGTACTCCCGCCTCAAGCAGGCCTTCCGCAGCCGCACCGTGGACAAGAAGTACCACGCCCTCGTGCAGGGCCTGCCCGATCCGGTCGTCGGCACCGTCGACGCACCGATCGGCCGCCACCCCGGCCACGACTACAAGTTCGCGGTCATGAAGAGCGGCAAGCCGTCGGTCACGCACTACGAGGTCATCGAGGCGTTCCGCTACGCGAGCCTGCTCGACATCCACCTCGAGACCGGGCGCACCCACCAGATCCGGGTGCACTTCGCGGCCCTGCACCACCCGTGCTGCGGCGACCCCACCTACGGCGCCGACCCCAAGCTCGCGGCCAGGCTCAAGCTGGACCGGCAGTGGTTGCACGCCGTCGGTCTCGGCTTCGAGCACCCGGGGACGGGGGAGTACGTCCACTTCGAGAGCCCCTACCCGGAGGACCTCCAGCGGGCGCTCGACATCATCGGGACCCTCTGACCCCACCTCGCACGCCGACGACGGTCCCCGGCCCCGGCGCCGGGGACCGTCGCGCGCCCGCCGGGGGACCGGGCCCATCGACACCGGCCGCGACACGCGCGGAGGTGTCGTCGGCGAGGCTTAGACTCGTCCACGATGTCGACCTCCACCGCCCCGCGCAACGACCCGAACTTCGTGCACCTCCACGTGCACACGGAGTACTCCATGCTCGACGGCGCGGCGCGCATCGGCGACCTCTTCAGCGAGGCGGCGCGGATGGGGATGCCGGCGCTCGCGACCACCGACCACGGCTACGTCTTCGGCGCCTACGAGTTCTGGAAGAAGGCGCAGGGCACCGGGGTCAAGCCGATCATCGGCGTCGAGGCCTACATCACACCCGGCACCCACCGCACCGACCGCACCAAGGTCAGCTGGGGCGACGGCGGCCGCGACGACGTCTCGGGCAGCGGCGCCTACACGCACATGACGATGCTCGCCGAGAACAACGAGGGGATGCACAACCTCTTCCGGATGAGCTCGATCGCCTCGCTCGACCAGGTGTACACGAAGTGGCCCCGCATCGACCGCGACCTGCTCGGCACCTACGGCAAGGGCCTCATCGTCACGACCGGCTGCCCGTCGAGCGAGATTCAGACCAAGCTGCGCTTCGGGATGTACGACGAGGCCCGCGAGGTGGCCGGCGAGCTGCGCGACATCTTCGGCAACGAGAACGTCTACGTCGAGCTGATGGACCACGGCCTCGACATCGAGCGGCGCACCCAGAAGGACCTCATCCGCCTCGCGCGCGACCTCAAGCTGCCGCTCCTGGCGACGAACGACCTGCACTACACGCGCGCCGAGGACGCCAAGGCGCACGCGGCGCTGCTCTGCGTGCAGTCCGGCTCGACCCTGATGGACCCCAACCGGTTCAAGTTCGACGCCGACGACTTCTACCTCAAGTCCGCCCAGGAGATGCGCCACCTGTGGCGCGAGCTGCCCGAGGCGTGCGACAACACGCTGCTCATCGCCGAGCGCTGCGAGGTCTCCTTCACCGAGGGCGAGGGCCGCTTCATGCCGCGGTTCCCCTGCCCCGAGGGCGAGAACGAGACGTCGTGGTTCATCAAGGAGGTCGAGACCGGCCTGCAGCGGCGCTTCCCCGAGGGGGTGCCGGACTACGCCCGCAAGCAGGCGGCCTTCGAGGAGGACGTCATCGTCTCCAAGGGCTACCCGGGCTACTTCCTCGTCGTCGCCGACTTCATCAACTGGGCCAAGCGCAACGGCATCCGCGTGGGCCCGGGCCGTGGCTCGGGTGCCGGCTCGATGTGCGCCTACGCGATGGGCATCACCGACCTCGACCCGGTGCCGCACGGCCTCATCTTCGAGCGCTTCCTCAACCCGGAGCGCATGTCGATGCCCGACTTCGACGTCGACTTCGACGAGCGCCGCCGCGGTGAGGTGATCCGCTACGTCACGGAGAAGTACGGCGAGGAGCGCGTCGCCCAGATCGTCACCTACGGCACGATCAAGGCCAAGCAGGCCCTCAAGGACGCGAGCCGCGTGCTCGGCCACCCGTTCGCCATGGGCGAGAAGCTGACCAAGGCCATGCCGCCCGACGTCATGGGCAAGGGCATGCCGCTCGCCGACGTCTTCAAGCCGGAGTCGAAGCGCTACAACGAGGCGGTCGACTTCCGTGCGGTCCACGACGAGGACCCGCAGGCCCGCGAGGTCGTCGCGACCGCCCTCGGCCTCGAGGGCCTGAAGCGCCAGTGGGGCGTGCACGCCGCCGGCGTCATCATGAGCAGCGAGCCGCTCGTCGACGTCATCCCGATCATGCGCCGCCTGCAGGACGGCCAGATCATCACGCAGTTCGACTACCCCAGCTGCGAGTCGCTCGGCCTCGTCAAGATGGACTTCCTCGGGCTGCGCAACCTCACGATCCTCGACGACGCCATCGAGAACATCAAGCTCAACCGCGACGAGGACATCGACCTCGACGCCCTGTCGAAGGACATGAGCGACCCGGCCACCTACGCCCTGCTGGGCCGCGGCGACACCCTCGGCGTCTTCCAGCTCGACGGTGGCGGCATGCGGGCGCTGCTGCGGCTCATGCAGCCCGACAACTTCGAGGACATCTCGGCCGCCCTCGCGCTCTACCGCCCGGGCCCGATGGGCGTCAACGCCCACACCAACTTCGCGCTGCGCAAGAACGGCAAGCAGGAGCTCATCCCGCTCGACCCGCAGCTGAAGGGCAAGCTCCAGCAGGAGATGATCGAGGCCCTCGACCCGATCCTCGGGATGACCTACGGCCTGGTCATCTACCAGGAGCAGGTCATGGAGATCGCCCAGAAGCTCGCCGGCTACACGCTCGGCAACGCCGACCTGCTCCGTCGCGCCATGGGCAAGAAGAAGAAGGAGGTGCTCGACGCCGAGTACGTCCCCTTCTCCGAGGGCATGAAGTCGCAGGGCTTCAACGAGGGCTCGATCGCCGCGCTCTGGGGCGTGCTCGTGCCGTTCTCGGACTACGCGTTCAACAAGGCGCACACGGCGGCATACGGCCTCGTGTCCTACTGGACGGCCTACCTCAAGGCCAACTACCCCGCCGAGTACATGGCGGCGCTGCTGACGAGCGTGCGCGACGACAAGGACAAGTCGGCGCTCTACCTCAACGAGTGCCGGCACATGGGCATCAAGGTGCTCCCGCCCGACGTCAACGAGTCGATCGCGAACTTCGCCGCCGTCGGCACCGACATCCGCTTCGGCCTCGCCGCGATCCGCAACGTCGGCCTGCCCGTCGTGCAGGCCATCATCAAGGCCCGCGAGGAGAAGGGCGCCTTCGCCTCGTTCAAGGACTTCCTCTCCAAGGTGCCGGCCGTCGTCTGCAACAAGCGGACCATCGAGTCGCTCATCAAGGGTGGGGCGTTCGACTCCCTCGGTGAGGCGCGCCGCGGCATGGTCGAGGTCCACGAGCGCTACATCGACGCCCTCATCGAGGTGAAGAAGCAGGAGGCGATCGGCCAGGACAGCCTCTTCGGCAGCTTCGGCGACGACGCCGACGGCGGGGACGGCCAGCAGGGTGCGGGCGCGTTCGACGGCCTGCCGCCCGTGCCGACGCTGGAGTGGGACAAGGCGAGCCTGCTCTCCTTCGAGCGCGAGATGCTCGGCCTCTACGTCAGCGACCACCCGCTCTTCGGCATCGAGCACATCCTCGCCACGCACGCCGACACCTCGATCGCCGCGCTCATGGGCGACGACCCGAAGCCCGACGGCACACCGGTCACGGTGGCGGGACTCATCACGAGCCTGCAGCTCAAGCGGACGAAGAAGGGCGACCTCTGGGCCATCGCCACGGTCGAGGACCTCGACGGCGCCGTCGAGTGCCTCTTCTTCCCGTCGGCGTACATGACGTACTCCACGATGCTCGCCCAGGACACCGTGTGCGCCGTCAAGGGTCGGGTCAGCGCGCGCGACGACTCGATCTCGATCTTCGCGCAGGAGCTGACGATCCCCGACATCAAGGAGGGTCCGCGCGGCCCGGTCGTGCTGACCATGCCGCTCGGCCGGGCGACCCCCGCCGTGGCCGAGAGCCTCAAGCGGGTGCTCGGCGAGCACCCGGGCGCGACGGAGGTGCAGGTCAAGTTGACCCAACCCGGTCGGTCGGTGCTCATGTCGCTCGACGACTCGCTCCGGGTCAACGCCACCTCCGCGCTCTTCGGCGACCTCAAGGCCCTCCTCGGCCCCGCCTGCCTCAGCTGATGGTCCCGGCCGACCGTCGGCGCCTGCGCCGGGCGCGGATGGCTGCCCTGGGTCTGCACCCGCGGCTCGGGACGCCGGACGCCCCGGTGCCGGCCGGCGCCGTGGCCCGGGCGCTCGGCGCGCTGCAGGCGCAGGACTACGGCAGCGGCGCCTGGTCGCTCGGGGTGCGCTCCGGCCTGACCCTCGAGCAGGTCGAGCAGTCGGTGCGCGACCGCGAGGTCGTGCGCACCTGGCCGATGCGCGGCACGATCCACTGGGTGCCCGCAGAGGACGCCCGCTGGATGTGCGAGCTGCTCGCCGCACCCCGCAGCACGACCCTCGCCACGCGCTTCGCCCAGCTCGGGCTCACCGAGGCCGACGTCGAGCTCTCCGGCCGGCTCTTCGAGGAGCACCTGCGCACGCCGATGAGCCGGCCCGACGTCGCGGCCCTGCTCGTCGAGCACGGCATCGACCCGACCGGCCAGCGCAGCTACCACCTCATCGGCCACCACTGCATGAGCGGCCTCCTCTGCCAGGGCCCGCTCATCGGCAAGCAGCCGAGCTTCGTCCTCATCGACTCGTGGGTTCCGCACTCGCGCAAGGTGTCCCGCGAGGAAGGCCTGGCGACGGTGGCCGATCGCTACGTGCGCAGCCACGGCCCGGTCACCGAGAAGGACCTCGCCGGCTGGCTGCTCAAGCCCCTCGGGCTGACCCGTGAGGCCCTCGCGCTCGTCGGAGACCGGCTGGTGCGCGAGCAGCTCGACGGTCAGACCTGGCTGACGCACGTCGACGCCCGGGAGGTCCCCGACGGTCCCGGTGGCGTGCACCTGCTGCCGCAGTGGGACGAGATCCTGCTGGGCTACAAGTCCCGTGACGTCTCGCTGCCGCCGGAGCACCTCGCCGACGTCGTGCCCGGCCGCAACATGGTCTTCAAGCCCACCCTCGTCGTCGACGGCGAGGTCGCCGGCACGTGGCGACGCGTGTCCAGGCGCGGCCGCGTGCTCCTCGAGGTGCAGCCCTTCGCCGGGCTGTCGGCCCGACGGTGGCATGAGGTGGAGGCCGCGGCGGGCGACCACGGCAGGTTCCTCGGCGCCGACACCGAGGTCGTCCGCGTCGACCCCGCCGCGGGGACCCCCTGACGTGGCGCGCGGACCGATCCCACCCTCCCCGCTGCCGCCCCGCCACGGGGTCGACGCCCAGCGCTTCCGGATGCCGCAGGCCGGCCCGTGGGCGTCGCTGCGCGACCACCTCGTCGAACGGCTGACGCCGGGCCTCACCGCCGACGACGTCGACCGGATGCTCACGGCGGGCGAGTTCGTCGACGCCGCAGGCTCGCCCGTGCCGGCCGACGCCCCGTTCGTGCCGCAGGCGGCCGTCTGGGCGCACCGGGACCTGCCGGACGAGGTGGCGCACCCGGAGGAGCCCGTCGTGCTGCACCGCGACGAACGCATCGTCGTCGTCGACAAGCCGCACGACATGGCCTCCATGCCGCGGGGCCGGCACGTCGTGCAGAGCGCCCTCGCGCGCACCCGGGTGCTCACCGGCCTCGACCGGCTGGCGCCCGCGCACCGGCTCGACCGGCCCACCGCCGGGGTGCTGATGTTCACGACCGAGCAGCGCTGGCGCGGGGCGTACCAACGGGTATTCGCCGAGGGGCTCGCGACCAAGCAGTACCTCGCGGTGGCCCCGGTGCGCCCGGGCCTCGAGCTGCCGCTCGTGCGGCGCACCCACCTCGTCAAGGAGCACGGCACCCACCAGGCCCGCGAGGTCGAGGGCGTCGAGCCCAACGCCGAGACGCTCGTCGAGCTGCTCGCCACCGGCCCCCAGCAGCTCGGGCTCTACCGGCTGACCCCGCGCACCGGCCGCACCCACCAGCTGCGCTGCCAGCTCGACGGCCTCGGCGTCCCCATCGCCGACGACCCGCTCTACCCCGAGGAGCGCGACGTCCCCCTCGACGACTTCACCCGCCCCCTGCAGCTGCTCGCGGCCGTGCTCGCCTTCGACGACCCCGTCGACGGCACCCCGCGCCGGTTCGTCAGCCGACGCCGGCTCACGCGGTGGACGGGCGCCTGGCCGACCTTCTGAAGGTGCGCCGGGACGGACGGCTCGATGTCACCGCCCGTTCAGCCGGCGGTGGTCGTCTCGACGCGCGAGACGCCGCGCCCGCGTCTAGGGTGACCCGCAGACCGCGCTGAGGAGCCGGTCCCAGGGAGGAAATCCATGCGTCAATCTCGTCCTGCCGCACGTCGGGTCGCAGCGGTCACCACCGCAGCGCTCGCCGTCGGCCTCACCCCCGTCGCCCTGGCCGCCCCGGCCTCGGCGGCGACCCCGACCGAGCTGTTCATCAGCGAGTACGTCGAGCCGGCCACGGGCAACAACAAGGCCATCGAGATCTACAACCCGACGTCGGCTCCGGTGACCCTCACGGGCGCCTACAGCCTGTTCACGTCCGTCAACGGTGGCTCGTCGAGCTCGACGATCGCCCTCCGGGGCACCGTGGCGCCCGGCGACGTCTTCGTCGTCGGCAACGACAACACGGCGAACGACCCCGCGATCCTCGCGGCCGACCAGCTGAGCAGCTCGCTCACCTTCAACGGCGACGACGCGATCGAGCTGCGTAGGGGCTCCACCGTCGTGGACTCCATCGGCCAGGTCGGGGTCGACCCCGGCACCGAGTGGGGCACCTCGCCCGTCACGACGGCCAACCACACCCTGCGGCGCAAGGCGTCGGTCACCGGCGGCGACCGGGTGAGCACCGACGCCTTCGACCCCGCCACCGAGTGGGACTCCTACCCGGCCGACACGTTCGACGGCCTCGGCAGCCACACGACCGACGGCGGACCCGTCGCCGACGCCGCCCCGGCGCTGGTCTCCTCGGAGCCCGCCGACGGCACGACGACCGTGGCGCCCGATGCCAGCCCGACGGTGACCTTCTCCGAGCCCGTGGTCGCCGGCGCCGACGCGTTCTCCCTGACCTGCTCGGTCTCCGGCGCGAAGACCCTCGCCGTGAGCGGCGGTCCGACGACCTTCACGCTCGACCCGTCGGCCGACTTCGCCCGCGGCGACTCGTGCGCCCTGACGGTCACGGCGGCCGCCGTCACCGACACCGATGACGTCGACCCGCCGGACTCGCCCGAGGCCGACGCCACGATCCGCTTCACGGTGCCGAGCGTCGGTCCCTGCGAGGCCCCGACGACGCCGATCCCCGCGATCCAGGGCAGCGGCGACACGGCCGCCGTCACCGGCACCGTCACGACCCGCGGCGTCGTCGTCGGCGACTACGAGGGGGCGTCACCGGCGCTGCGCGGCTTCTACGTGCAGGACCCGACGGGCGACGGCGACCCGGCCACCTCCGATGCGATCTTCGTCTTCGAAGGCAACGGTGCGGACGCCGTCGAGGTCGGCGACCTCGTCACGGTCACCGGCACTGCCGGTGAGAACCAGGGCCAGACCCAGGTCAGCGCGGGCTCGGTCACGGTCTGCGGCACCGGCACGGTCACCCCGACCGAGGTGCGCTTCCCCGTCGCGAGCAGCAGCGACCTCGAGCGCTACGAGGGCATGCTCGTCACCCTCCCGCAGCAGATGTCGGTGACCGAGCACTTCCAGCTCGGCCGCTTCGGCCAGGTCACCCTCGCGCAGGGCGGCCGCCTCGAGCAGCCGACCAACGTCGTCGCCCCCGGCGCCGAGGCGCGGGCCCTGCAGGCCGCGAACAACCTGCGCAAGGTGATCCTCGACGACACCTCCCAGGCCCAGAACGTCGACCCCATCGTCTTCGGGCGCGGCGGTCAGCCCCTCACCGCGGAGAACACCCTTCGTGGGGGTGACACCGTCACCGGCCTCACGGGGGTGCTCACCTACACGTGGGCCGGCAACGTGGCGAGCGGCAACGCCTACCGCATCCGTCCCGTCACGCCAGCGGCCACGGTCGACTTCGAGCCGACGAACGCGCGTCCGTCGGGCCCGCCGGCCGTCGGCGGCACCACCCGCGTCGTCGGGATGAACCTGCTCAACTTCTTCACGACGCTCGACACGAGCGGCAACAACTGCCGCGGCGGGCTCACCGGTGCGGTCATGGACTGCCGCGGTGCGAACACGGCCGCCGAGTTCGACCGGCAGTGGCGCAAGACCGTCGCCGCGGTGTCGGGCACCGGCGCCGACGTCGTGGCGTTCATGGAGATGGAGAACGACGGCTACGGCGCCGACAGCGCGGAGCAGTTCCTCGTCGACCGGCTCAACGACGAGGACGGCGCCGGCACGTGGGCGTTCGTCGACGCCGACGCGCGCACCGGCCAGACCGACGCCCTCGGCAACGACGCGATCAAGGTCGGCATGCTCTACAAGCCGGGTGCCGTCGAGCCCGTCGGCACGACCGCCGCGCTCAACACGACGGAGTTCGTCACCGGCGGAGACCCCGAGCCGCGCAACCGGCCGTCGCTCGCGCAGGCGTTCCGCGACACCACCACGGGCGGCACCTTCGTCGCCGTGGCGAACCACCTGAAGAGCAAGGGCAGCGCGTGCAGCGTGCCGGACGCCGGTGACGGCCAGGGCAACTGCACCGCGGTCCGCGTCCGGTCGGCGCAGCTGCTCGCGAGCTGGCTCGCCGGCGACCCGACGCGCACGGGGGACCCCGACGTCCTCATCCTCGGCGACATGAACTCCTACGCCAAGGAGGACCCGATCACGACGCTCGAGCAGGCCGGCTACGCCAACCTCATCGAGGCGCGCAACGGCCGCGAGGCGTACTCGTACGCCTTCGACGGGCAGTGGGGCTACCTCGACCACGCGCTCGGCTCGGCATCGCTCGCCCGCCAGGTGACGGGGGTCGGTGACTGGCACGTCAACGCCGACGAGCCGTCGATCCTCGACTACAACACCGAGTTCAAGACGGCCGCCCAGGTGTCGAGCCTCTACGCGCCCGACGAGTTCCGGATCTCCGACCACGACCCGGTCGTCGTCGGTCTCGACCTGGCCAACGCGGCGCCGGTCGTCGGCGCGGTCACCGGCCCCACCAGCGCCACGTCGGTGGGTGCGCCCGTGACGGTCGGCACGACGTTCACGGACGTCGACCCGCTCGACACCCACACGGCGAGCATCGCCTGGGGCGACGGGCAGTCGAGCGCCGGCACGGTCGCGGGCGAGGCCGTCAGCGGCAGCCACGTCTACCGCGCGGCCGGCGTCTACACCGTGACCGTCACCGTCACGGACCAGTGGGGTCACGCGGACTCGGGCACGACGACCGTCGTCGTCTACGACCGGGCGGCCGGCGTCGCAGCGGGTGCCGGCACCGTGAAGCTGCCCGCGGGCTCCTTCCCGGTCGACCCGGGACGCGCGGGCAGCGGCGCGTTCGTCCTCGCAGCCGGCTACGGCCGCACCGGGGCCACCCCCGCGGGCGTGCTCGCCTACACCGCGTCCGGGCCCCGCTTCGTCGTGGCCTCCGCGGCATACGACTGGCTCGTCGTCTCGGGCGACTCGGCGCGCACGAGCGGGCCCGTCACGGTCAACGGCCGGTCCGGCTACCGCGCCGCCGTCACCGTGACCGACCGCGGCCGCGTCGACACCTTCCGGATCGTCGTCACCGACGCGGCCGGGACGGTCGTGCACGACTCGGGCAGCCGTCCGGTCACCGGGGCCGTGACCGTGGGTCGCTGACGCGGCGCCCCACGGCCCGCAGACGGCCACCTCGGCGACGGCCCGGAGCACCTGCTCCGGGCCGTCGTCGCGTCCCGACCTAGACTGCGCGGATGCAGCACCCGCACGCCGCCCGCCGTGACCCCGTCGTCCGCGTCCACCACGGCGACCGCTTCGAGGACCCGTACGCGTGGATGGCCGACCGAGACTCCGAGGAGCTGCGCTCGCTGCTCCTCGCCGAGAACGCCCACGCCACCGAGCGCACCGAGCACCTGCGCCCGCTCGCCGAGCAGGTCTTCGAGGAGTTCCGGTCACGGATCGAGGAGACCGACCTCTCGGTGCCGGTGCGCCACGACCGCTGGTGGTACTACTCACGCACCGTCGAGGGGGAGCAGTACGCCGTGGAGGCGCGGGTGCTCGTCGCGGAGCACCCGACACGACCGACCCTCGACGCGGGGCGCCCGCCGGCGGGGGAGCAGGTGCTGCTCGACCAGAACGTCGAGGGCCGCGACCACGAGTTCTTCGCCGTCGGCGCGAGCGAGGTGTCGCCCTCCGGCGACCTGATCGCGTATGCCGTCGACGTCGTCGGCGACGAGCGCTACGACGTGCGCGTGCGCCGGATCGACGACGGCGTCGTGCTCGACGACGTCGTGCGGCAGACCGGCGGGTCCCTGGCGTGGTCGCTCGATGCGCGCCACTTCTTCTACACCCGCGTCGACGACGCCTGGCGCCCGCACCAGGTGTGGCGCCACGAGGTCGGCACGCCGAGCGAGACGGACGTCCTCGTGCACGAGGAGACCGACGAGCGCTTCTTCGTCGGTGTCGGCAGCTCCCGCGACGACTCGCTCGTCATCATCGCCGTCGGTTCCAAGACGACGAGCGAGTTCCGCCTCCTCGACGCGGCCGACCCGCTCGGCACACCTCGCGTCGTCGCACCGCGCCGGCAGGGCGTCGAGTACGACATCGAGCCGTTCGGCGACCAGCTGCTCGTGACGCACAACGCGAACCGCGTCAACTTCGAGCTGGCGACGGCCCCGGTGACGAGCACCTCGGCTGACGACTGGGTGCCGCTCGACGTCACCACCGAGGACGAGTACGTCACGGGCGCCGAGGGATTCGACGACTTCATCGCCGTGTCGCTACGGCGCGAGGGTGGCACCGGGGTACGCGTCGTGCTGCGCGACCCCGAGGCGCAGAACGGCCTGGGGGAGGCGCACGACATCGCCGTCGGTGAGCCGATCGGCACGCTCCACGTCGGCGTCAACCCCGAGGCGGCGACGCCGACCCTCCAGGTCGTGCACGAGTCGCTCGTCACGCCGCGCACCGTCGAGGACTACGACGTGCGTTCCCGCACCTTCACCCTGCTCAAGCGCCAGCACGTCCGTGGCGGCGTCGACCTCGGGCAGTACCGCCAGCGTCGCGAGTGGGCCACCGCGCCCGACGGCACGCGCATCCCCATCTCCGTCGTGCACCGCGGCGACCTCGTCGACGACGGCACGGCTCCCGGCCTGCTCAACGCCTACGGCGCCTACGGCATCTCGAGCGACCCGTGGTTCTCCGTGCTGCGGCTCTCGCTCCTCGACCGCGGCTGGGTGTTCGCCATCGCCCACGTGCGTGGCGGCTCGGAGATGGGCCGGTCGTGGTACGACGACGGCAAGCTCGAGGCGAAGCCCAACACGTTCACCGACTTCGTCGCGTGCGCCGACCACCTCGTCGAGGCCGGTATCGTCGCGCCGGATCGGCTTGCCGCAGAGGGCGGTTCGGCGGGTGGGCTGCTCATGGGTGCGGTGGTCAACCTCGCTCCGGAGCGGTTCCGCTTCGTGCACGCGCAGGTGCCCTTCGTCGACGCGCTGACGACGGTGCTCGACCCGAGCCTGCCGCTCACCGTCGTCGAGTGGGAGGAGTGGGGCAACCCGCTCGAGGACCCCACGGCATACGCCCTCATGAAGTCGTACTCGCCCTACGAGAACGTCGCACCGTCGCGCCACCCGAGCCTGCTCGTGACAGCCGGCCTCGACGACACCCGCGTCTACGTCACCGAGCCGGCCAAGTGGGTGGCCGCGCTGCGCCACGCCGACCTCGAGGTCGACGACCCCGCCCAGATCCTCTTCCGCACCGAGCTCGCGGCCGGCCACGGCGGCCGCTCCGGCCGCTACGACCTGTGGCGCGAATGGGCCTGGGAGACGGCCGTGCTCATCGACCAGACGTCGTGAGCGCGGCCGTCCCCGGTCGGCGTGGGACGCGTCAGGAGCCGTAGATCGCGGTGACCCACTCCGGGTGGTCGACGAACGGGTTCCGGTTGTGCTGCCAGGTGTCGAAGATGACCTGGTTGCGGCGCTTCTCGAAGGCGTCCGGCGGGTCCTGCAGGTTCCACTGCTTGAGCACCGAGAGCTTGCCGATGGCCGGAGCCGAGCCGTTGCCGACCTGGTTGTTGGGCTCGAGGTCGGCGAAGCCGTCGCCGCCGTCCCAGCGCACGGCCATGTAGAAGATCATCCGGGCGACGTCGCCCTTGACGGCGTCGCGCGGCTCGAAGGAGTCGGCGTCGCTGCGACAGCCGGTGCACTGGGAGACCGCCGAGCCACCGAGGTCGAAGTCGAGGTTCCCGCGCGTGCTGTTGACGGTGACGTCCTCGGGGCGCAGGTGGTGCACGTCGGTGCCCGGGCCGTTGCTCGTGCCGAAGTCGCCGTGGCTCTTGGCCCACACGTGCTCGCGGTTCCACTGGTCCACGCCACCGCCGTTGTCGGACTTGGCGATCGAGCGGCCGGAGTAGATCTCGACGACGTTGTTCGCGTTCGCCGGGTCCTGGTCGGTGTCCTTGAGCGCGGTCCACACCTGGTCGTAGGTCAGGGTGGTCACGCCGTTCGAGATGATCCGGTGGAGCTCGGTGTGCAGGGCCGTGCCCGTCTTGCCGATCGCCGACGCGTAGTACGTCGAGTCGTACGGGCCCGAGGTGCCGGTCGGGGCAGGGCTCGTCGGGCTGGTCGTGCTCGTCGTCGGGGGCGGGGTGCTCGTGGACGTGCCGCTGAACGCGAAGGCCGACGCCGAGGTCATGCCCGGGTGCGAGAAGTACGCCGAGAGCGCGCCGGTGACGTCGATCTGCCGGCCGAGGAGGGAGGGGTTGGTCTGCAGGCCCCACGCCGAGCGCGACGCCGCCGGGATCTGCACGTAGAGCATCCGGCTCGTCGAGGTCTCCGCGGCGGAGTCGGCGACGGCCAGGGCGTAGTCGTTGGGGAAGCCCGAGCGCACGACCGTCGAGGTCGCGGTGGGCTGGCCCACGACGTAGCCGCGCACCGTGGCGCTCGCGCCGGTCTGCGCGGCCACGGCCTGGGCGACGGTGAGGGGGGCCGCGGCTGCCGACGTCAGGGCGGCGGGAGCCGCCGCGGGCACGGGCAGCGTGGCGGCGGGTGCGCCCGCGGCCGTGGACAGGGCGAGGCTCGGTGGGACGAGGGCGACGGCGACGCCGGTGACGAGTGCGGCCAGGCGGCGCCGGGAGATGACGACGGGCACGGGGGCTCCTGCGGGGTGGAGGGAGGGGAGTTCGGGCCACCCGGGTGGGCGGCGTGACGAGCGTCGCCGACCGAGCACCGCCACCGGGTCAGCCGCGGGTCAGCCCTTCGTCAGGGCAGGTCAGGATTCGGCAGGTGTGCTCCCGGTCCGCGCTCGGTCCGCGCCCGGTACCCGCCGCACTCCGGGACCGGGTCGGAGCACAGCGGCGCGCCTCCTAGACTGGTGACCCATGATGTCCTCTCTCGACCTGCGCGGCCGCACTCTCGACGTGCGCTTCCTGCGCCGGGAACTGCCCCGAGCCGAGTTCGACGTCACGGCTGCCCTCGAGCAGGTGCGGCCGATCTGCGAGGACGTGGAACATCGCGGCGCCGCGGCGCTGCGTGACCTGGGCGAGCGCTTCGACGGCGTGCGCCCCACCCACCTGCGGGTCCCGCGCGCCGTGCTGCGGTCGGCGCTCGAGCGCCTCGACCCCGACCTGCGCGCCGCCCTCGAGGAGTCGATCCGCCGCGCCCGCGTCGTGCACGCCGACCAGCGGCGCACCGACACGCGCACCGAGGTGGTGCCCGGGGGTGTCGTCACCGAGCGCTGGGTCGCCGTCGACCGCGTCGGGCTCTACGTCCCCGGTGGCCTCGCCGTCTATCCCAGCAGCGTCATCATGAACGTCGTGCCCGCCCAGCTCGCCGAGGTCGGCTCGCTCGCGGTCGCCTCGCCCCCGCAGCGCGAGAACTCCGGCGAGTTCGCCGGGTACCCCAACCCGACGATCCTCGCGGCCTGCGAGCTGCTCGGCGTCGACGAGGTGTATGCCGTCGGCGGCGCCCAGGCGGTCGCGATGTTCGCGCACGGCTTCGTCGACGACGACCCCGACCACGGCGTCGTCGACGGCGAGCAGGTCGTCTGCGACCCCGTCTCGCTCGTCACCGGGCCCGGCAACATCTGGGTCGTCGCGGCCAAGCGCCTGCTCAAGGGCCTCATCGGCATCGACGCCGAGGCCGGCCCGACCGAGATCGCGATCCTCGCCGACGACACGGCGGACCCCGAGCACGTGGCGGCCGACCTCGTCAGCCAAGCCGAGCACGACCCGCTCGCCGCGTCGGTGCTCGTCACCGACAGCGAGGAGCTCGCCGAGCGCACGCGCGAGGCGCTCGCCCGCCGCGTCGCGGCCACGAAGCACTCCGCCCGCGTCACCGAGGCGCTCGAGGGCACCCAGTCGCGCGTCGTGCTCGTCGACGACGTCGACGCCGGTCTCGCGGTCGTCAACGCGTATGCCGCCGAGCACCTCGAGATCCAGACCGCCGACGCGGCCGCCGTCGCGGCGCGGGTGCGCAACGCGGGCGCCGTGTTCGTCGGCCCGCACGCACCGGTCAGCCTCGGCGACTACGCCGCGGGCTCCAACCACGTGCTGCCGACCGCCGGCTGCGCGAGCCACTCGAGCGGGCTCTCCGTGCAGTCGTTCCTCCGGGGCATCCACGTCGTGGAGTACGACGAGGCCGCCCTGCGCGAGATCGCCCGCCACGTCGTCACGCTCGCCCAGTCGGAGGACCTCCCGGCCCACGGCGAGGCCGTGACGGCGCGGTTCGGCGACGAGGTGCCGCAGTGACCGAGTCGGCGAGCGCCGCGGCCGAGGTGCAGCGGCTGCTGCGTCCCGACCTGCGCGGGCGCACGGCATACGGCGCCCCGCAGCTCGACGTGCCGGTGCGCCTCAACACCAACGAGAACAGCTACCCGGTGCCGCAGGCCGTCGTCGACGCGATCCTCGAGGCCCTCGCGGGCGACGTCGCCTCGCTCAACCGCTACCCGGACCGCGACTTCGCCGACCTGCGCGCGGCCCTGACGGCATACGTCGTGCGCCAGTCGGGGGTGCCGGTCACGCCCGAGCAGGTGTGGGCCGGCAACGGCTCGAACGAGGTGCTCTCGCACGTCGTGCAGGCGTTCGGCGGCTCCGGGCGCGTGGCGCTCGGCTTCACGCCGAGCTACTCGATGCACCCGATCATCAGCGAGACGCTCGGCGCGACGTGGGTCGACGGCCTGCGTGGGGCGGGGCGTCCCGGCGCCTTCGATCTCACGGCCGAGGCCGCGGCCGAGCAGGCGCGCAGGCACCACCCGGCCGTCGTCTTCCTCTGCTCGCCGAACAACCCGACGGGCACCGCGCTGCCCTTCGAGGTCATCACCGCGGTGCTCGAGGCCGCACCCGACGCGATCGTCGTCGTCGACGAGGCGTATGCCGAGTTCGCCCGCGCCGGAACGCGATCCGCGCTGACGCTGGTCGCCGACAACCCCCGCCTCGTCGTGACGCGGACGATGAGCAAGGCGTTCGCCTTCGCGGGTGGGCGGCTGGGCTACCTCGTCGCGGCCCCCGAGGTCGTCGACGCGCTGCGCCTCGTGCGCCTGCCCTACCACCTGAGCACGCCGACCCAGACGATCGCGCGCGTCGCCCTCGAGCACGCCGAGCTCATGCTCGGCACGGTCGAGGTCATCAAGGCCCAGCGCGACCGCATCGTCGAGCGGCTGGCGACCCTCGGCGCCGCACCGGTGGCGAGCGACAGCAACTTCGTGCTCTTCGGTGGGCTCGCGGACGAGAAGGCGACGTGGCAGGCGCTGCTCGACCGTGGCGTGCTCGTGCGCGACGTCGGCATCGCCCACCACCTGCGCGTCACCGCGGGCGACCCCGAGGAGACGACCGCCTTCCTCGAGGCCATGGTCGCGCTCGCCCCCACCCACCTGGCAACCACCCACGAGCAGGAGACCGTCGCATGAGCCGCACCGCGAAGATCACCCGCGCGACGTCGGAGTCGTCCGTCGAGCTCTGGCTCGACCTCGACGGCAGCGGCGCCGCCGACGTCTCGACCGGCGTCCCGTTCTACGACCACATGCTCACCTCGCTCGCCAAGCACTCGCTCATCGACCTCACGGTGCGGGCCACGGGCGACGTGCACGTCGACGTGCACCACACCGTCGAGGACACCGCGATCGTGCTCGGCCAGGCCCTGCGCGAGGCGCTGGGCGACAAGAGCGGCATCTCGCGCTTCGGCGACGCGACCGTGCCGCTCGACGAGGCGCTGTGCCACGCGGTCGTCGACGTGGCCGGCCGTCCCTACGTCGTGCACGAGGGGGAGCCGGAGGGTCAGCAGTACGCCCTCATCGGCGGCCACTTCACCGGCTCCATGACGCGCCACGTGCTCGAGTCCCTCGCCTCCAACGCCGGGCTCTGCCTCCACGTGCGCGTGCTCGCGGGCCGCGACCCGCACCACATCGTCGAGGCCCAGTTCAAGGCCGTCGCGCGGGCGCTCCGGGCCGCGATCGCCCCGGACGCGCGGGTCGTCGGCATCCCGAGCGCCAAGGGAGCGCTGTGACGATGGTGGGTCTGTGACGATGGTGGGGCCCCGGTGAGCGCCGACGTCGTCGTCCTCGACTACGGCAGCGGCAACGTCCGCTCCGCCGTGCGCGCCCTCGAGCGCGTCGGGGCGCAGGTCACCCTGACCTCCGACCCGCACCGCGCGCTCGAGTGCGACGGGCTCTTCGTGCCCGGCGTCGGCAACTTCCACGCCTGCATGGCGGGACTCGCAGCCGCCCACGGCCCCCGGATCATCGGCCGCCGGATCAGCGGCGGGCGGGCCGTGCTCGGCGTCTGCGTCGGCATGCAGGTGCTCTTCGACGGTTCGACAGAGCCCTCCGACGCCCCGCTCGAGGGGCTCGCCGAGTGGCCCGGCACCGTCGAGCGCCTCCCGGCCCAGGTCGTCCCGCACATGGGGTGGTCGGAGGTCGAGGCGCCGTCCGGCTCGACGCTCTTCGCCGGGGTCGAGCACGAGCGCTTCTACTTCGTGCACTCGTATGCCGTGCAGGACTGGACGCTCGAGGCGACCGGCGCCTTCGCGCGGGTCGCGCCCCGCGTCACGTGGGCGGAGCACGGCGCCCGCTTCGTCGCCGCGGTCGAGAACGGCCCGCTCGCCGCCACGCAGTTCCACCCCGAGAAGTCCGGCGAGGCGGGACTCCACCTCCTCGAGAACTGGGTCCACAGCCTCTGACGGCGGCGCCCCGGGCCTCTGGGTCGTCAGCCGACGCCCCAGAGGCGCGCCACGTGCGACGCGTCGGTGCCGCAGCAGCCGCCGACGACCGTGAGGCCCGGCAGCCGGGACGCCACGCGGGTGTGCCCGTCGGCGATCCGGTCGAGGTCGCCGGCGTCGAGGTCCTCGGCCTCGTCGAGCTCGGCGTGGCTGCGCGTCGAGGCGTTGTAGCGCACGCCGAGCACCCGGGTGCGCCAGTCGGCCCCCTCCCCGGGGCCGGGCAGCCCTGCGAGCACGTGCTCGGGGTGGGCGCAGTTGACGAGGTAGTGGTCGGGCGCTGCCTGGGCGTCGACCTGCTCGACGGCGTCGGCGAGACCCGTGCCGTCGGGCAGGCGACCGTCGACCTCGACGGTGAACGAGATGGCCACGGGGATGCCGTGCTCACGTGCGGCACGCACCACGCCGATCGCCTCCCCGGGCGTCGTGAGCGTGTAGGCGGCAACGAGGTCCGCGCCCGCCTCGGCGAACGCCGAGACCTGCGCGGCGTGGTAGGCCGCCGCCTCGTCGGGGGAAGGTGACCCGGCGCTGCGGTAGCCGTCGCCGCGCGGCCCGACCGTGCCGCTCACGACGACGTCGCGCAGCCCGAGCTCGGCGGCATACCGGCTCGCCAGGGAGCGCAGCAGGCCGACGGCGTCGGAGTTCGCCCGCCTCAGGTCGTCGGCCGAGTGGCCGAGGCGGGCGCCCCAGTCGGGGTTGGCCCGCCACGTCGGTGCCTCGAGGAGCAGGCCGGCGCCCGCCCGGTCGGCGATCCGCGCATACGCCTCGTAGTAGGCCGTGAGGAGCGCGCGGCCGGTGCCGTCGGCGAGAAGTGGGTAGGCGGCGAACTCGGGCAGGTCGACGCCGTGGTTGAAGATGAGGTCGGTCTCGAGGCCTCCGTCGGTCACCATGGGTCGACCGGACTGCTGGGGCAGGGGGTTCACGTCGGGCTCCCGTCGGCGAGTCGGGTCGGACTCCTTCCGGTGTAGCAGACCCGCTCGCGCGATACGTCTGATCGGCGGATCCGGGCGACACGGCATACTCGGGTGGCGTCACCGTCCACCCCGTGAGGAGCCCGTTCGTCATGACCGACCAGCCGCGCCTGGAGCTGTTGCCCGCCGTCGACATCGCGGGGGGCCGCGCCGTCCAGCTCGTCCAGGGCGTCGCCGGGAGCGGCGGCGAGTTCGGCGACCCGTGGGAGGCGGCCCTGCGGTGGCAGGAGCAGGGCGCGGAGTGGATCCACCTCGTCGACCTCGACGCGGCCTTCGGGCGCGGCAGCAACCGCGAGCTCATCGCCTCGATCGTCGGGCGCCTCGACCTGCAGGTCGAGCTCTCGGGCGGCATCCGCGACACCGAGTCGCTCGAGGCGGCGCTCGCCACCGGCTGCCGGCGGGTCAACATCGGCACCGCGGCCCTCGAGGACCCGGAGTGGACCGCCTCGATCATCGCGGCGCACGGCGACCGCGTCGCCATCGGCCTCGACGTGCGCGGCACGACCCTCGCCGCGCGGGGGTGGACCCGCGAGGGCGGTGACCTGTGGGAGACGCTCGCGCGCCTCGACGCCGAGGGCTGCGCGCGCTACGTCGTCACCGACGTCAACAAGGACGGCATGCTCCAGGGCGCCAACGTCGAGCTCCTCCGCGACGTCTGCGCCCGCACCGACCGCCCGGTCGTGGCGAGCGGCGGGGTGTCGACGCTCGAGGACATCGCGACGATCCGGGGGCTCGTCGGCGACGGCGTCGAGGGCGCCATCGTCGGGTCGGCCCTCTACCGCGGCGCGTTCACGCTGCCCGAGGCGCTCGACGTCGCCGGCCGTCCCGCCTCGTGAGCGGGGCCGATCCCCACGCCGGGGACCACGACCACGGGCACCGCGACCACGGGCACCACGACGAGCACGGGCGCCCTGCCGACTCGGCCGGGCAGGCCTGGGAGGGCAAGTCGATCCCGTCGCACGGCTTCTCGGGCGACGCCGGTGAGGCCGACCCGAGCCTGCTCGCCGCCCTCGCCTCGGCCGGCGCGACGCCGGGGCCGGACGCCGAGACGCACCTGCTCGCGACCGTCGCCCGGGCCCGCTGGCTGGTGCCCGTCGTCGCGGTGGCCGCCGAGGTCGACGACTCCGGCGCGCACGCCGTCGACACCCGCAGCGACATGGCGGCCGTGACGCTGACCGGGCCGGACGGCTCGAGGGCCCTGCCGGTCTTCAGCTCGCTCGCGGCGCTCGCCGACTGGGACCCGACCGCCCGGCCCGTGCCGGTTCGCGCGGCCGCCGCGGCGCAGGCCGCGATCAGCGAGGAGTGCCAGGTGCTCGTCGTCGACGTGGCCTCGACGCACGCCACGGTGCTGCGCCCGAGCATGCTGTGGGCGCTCGCGCAGGAGCGGGACTGGACGCCGAGCCACCTCGACGCGCACGTCGCCGCGGCCGTGGAGGCAGCCGTCCGGGCCGAGCCCGACGTCACGAGCCACCGGCTCGAGGCGGGGGAGCCCGCCGGAGCCGGTGTGCTGCGGGTGGTGCTGGGCCTGCGCCCTGGCCTCGACGCCGACCGGGTGGGCGCCGTCGCCACCCGGATCGGCGAGCGGATCGCGACCGACGGGGAGACCCGTGCGAGGATCGATGCCCTGACGTTCGCGCTGGAAGCGGCGCGCTGAGCACACCCGCGGAGGTGGCGCACGTGGACCCCACACCCCAGGCGACCCGGGAGCGCGATCCCGAGCGCCCCACGGGTCCGGCCGAGCCCGGCACGGCCCCGGTGACCGCGCCGGAGCCCGGGACCGGCGCCGCACGGGCGGGTCGTCGCGGCGGCGGCAGCGGGGGCCCGCTCGGCTTCATCGGCGACCCGACCCTCGACGCCCAGCGCCGGAGCGACCTGCGCCGGATGCGGCTCGTCGCAACGGGGCTGCTCGTCCTCGCCGCGATCGTCTACGTCCTGACCCGCGGCCACGACGACGGCTTCCTCGGCTTCGTCAACGCCGGGGCCGAGGCCTCGATGGTGGGTGCGTGCGCCGATTGGTTCGCCGTGACCGCGCTCTTCCGCCACCCGCTCGGCCTGCCGATCCCGCACACCGCGCTCATCCCGCGCAAGAAGGAGATGATCGGCAAGAGCCTCGAGGAGTTCGTCAGCGAGAACTTCATGCGCGAGGACATCATCCGTGAGCGGGTGCTCGACGCCGAGCCCACCCGGCGGGCCGCCGAGTGGGCGCTCGCCCCGGGCCACGCCAAGCGGCTCGTCGACGAGGTCGCGACCGTCACCGTCCACGCCCTGCACCGCATCCCCGACGACGACGTGCGGGCCGTCATCGAGCAGGCGGTGCTGCCCCGGCTGTCACAGGAGCCGGTGAGCTCGCTGCTCGGCGGGCTGCTCGACCAGGTCGTGCGCGACGAGGCGCACGTGGGCCTCGTCGACCTCGCGCTCGACGAGGTGCGGGTGTGGCTCGTCGACAACGAGGACCTCTTCGAGTCGCTCATCACCCAGCGGGCGCCGTCCTGGGTGCCGACCGCGGTCAACGACCTCGTCGCGCGCAAGATCCACGTCGAGGCCCTCAAGTGGCTGGCCGACATCCGGGGCGACTCGCGCCACGACGTGCGCATCGCCCTCGACAAGCTGCTCATCGACCTCGCCGACGACCTCCAGCACGACCCGGTCACGCAGGCGAAGGCCGAGCGGCTCAAGGAGCGGGTGCTCTCGCACCCGCAGGTCGCCGACACGGCCATGTCGCTGTGGGTCTCGCTGCGCGCGGTCGTCGTCGCCGCCCTCGAGGACGAGGCCGGTCCGGTGCGCGCCCGCGCCGTCAAGGAGGTGACGGCGCTCGCCGACCGGCTGCTCGCCGACGCCGACCTGCGCGACCGCATCGACGCCCGCATCTGCGACGCGACCGTCTACGCCATCGACCGCTACGGCACCGAGCTGACCCGGATCATCAGTGACACCGTCGACCGCTGGGACGGCAAGGAGACCGCCGAGCGCGTCGAGCTTCAGGTCGGCCGCGACCTCCAGTTCATCCGGATCAACGGCACCCTGGTCGGCGGCCTCATCGGCATGCTCATCCACGCCGTCTCGGTCGTGCTGCCCACCTGAGCGGCGGCCGGCTCAGGAGCGGGCGTCGAGCCGTTCGGTGACGGTGCGGAGGGTGTCGTGCAGCGCGAGCATCTCCGAGCGCGAGAGGCCGCTGCGCGCGGCGATCTGCAGCGGCAGGTCGCGCAGGGCCTCGATGCGCTCGCGCCCGGTCGTCGTGGCCGAGACGAGCACCCGCCGCTCGTCCTCCGGGTCACGGGCGCGTCCGACGAGCCCGGCCGCCTCCATCCGCTTGAGCAGGGGGGAGAGGGTGCCGGAGTCGAGCCGCATCAGCTCGCCGAGGCGGCTGACGGTGAGCGGACCGTGCTCGGCGACGGCCATGAGCGCGATGTACTGCGGGTACGACAGGCCGTGCTCCGCGAGCAGCTCGCGGTAGACGCCGTCGAACGCGCGCACGGTCGTGTGCATCGCGTAGCAGATCTGCTGCTCGAGGCTGAGGGGGCTCGGGGCGGCGGCGGTGGGATTGGACGGGCTCATGACTCAAGCGTACTATCAAATTGCGCACAACATAATTGGTCGCAATGAACTTGAGGAGAACCACATGAGCAGCGCCACCCAGACCGCCTCGTACGTCGCGTCGGCCACCGCCTCGGGCCGCGAGGGCCGTGCCGTCACCTCCGACGGCCGCCTCGACGTGACCCTGGCCCCGCCGCGTGAGCTCGGCGGCAGCGGTGAGGGCACCAACCCCGAGCAGCTCTTCGCCGCCGGGTACGCCGCGTGCTTCGCGAGCGCCCTCGGCGTCGTCGCCCGCAAGCGCCGGGTCGAGGACTTCGACGTCGCGGTGACCGCCGACGTCAGCCTCTCCGGGTCCTCGAGCGCCGGCTTCGGCCTGGCCGTCGTGCTCCACGTCGAGCTGCCCGAGGGCATCGACGCCCAGCTCGGCCGCGAGCTCGTCGACACCGCGCACCAGGTCTGCCCCTACTCGAACGCGACGCGCGGCAACATCCCGGTCGAGATCCACGTCGACTGAGGGCCCGGTCGCTCCACGGCCTTCCCCCACCGCGTTCCCACCGCCCACCCCCACCGACGTGCGCCCGTCCCTGCGTGGCCCGTCACCGAAGGAGACCCCATGACCACCGCCCGTGAAGTCCAGCTCAAGAGCCGCCCCGTCGGCTGGCCCACCCACGACGACTTCGACCTCGTCGAGACCGCGTCCGTCCCCCTCGAGGAGGGCCAGGTGCGCGTGCGCAACGAGGTCATGTCGGTCGACCCCTACATGCGTGGCCGCATGAGCGACGCCAAGTCCTACGCCGAGCCGTATGCCCTCGGCGAGGCCATGCAGGGCGGCGCGGTCGGCGTCGTCACCGAGTCGCGCTCCGACGCCGTCGCCGTGGGCGACCACGTGCTCCACGGCCTGGGCTGGCGCGAGGAGGCCGTCGTCGACGGTTCCGCCGTGCGGGTCGTCGACACCGCGGTCGCCCCGGCTTCGGCCTACCTCGGCGTGCTCGGCATGACCGGCCTGACCGCCTACGCCGGACTGACCCGCGTCGCGGGGCTCAAGGAGGGTGACGTCGTCTTCGTCTCCGGCGCCGCGGGTGCCGTCGGCAGCGTCGTCGGCCAGGTGGCCAAGGCGCTCGGCGCGAGCCGGGTCATCGGCAGCGCGGGCTCCGACGAGAAGGTGCGCCACCTGCTCGACGACCTCGGCTTCGACGCCGCCTTCAACTACAAGGAGGGTCGCGTCTCCGACCTGCTGCGCGAGGCCGCCCCGGACGGCATCGACGTCTACTTCGACAACGTCGGCGGCGACCACCTCGAGGCGGCCATCGGCTCGCTGCGCCAGGGCGGTCGCATCGCGATCTGCGGCGCGATCTCCGTGTACAACAACACCGAGGCGGCCCCCGGCCCGCGCAACCTCGCCCGCCTCATCCAGACCCGGGGCACGATCACCGGCTTCCTCGTCGGCGACCACTGGGACCTCTCCGGCGAGTACGCCGAGCGGGCGGCCGGCTGGATCGCCGACGGCTCCCTCGCCTCCCGCGAGACGTTCGTCGACGGGATCGACCATGCGGTCGACGCCTTCCTCGGTGTCCTCCGCGGCGAGAACGTCGGCAAGATGCTCGTGCGCCTCTGACGACGCGCGCGACCGCGCACGCCCTGCGGGTGCGCACCGAGAAGGCCTGTGCCACGGACTACCTCCGCGGCGCAGGCCTTCGTCGTGGGCGGGAGCGGTGGGTCCGTTCGTGCGTGTGTCACCGGGCCGGGGCCCCCGACAGGTTGCGCCGTTTCCCCCTGCGGCACCCCGGGGGTGGCTAGTCTTCGCGCAGGAACAGGGGCCTGGGTCAGGGGTGACGTGGTGCGGCTGAGCGACCGGTCGAGCGGGGCGGCGTCGAGCGCGCCCGGCGTCGAGCGACCGGCTCCCCGCCCCCGCGCGTCCGCTGCAGGCCGGGTTCCTCGCGACGCGACGACCGCCCCGGGCCGATTCCGTGCCCGGCGAGTCACCGTGCGGCAGTGGCGAGCTCGTCACCCGTGGTGCAGGCCTTCGGCGTCCCCTCGTGCTCGGGACGACAGTGCCCGGGACCCTACGATGAAGGGAAACAGGGAATGAAGCGAAGGTTGTTGGGAGGGGCCGCGGTCGCGGCCGGGCTGGTGCTGGCACTCAGCCCCGCGGCGCACGCCGCACCGGCGGCGACGCCGCAGGCCACGTCGCCGGTCAAGGCGTCCGCGACGCGGGGTGGTGCCGCGATCTCGCTCGAGGTCGGTGCGGCGACGATCGCCAAGGCCCGTCTCGGGGCGAAGCAGGCCCGGGTCGGGGCCCGCGAGAAGGCCGACCTCAAGGCCCTGCGCCAGGAGCTCGCCCGCCGCGCCGCGGGCAACGGCCAGACCTACCTCGACGGCGACACCGAGTCGTTCGTGCTCTCCGACGGGGTGTCGATGGCCGTGCCGAAGGGGCTCGACGTCTCGTCGGTCTCCGTCCGCACGGAGGGGGGCAAGGTCGTGGCCGACGTCGTCTCGGAGGACACGTCGACGACGGCCTCCGCGCGCCAGGGCCAGGGCATGGCGAGCTGGACGACGCTGACGTCCGGCACCTACGTCATCAAGATCAGCGGTGCCGGCTTCATGGAGTCCAAGTGGCTCAAGCGCAAGCTGACCGGTGGTGACGGGTCGAGCAAGTACGACTACATCGCCATGCGCCGCACCGGCCTCGGGCAGCCCTACGAGATCGGGGGCATCAACTACTCCGTGACCGGTCTCTACATCTCGGTGCACTCCACCGACGCCACGCGGGCCAACGCGGTCGACCGCATCGACCAGTCGCCGCAGCAGGACTTCACGGGCAACTGCAAGGGCAGCTACAACATCGGGGTCAGCGCCTACGGCGTCTCGGCGGGCGGCACCTTCGCCGACTGCGACAAGAACGACATCTCGTTCAGCACGAGCGACCCCGGCTACTACCGCAACTACATGACCCAGGGCGCCGTCTTCAACGGCGGCAACCGCGCCGTCGGCTTCCAGATCGCGGTCAAGGTCAAGCAGGGCAAGGCGCTCAACTTCACGAGCTACCAGCGGCTCGAGATGGCCCGCTACGTCTACCCCGCCAAGAAGTGCAGCACCTGGGACGCCAGCAAGACCTGCTCGTGACCCGAGGCACCACCTGAGAGGCACCACCCGTGGCACGTCACCCCTCGAACCGCCTCGCCGTGGCGGCGGCAGCGCTGCTGCTCGCCCTCACGACGGCCTGCTCGTCGTCGGGTGACGCCCGACCACCGGGCCCCGGCGCAGCGACGCCCGGCCCCGTGGCCGGGGACGCCACGGTGCCACCGCCCCAGGCCGGTCCGCCGGCCTGGGGCGGTGAGCTCTGCTCCCAGCCGGCCGTCACGTGCGCCGAGCACGCCGGCCTGCCGACGGTGCTCGTCGCGCGGCCCGGCAGCCGGCTCGACGACGTCGTGCTCGTCGACCTCGGCGGCCCCGGCACCTCCGTCGAGCAGACCCTCGAGCGCCTCGCCGACCTCGACCTCTTCGCCGGCCACGACGTGCTCGTCGTGGGGGAGGCGTGGGAGGTCACCCCACCGACCGACGCGTGCCTCTCGGCCGAGGCCGCGCGCGTCGCCTCGTGGGCGGCGATCACCGCACCCGGTTCGAGCACCGGCGCGTCGTGCGACCCCAGCCGGTGGCGGTTCGTCCCCGCGGACTACCGCGCCGCCGTCGCGGACGCCCTCGCGCCCTCTCACGGCCGCGTCACCTCCGGGGTCGGCGTCTCCTTCGGCGCCGTCCGCGTCGCGGCGGCGCTGACCGCCGACGTGCCCCTGCTGCTGCTCAGCCCCGCACCCGTGGCCGGCAGCAGCGGCGCCGTCGACGCGGCGCGTGCCGACGCGGTGCTGCAGCGGGCCCGCGCGCTCTGTGCGGGCCGACCCGCCTGCACCGGCGTCCTCGACCGGCTCGGCGCCGGGCGCTCGCTCGAGGCCCGGGACTACGAGGCGGCCCTCGCCCTGGTCGGCTCGGCCCCCGACCCGGACCTGCTGCGCGAGACCGTCGCCGCCCTCGGCGCGCGGACGGGCACCGGAAGCGCCGACACCCTGACCCGCCAGGCGTACGCCGCCACCTTCCGCTACGGCGACGGCGCCGTGCTGCCCAACCTGCTCTCGTACCGGGCCGGCACGTGCGGGTGGTACTCGGGCACGGGTGCCCCGAGCCCGACGAGCCCGACGAGCGAGGCCGACGCGACGGGCGACACCGGCCTCGCCGCCCTGCTCGACGCCGTGCTCTCCTGCGGCGCCGGGCCGACGACGCCCCCCGCGATCGACCTCGTGGGCCGTCGCGGCTGCGTCGTCACCGCCCGCGACGACGTCGTGACCCCGCCCGCCCTGACGCGACCGTGGACCTCCGGCGGCAGCGCCCTCGTCCTGCGAGCCGGGGGGATGAGCGCCCACGGCGCCCTCGACGGCACGGCCGCGAGCCTGCTCTCGCGGGTGCCCGCGTCGCTGTCGGCCTGCTGACGTCGGGGCGCCGCTCAGCCCAGCAGGTCCTTGGCCTTGTCGGCCGGCAGGAGGTCGTGACGCGCGGGCTCGCGCACGAAGGAGCCGGTGCCGTGCGAGACCGAGCGCAGGTCGATGGGGTAGCGCGAGAGCTCGGCCTGCGGCACCTCGGCGTGCACGACGGTCCACCCGCCCTCGGTCGCGACGCCGTCGTTCATCGAGTCAGCGGGCTCGGTGCCGAGAACCTGCCCGCGCCGGCCGCGCAGGTCGGACATGACGGCACCGAGGTACTCGTCGGCGATGGTGATGTCGACGCGGTCGATCGGCTCGAGCAGGGCCATCGTCGAGGCGTTCGCCGCCTCCTTGAGGGCGAGGGCGGCCGCGGTCTGGAACGCGACGTCGGAGGAGTCGACGGAGTGCGCCTTGCCGTCGGTCAGGGTGACGCGCACGTCGACGACCGGGTGGCCGGTGAGCAGCCCCTTCTCGAGCTGGTGCCGGGCGCCCTTCTCGACGGAGGGGATGAACTGCCGCGGCACGGCACCACCGACGACCTTGTCGACGAACTCGAACCCCGCGCCGCGGGGGAGCGGCTCGATCTCGAGGGAGCACACGGCATACTGCCCGTGCCCGCCCGACTGCTTGACGTGGCGGCCCTGCACGGAGCACCGGCGCACGAACGTCTCGCGCAGGGCGGTGCGGTAGGGCTCCGCCGTCACGGTGACGCCGTAGCGGTCGGCGAGCTGCTCGATGAGGTCGTCGACGTGGGCCTGCCCCATCGTCCACAGCACGACCTGCTCGGTCTCGCTCGAGTGCTCCATCCGCATCGTGACGTCCTCGGCGACGAGGCGGGCCAGGGCGCTGGCGAGCTTGTCCTCGTCGGACTTGGTCGCGGCGCGGATCGCGACGGGCAGCTGGGGCTCGGGCAGCAGCCACGGGGCGACGACGGCGGGGCGGTCGCAGGAGGAGAGCGTGTCGGACGTCTCGGCGCGGGTCAGCTTCGACACGAGCGCGAGGTCCCCGGCGATGGCCGTGCCGCGAGGACGGTGCCCGTCGAGGAAGGGCGAGGCGAGCGGGCCGACGCGCTCGTCGTCGTCGTGGGACGGGTGTCCCGCGACCTCGTGGCCGACGAAGTCGCCGAGGTGGCCGGAGACGTGCACGGGCTCGTCGACGCGCAGCGTGCCCGAGAAGACGCGGACGAGCGACAGGCGCCCGATGTAGGGGTCGGTGGTCGTGCGGACCACCTCGGCGACGAGCGGCTGGGACGGGTCGCACGCGACGCCCTTGACGGCGCCGCCCGCGGGCGTCGTCACGGCGGGCAGGGGGTGGCGCGTCGGGTCGGGGAAGGCCTGCTCGACGAGCCGCAGCAGCTCGTCGACGCCGGCCCCGGTCGTCGGCGACACGGGCACGACGGGGAAGAAGGTGCCCTGCGCGATGGCCGTGCGCAGGTCGGCGAGCAGCGACTCGGTGTCGATGGTCTCGCCCTCGAGGTAGCGGTCGAGCAGGGTCACGTCCTCGGACTCCTCGATGACCGACTCGATGAGGGCGGCCCGGGCGTCCTCGTGCTCGGCGGACGTCTCGCCGGTCAGCAGCCCGACGACGCCACGGACGGCGCCGTCCTCGATGACCGGCCAGTGCGTGGCCCGCACGTCGCCGAAGGTGCGCCGGCAGGTGTCGACGGTCGCGGAGAAGTCGGCACGCGGCTGGTCGAGGTGCGTGACGACGACGGCCCGCGGCATGCCGACGGCCGCGCACTCGCGCCAGAGCAGGCTGACCGGGCGGTCGACGTCGTCGGCACCGGACACCACGAAGACGGCGGCGTCGGCGGCCCGCAGCCCGGCCCGCAGGTCGCCGACGAAGTCGGGGTAGCCGGGGGTGTCGAGCAGGTTGACGGTGAGGCCGCCCGACTCGAACGAGGCGACGGTGAGCCGCGTCGTGCGCACGTGGTCGGTGCCGCCCGTGCGCTGGCCCGGCACCCGGGCCGCCACGAGCGCCTCGAAGAGGGCGGTCTTGCCGGCCCCGCCGGGTCCGACCAGCACGACGTTGCGGATGTCCTGCGGCGAGGCGGGGTTGGGGGCCGCAAGAAGGTCTGATCTGCCGGGCGTCTTTGCCATGGCAACACCTTTCTCCTGTCGTCCGGTCGTCCACAAGCCCCACCGCGTGCCTTCCGCCCGCGGCCGTGTGCCGGGTCCCCGCCGCCCGGGGTGCGCGCTGTCGGTGCGGGGTGACAGGCTGCCGCCATGGATCTCGGGGCGTACCGGCCGGTGCTGGCCGACCGCGACACGCGGTCGGCACTGCTGCTCGGGTTCCTCATCCGCGTGCCGATGTGGGCGGGTGGGGTCATCCTCACCCTGCACGTCGTCACGACGCTGGGGCGCAGCTACGGCGAGGCCGGCCTCGTCACGGCGGCCGCCACGCTGGCCGTCGCCGTCTCGGGACCCTGGCGCGGGCGCCTGCTCGACCGCATCGGGCTGCGCCGCACCGTGGGGCCCTCGCTCGTCGTGCAGGCCGTCTGCTGGTCGGTCGCGCCGTGGGTCGGCTACGCCCCGCTCATCGCGGTGGCGGCGCTCGCAGGCCTGTTCGTCGTGCCGACCTTCTCGATCCTGCGCCAGGTCATCATCCGGTCGGTCCCGCTCGAGCAGCGGCGGACGGCGCTCTCGCTCGACTCGTCGGCGACCGAGCTGTCGTTCATGGCGGGTCCGGCGATCGGCGTCTGGCTCGCCACGTCGTGGCACACGGGCTGGGCCCTGCTCGTCTGCGAGCTGGCCTCCGTCGCCGCGGGCTTCGTGCTGTGGCTCGTCAACCCGCCGCTGACCGCCGGGCCGGGTGCCCTGGCGGGCGCGACCGACGGCGACGTCGAGGGAGCGGGTGACGACACGGACGGGGTCCCGGCCGACCGCACCGGCGGCGCCCCCGCCCGTGCGCCCCGCGCATTCCGGGGGTTCATCACCGTCCCGGTCGCGGCGGTCTACCTCGCCGCCGCGTGCTCCACCCTCGTGCTGAGCGGCACCGACGTGTCGATCGTCGCGGCGCTGCGCTCGTTCGGCGACACCGGTGCGATCGGGTGGGTGCTCGCGCTGTGGGGCGCCGGCTCGCTCGTCGGCGGCCTCCTCTACGGGGCCTGGCACCGCTCCTTCTCCGTCTTCTGGCTGCTCGCGGGCCTCGCCGCCACCACCGTCCCGGTGGCGCTCGCGGTCGGGGTGCCGAGCTTCGCCGTGCTCGTGACGATCTCGGGGTTCCTCTGCGCCCCGACGATCACGGCGACCGTCGAGCAGCTGAGCCGGCAGGTGCCCGAGCGCTTCCGCGGCGAGATGATGGGGTGGCACGGCTCCGCCATGACGGCCGGCTCGGCCATCGGCGCGCCGGTCGCCGGTTTCGCCATCGACCACGGCGGCTGGTCCCGGGGCTTCGTCGTCGTCGGCGGTCTCGGCCTGGTCGTCGCCGTCGGTGGGCTGCTGGCCTCCGGCACGTCGCGGCGCGCCGGACGCCGGCCCGCGGTCCCCGCTGCGGCGGGCGCGGCCGGAGCAGTGGGCACGGTGGGTGCGGATTCGGAGTCGGGGCGCCCGGCTGCTAGCATGGAGCACTGACCAGCCGTCACCACGCGCCCCGCCTCGGCGGACGCCGGTGACGACGTGCAAGAGAAGCTCGCTTCCACCCGCGTCGACCTCACGGTCGCCGGGTCAAGGTCTGCTCGACCGGATGCCTCCACGGCAGCGGTTCGAGCCGTGTGACGCGACGGCGACCGTCCGGCATACGTGACCCTTGGGCTCCTCGTGCACACACGGGGAGCCCTTTTCTCGTTGTGGTCGCAGCAGGACAGGCAGGCACCACCCGTCTGGTCACATCATTTCTCGAACTTAGGAGCACCACATCAGCGAGCCTCGCATCAACGAGCGCATCCGGGTCCCGGAGGTGCGTCTGGTTGGCCCCAACGGCGAGCAGGTCGGCATCGTCCGCGTCGAGGACGCGCTGCGTCTGGCCGAGGAGGCGAACCTCGACCTCGTCGAGGTGGCCCCCATGGCCAAGCCGCCGGTCGCCAAGCTCATGGACTTCGGCAAGTTCAAGTACGAAGCCGCCATGAAGGCACGGGAAGCGCGCAAGAACCAGGTCAACACGGTCATCAAGGAGATCAAGCTCCGTCCGAAGATCGACCCGCACGACTACGGCACCAAGAAGGGCCACGTCGAGCGGTTCCTCAAGGCGGGCGACAAGGTCAAGGTGACGATCATGTTCCGCGGGCGTGAGCAGAGCCGTCCCGAGCTGGGGCGCCGCCTGCTCGAGCGCCTCGCCGAGGACATCGCCGAGCTCGGCTTCGTCGAGTCGGCCCCGAAGCAGGACGGCCGCAACATGATCATGGTGATCGGCCCGACCAAGAAGAAGGCCGAGGCCAAGGCCGAGCAGCGTCGCTCGCGCGAGCAGCACGCCGCTGGCACGGCGACCGGCACGGCCGACGCGCCGGCAGCCGAGGCGCAGGACGCGCCGCAGCAGACCGAAGAGGCCACCGCCGCCGCCGAGTGATCGGCAGCGGTCGACCGGCCGGAGGCGTGAGCCGCCGGCGACAGACCACGTGCGTCCACTGACGCACGCAACACGAAGGAGATCGGCAACCATGCCGAAGATGAAGACGCACAGCGGTGCGAAGAAGCGTTTCCGCCTCACGGGCACCGGCAAGGTCATGCGTGAGCAGGCCGGCGGCCGTCACCTGCTCGAGCACAAGTCGAGCAAGAAGATGCGTTCCATCGCGAACGACGTCGAGCTCGCCAAGCCGGACGCCAAGAAGGCCAAGAAGCTCCTCGGCAAGTGAGCCGGGACCCCCACCCATCAGCACTTCGCTGAGCGACCGGGTCCCCGGTAGGCCAGCAGCAGCAAGCACTGCGACAAGCAGAGAAGGAGTATTCACGTGGCACGCGTGAAGCGGGCGGTCAACGCCCAGAAGAAGCGTCGGGTCGTTCTCGAGCGCGCCAGCGGTTACCGCGGGCAGCGTTCGCGCCTCTACCGCAAGGCCAAGGAGCAGGTCACCCACTCGCTCGGCTACGCCTACCGCGACCGTCGCGCGAAGAAGGGCGACTTCCGTCGCCTGTGGATCCAGCGCATCAACGCCGCGGCCCGCGCCAACGGCATGACCTACAACCGGTTCATGCAGGGCCTCAAGGCCGCCGGTGTCGAGGTCGACCGCAAGATCCTCGCCGACCTCGCCGTCAACGACGCTCCGGCCTTCGCCACGCTCGTCGAGCTCTCCCGCGCCAACGTCCCTGCCCAGGCAGCGGCGAAGGTCGCCGGCGACGCCGCCTGAGCGACGTCGACCGACGCACAGCGCATCTCGAGCGCCGGGACACCCCGTTGCTGACCAACACCCGATCTGATCGGGTCAAGGCGGTGCGGGCGCTGTCCCGGCGCTCGGTGCGTTCCCGCACCGGCGAGTTCCTCGCGGAGGGGCCGCAGGCGGTGCGCGAGGCCGTCGCGTTCCGGCCCGAGCTCGTGCGGGACGTCTACGTCACGCCGGAGGCCGCCGAGCGGCACCCGGCCATCGTCGAGGCCGCCCGCGCGGCGGCCGTCCACGTGCACGAGGTGAGCCCCGAGGTGCTCGCCGCGATGTGCGACACCGAGTCGCCCCAGGGTGTCGCGGCCGTGTGCCGCACCCTGGACCTGCCGCTGGAGGTCGTGCTCGCCGGCCTGCCGGCGGACGCCCTCGTCTGCGTGCTGACGAACGTGCGCGACCCCGGCAACGCCGGCACCGTCATCCGCGGCGCCGACGCCGCCGGCGCCGACGCGGTCGTCGTCAGCGACGCCAGCGTCGACGTCTACAACGCCAAGGTCGTCCGTTCGACGGTCGGCTCGCTCTGGCACCTGCCGATCACCGTCGGTGCGCCGGTGCCCGAGATCCTCGACGCCCTGCGCGAGCGCGGCATCCGGCTGCTCGCCGCCGACGGCGCCGGCACGACCCTGCTGCACGAGGCCGACCTCACGGGCGGCCACGCCTGGGTCATGGGCAACGAGGCGTGGGGCCTGCCGGCGGAGGTCCGCGACGCCTGCGACGACGTCGTGCGGGTGCCGATCCACGGCCACGCCGAGTCGCTCAACCTCGCGATGGCAGCGACGGTCTGCCTCTACGCGTCCGCCGAGGCGCGTCGCACGAGCCGGCCCGACTGAGCGCGCGGCGCCCGGTGGGGCGTGAGTATCCTCAGGCATGACCTCCGTCGACGCGACCGGCGCAGCCACGCCCGGCACGGAGCCCGAGGTGGGGCCCGAGGTGGGGCCCGGGGTGGGGCCCGGGATGGAGCGCGGGGTTTCCGCCGCGGCAGGACTGGGCGAGCTGCTGCCCGACGGTCTCGTCGAGGTCGACGGCGAACGGCGGATCCGCTTCGTCAACCCCGAGGCGCTGCGCATCCTCGAGTGCGAGGAGGCAGACGTCGTCGGCCGCCCGCTCGACGACGGCCTGCCCCTCACCGACAAGTACGGCCGGGACTGGTGGGCGCACACCGACCCGTGGGGCGGCCTGACGAGCCGCACCGGTCACCGCGAGAAGCTGCTCGTCGCGCCGAAGGGCCACGACGTGCTCGTGACCGCGCGCTACGTGCGCGACGCGCCCGGCGGGCCCGTCGCGCGCGTGCTCCTCGGCCTCCGGGACGCCGAGGCGCGCCAGCGTGCCGAGCGCGACCAGGCGACGGTGCTCTCGACCGTCGCCCACGAGCTGCGCGCGCCGCTGACCTCGGTGACCGGATTCACGAGCAGCCTCCTGCGCCGCTGGGACCGCTTCACCGACGAGCAGAAACGCCTCATGATCGAGACGATCGAGGCCGACGCGACCCGCCTGACGCGGCTCATCACCGAGCTGCTCGACATCTCCCGCCTCGACTCCCACAGCCTCAACCTCCGGCTCGGGCCCGTCGACCTGCACGCCCTGCTGACGACCCACGTCGTGCGCTACGAGCTCGGCCGCTCGAGCGGCACCGTTCAGCTGCGCCTGGGCGAGGCGGCGACGGCCCGCGGCCTGCCCGAGATGTGGGCCGACTCCGACCGGCTCGAGCAGATCTTCTTCAACCTCATCGAGAACGGGCTGCTCCACGGGGCCGGAGCCGTGACCGTCACCCTCGACCGTGGCGACGGGGTGGACGACGGCGCGGGCGAGGCCGACGAGTCGGTCGTCGTCGAGGTCGACGACGAGGGTGAGGGGATCCCCGTCGCCGACCGCGAGAAGATCTTCGGCCGGTTCTGGCACGGGCCGTCCAACGCGAGCACCGGCCTCGGCCTCTACGTCGTGCGCGGGCTCGTCGAGGCGCACGGGGGCTCGGTGCACGTCACCGACGCCGAGAACGGCGGAGCCCGGTTCGTCGTCCGCCTGCCCGCCGGCCTGCCGGCCGTCATGGGCGGGAGCTGACCGGGCCGAGGCCTCGGTCGGCCGACGGGGTGCCGCGGCGGCGCCCCTAGACTGGACCCCGCGCACCCGCCCGCCCCTCGCAGGCGGGTCGTCACCGTCTGACCCGTCCCACCCGTGAACCCGAGCGAGAGCAGCGAACGCACGCCGATGTCCGGACCCAACACGAACTACGACCCGGTCGAGGTCTCGGCCCTCGACCCCGCGAACGTCGACGCCGCCGTGCAGGAGGCCCTGGCCGCCGTCGCGGCCGCCGCCTCGCTCGACGAGCTCAAGGCCACGCGCATCGCGCACGCCGGCGAGAAGAGCCCGCTCGCCCTCGCCAACCGCGAGATCGGCGCGCTGCCGCCGAGCGCCAAGGCGGAGGCGGGCAAGCGCGTCGGCCAGGCCCGCGGCCGCGTGTCCGCCGCGCTCGCGGCCCGCCAGGCCGAGCTCGAGGCCGAGCGCGACGAGCGGATCCTCGTCGAGGAGCGGGTCGACGTCACGGTGCCCGCGGTCCGTCGGGCCCCGGGCGCCCGGCACCCGATCGAGCTCGTGTCCCAGCGCCTCGCCGACGCCTTCGTCGGCATGGGCTGGGAGGTCGCCGAGGGCCCGGAGCTCGAGAGCGAGTGGCTCAACTTCGACGCGCTCAACCTCGGCCCCGACCACCCTGCGCGCCAGATGCAGGACACCTTCTTCCTCGACCCCGTCGACTCCGGGCTCGTGCTGCGCACGCAGACCTCCCCGGTGCAGATCCGCACCATGCTCGAGAAGGAGCCGCCGATCTACGTCGTGGCCCCGGGCAAGGTGTTCCGCACCGACGACCTCGACGCGACCCACACGCCGGTCTTCCACCAGATCGAGTGCCTCGCCATCGACAAGGGCCTGACGATGGCCCACCTGCGCGGCGCGCTCGACGCGTTCGTGCGGATCATGTTCGGCGAGGAGACCCGCACCCGCGTGCGGGCCTCGTACTTCCCCTTCACCGAGCCGTCGATGGAGACCGACTTCGTCTGCTTCGTCTGTCACGGCGAGTCCGCGCCGGGGGAGTGCCGCACCTGCGGCGGCTCCGGCTGGATCGAGCTCGGTGGCTCCGGCATGGTCAACCGCAAGGTGCTGCGCGCGTGCGGCATCGATCCCGACGTCTACTCCGGCTTCGCCTTCGGGCTCGGCATCGAAAGGGCGCTCATGCTGCGTCACGGCGTGCAGGGCATGCACGAGATGGTCGAGGGCGACGTGCGCTTCTCGCAGCAGTTCGGGATGGAGGTCTGACATGCGGATGCCACTGCGCTGGCTCGCGGACTACACCGACCTCGCCCCCGGCACCACCGGTGCCGACGTCGCGGCGTCGCTCGTCGCCGTCGGCATCGAGGAGGAGGACCTCCACGGTGGTGACATCAGCGGCCCGCTCGTCGTCGGTCGCGTGCTCGAGTTCGACGAGCAGGTCCAGAAGAACGGCAAGCCGATCCGCTACTGCGTCGTCGACGTCGGCCAGAACGGCCAGATGCTGACCGAGGGCAAGCACCAGGAGATCGTCTGCGGCGCCACCAACTTCGCGGTCGGCGACCTCGTCGTCGTCGTGCTGCCCGGGGCGACGCTGCCGGGGGACTTCCACATCAGTGCGCGCAAGACCTACGGCCGGGTGTCCAACGGCATGATCTGCGCCGAGGACGAGATCGGTCTCGGCACCGACCACGAGGGCATCATCGTTCTCTCCCGCCTGCTCGGCGCGGAGGCGGCCGCGGCCCTGACCCCGGGCGACGACGCCATCGCGCTGCTCGGCCTCGGCGAGGAGACGATCGAGGCCAACGTCACGCCCGACCGCGGCTACTGCTTCTCGGTCCGTGGGCTCGCCCGGGAGTACTGGCACGCGCAGGGCAGCCCGGCCGGCGGGTTCCGTGACCCCGCCCTGCTCGACGTGCCCGCCGCGAACGACGCCGGCTTCCCGGTGCGCCTGACCGACGAGCGCCCGATCGACGGCGCCGACGGCTGCGACCGCTACGTCGCGCGCGTCGTCCGCGGCATCGACCCGACGCGACCGAGCCCCGGCTGGATGCAGCAGCGGCTCACGCAGATGGGGATGCGCCCGATCTCGCTCGCCGTCGACGTGACGAACTACGTCATGCTCGCCGTCGGCCAGCCGCTCCACGCCTTCGACGTCGCCAAGCTCTCCGGCCCGGTCGTGGTGCGCCGGGCCCGCTCGGGCGAGTCGCTCACGACGCTCGACGACGTCAAGCGCGTGCTCTCGCCCGACGACCTGCTCATCACCGACGGCGGGGAGCACCTGCTCGCCCTCGCCGGCGTCATGGGCGGCGCGTCCTCCGAGGTCGACGACGCCACGACGGACGTGCTCGTCGAGGCCGCGCACTTCGACCCGACCTCCGTCGCGCGCACGTCGCGACGGCACAAGCTCGTCACCGAGGCGTCCAAGCGCTTCGAGCGCGGCGTCGACCCGCAGCTGGCCCCAGCGGCGGCGCAGCTGGCCGTCGACCTGCTCGTCGAGCACGGCGGTGGCACCGTCGACCCGGGCGTCACCGACGTCGACCGCACGAGCCCGCGCGGGGCGTACCTGCTCGACGTGACCGAGCCGGGGCGCATCGTGGGCGTCGACTACCCGCGCGACCGGGTCGTCGAGATCCTCCGCGACCTCGGGTGCGGGGTCGAGGAGTCGGGTGCCGGCACGGACGCGACGCACGTCCTCGTGACGCCTCCCTCGTGGCGGCCCGACCTCGTCGACGGCCCGGACTACGCCGAGGAGGTGGCCCGCATCGACGGCTACCACCGCATCCCCTCGGTCACCCCCACGCCCGTCGGGGGCCAGGGCCTGACGCACGGGCAGAAGACGCGCCGGGTCGTCGCCGACGCCCTCGCCGGGGCCGGCCTGACCGAGGTGCTCACCTACCCGTTCGTCGCGGAAGGCCTGGCCGACGACCTGATGCTGCCGGCCGGCGACGACCGCCGCCACGCGGTGCGCGTGGCCAACCCGCTCAACGAGGAGCGGCCGCTGCTGCGCACGACGGTCCTCGCGAGCCTCGTGGACGCCTTGCGCCGCAACGTCTCCCGCGGGCACAAGGACGTCGCGCTCTTCGAGCTCGGCCTCGTGTTCCGTCCCGGTGGCGAGCTCGGCCGCGCGCCGATCCCGAGCGTCCTCGAGCGCCCGTCCGCCGAGACGCTCGAGCAGCTGTATGCCGCCGTGCCCGCCCAGCCGCGCCGCGCCGCCCTCCTGGCGACGGGGCTCGCCGAACGTGCGGGCTGGTGGGGTCCGGGCCGGGCGGCGGACTGGAGCGACGCCGTCGCCGCCGTGCAGGCCGTCGCGACGGCGCTCGCGGTCGAGCTGGTCGTCGCGAACGATCCCGGTCACGCGCCGTGGCACCCCGGGCGCTGCGCGCGGCTCACCCTCGCCGACGGCACGCTCGTCGGCCACGCGGGCGAGCTGCACCCCAAGGTGCTCGCGGCGCTCGACCTGCCGGCGCGCACCGTCGCGGCGGAGTTCGACGTCGACGTCCTCATCGCAGCGAGCGCGGAACCCGTTCAGGCGCAGCCGTTCTCGTCATTCCCGCCGGCCATGACCGACATCGCGCTCCTCGTGGGCTCGGACGTCGCGGCGGCCGACGTGGCCACGGCGCTCCGCGCCGGGGCGGGGGAGTCGCTCGAGTCGGTGGTGCTCTTCGACGTCTACGAGGGGGAGCACGTCGAGGCCGGCCACCGCTCGCTGGCCTACCGGCTCACCTTCCGGGCGGCCGACCGCACGCTGACGACCGACGAGGTCAACGGCTTCCGCGACGCCGCCGTCGCGGCGGCCGCGGCGGCCACGGGAGCCGTCCAGCGCTGACCGTCATGCACGAATATGCATGAACGTGTATAGTCATGCATCGTGATCAGGGCAGCAGTGGCGGGGGCGAGCGGCTACGCCGGAGGAGAGATCCTCCGGCTGCTGCTCGCCCATCCGCAGATCGAGGTCGGGACCGTCACGGCGAGCAGCACGGTGGGTGAGCGACTGGGGAGCATCCACCCGCACCTCGTGCCGCTCGCCGACCGCGTCATCGCCGAGACGACGCCCGAGACGCTGTCCGGCCACGAGCTCGTCTTCCTCGCGCTGCCGCACGGCCACTCGGCCGCCCTCGCCGGGCAGCTACCCGAGTCCGTCGTCGTCGTCGACTGCGGAGCCGACTTCCGCCTCGAGTCCGCGCAGGCATGGACGACCTTCTACGACACGCCGTATGCCGGGTCGTGGCCCTACGGCATGCCCGAGCTGCCCACCGGGGCCGGCTCCCGCCAGCGCGACCGGCTCGCCGGCGCCACCCGCATCGCCGTCCCGGGCTGCTACCCGACGGCCGTCTCGCTCGCGCTCGCCCCGGGCTTCGCGGCCGGCCTGCTCGAGCCCGACGACGTCGTCGTCGTGGCGGCGTCCGGCACGTCCGGCGCCGGCAAGTCGCTCAAGCCGCACCTGCTCGGCGCCGAGGTGATGGGCTCGATGTCGCCCTACGGCGTCGGCGGCGGCCACCGGCACACCCCCGAGATCGAGCAGAACCTCTCGCGCGCCGCGGGGGAGACCGTGCAGGTCTCCTTCACCCCGACCCTCGCCCCGATGCCCCGCGGCATCCTCGCGACGTGCACCGCGCGACTGCGCCCGGGCACCGACGTGACGCGCGTGCGCGCGGCGTGGGTGGCGGCATACGGCGACGAGGCCTTCGTGCACGTGCTCCCCGAGGGCAGCTGGCCCGCGACCGGTGCGGTGACCGGCAGCAACCACGTGCAGCTGCAGGTCGCCGTCGACGACCGGCTCGGCCGGGTCGTCGTCGTGGCCGCCGTCGACAACCTCACCAAGGGCACCGCCGGCGCCGCCGTGCAGTGCGCCAACCTCGCCCTCGGTCTCGACGAGACCCTCGGCCTGCCCGTCGCAGGAGTCGCACCGTGAGTGACCACGCCACCACCCCTCCCACCCCGCCTCCCACCACCCCGACCACCCCTGCGGCCGTCCGCCTCCCGTCGGGCTTCCGAGCGGCCGGCGTCACCGCCGGCCTCAAGGCGAGCGGCACCCCCGACCTCGCGCTCGTGGTCAACGACGGGCCGGACCACCACGCCGCGGCCGTCTTCACGACGAACCGCGTCGAGGCGGCTCCGGTGACGTGGTCGCGCCAGGTCGTCGTCGACGGGCGCGTCGACGCCGTCGTGCTCAACTCCGGCGGGGCGAACGCCTGCACCGGCGCCCAGGGCTTCCTCGACACGCACCGCACGGCCGAGCACGTCGCCGAGGTGCTCGGCGTCTCGGCCGGCGACGTCGTCGTCTGCTCGACCGGCCTCATCGGCGAGCTGCTCCCGATGGACACGCTCCTCGCCGGCGTCGACGCGGCCGCCACGGCCCTCTCGCGCGACGGGCACGAGGCCGCCGCCGTGGCCATCAAGACGACCGACACGGTGCACAAGGTCGCCGACCACCACGGCGACGGCTGGTCGGTGGCGGGCATGGCCAAGGGCGCCGGCATGCTCGCCCCGGCGCTCGCGACGATGCTCGTGGTCGTCACGACCGACGCCGTCGTCGACCGGGCCGACCTCGACGCCGCCCTCCGCGCGGCGACGGCGGTCTCCTTCGACCGCATCGACTCCGACGCGTGCATGTCGACGAACGACACCGTCGTCGCCCTCGCCTCGGGCGCCTCCGGCGTCCCCGTCGACGCGGGCACCCTGACGACGGCCCTGACCGCCGTGTGCGCCGACCTCGCGCGCCAGCTCATCGGCGACGCCGAGGGCGCGGCGCACGACATCGCCATCGAGGTCGTCGGTGCCGCCTCCGTCGACGACGCGCTCGAGGTGGCACGGGCCGTCGCCCGCAACAACCTCTTCAAGTGCGCCGTCTTCGGCAACGACCCCAACTGGGGCCGGGTGCTCGCGGCGGTCGGCACGACGCGGGCGGCCTTCGACCCCACGACGCTCGACGTCGCGATGAACGGGGTGCAGGTGTGCCGCGCGGGAGGCGTCGGCGAGGACCGCTCGCTCGTCGACCTCGCGCCACGCGAGGTGCACGTGCTCATCGACCTCCACGCCGGCGGCGCGAGCGCCACCGTGTGGACCAACGACCTGACCCACGACTACGTCCACGAGAACTCGGCCTACAGCACATGACGCAGCCCACCTCGCCCACCCGTCCGTCCGTCGACGTGCGCGGGCTCATCGATGCCGCGGCGATCCGCGTCGCCGCCGGCAAGGCGTCGACCCTCGTCGAGGCGCTGCCGTGGCTCGAGCGCTTCCGCGGCGCCCTCGTCGTCGTCAAGTACGGCGGCAACGCCATGGTCGACGACGAGCTCAAGGCCGCCTTCGCCGAGGACGTCGCCTTCCTCCGGTATGCCGGCCTGCGCCCCGTCGTCGTGCACGGCGGCGGGCCCCAGATCAAGGCGATGCTCGAGCGCGTCGGGCTCGAGAGCGAGTTCAAGGGGGGCCTGCGGGTCACGACGCCCGAGGTGATGGACGTCGTGCGGATGGTGCTGACGGGCCAGGTCGGGCGTGAGCTCGTCGGTCTGCTCAACCAGCACGGACCCATCGCCGTCGGGCTCTCCGGCGAGGACGCCGCCCTGCTCGGGGCGCGCCGCCGCGGCGCCGTCATCGAGGGTGAGCAGGTCGACCTCGGGCTCGTCGGCGACGTCGAGAGCGTCAACCCCTCGGCGATCCTCGACATCCTCGACGCGGGCCGGGTGCCGGTCGTCAGCACCGTCGCCCCCGACCTCGACGTCGAGGGCCAGGTGCTCAACGTCAACGCCGACACGGCCGCCGCGGCGATCGCCGTCGCCCTCGGCGCCGAGAAGCTCGTCGTGCTCACCGACGTCGAGGGCATCTACGCCGACTGGCCCGACCGGGGCTCGCTGCTCTCGACCATCACCGTGAGCGCGGCCCGGGAGCTGCTGACGCGCGTCGACCACGGCATGGTGCCCAAGCTCGAGGCGTGCATCCGCGCCGTCGACGGCGGCGTGCCGCAGACCCACGTCGTCGACGGGCGCAAGCCGCACTCGATCCTGCTGGAGATCTTCACCGACGAGGGGATCGGCACCATGGTGCTGCCCGACATCACCGGCTCGGAGCCCGCACCGGTGCCGGGGTCGGCGGCTGCCGCCACCGAGGAGACCTCGTGACGACGGGCGACGCGCTGCTGCGCCGCTACGCCGGCGCCATGGTGCAGGTCTTTGGCTCGCCGCAGCTCGTCCTCGCCTCGGGAGAGGGCTGCTGGGTCACCGACGTCGACGGCAAGCGCTACCTCGACCTGCTCGCCGGCATCGCCGTCAACGCCCTCGGCCACGCGCACCCGGCCCTCGTGCAGGCCGTCGCGAAGCAGGCCGAGTCGGCGATCCACATCTCGAACTTCTTCACGTCCGAGCCGGCCATCGCGCTCGCCGAGCGGCTGCTCGAGGTCGCCGGCGCCCCGGCGGGCTCGGGGGTCTTCTTCGCCAACTCCGGCACCGAGGCCACCGAGGCGGCCGTCAAGCTGACCCGGCGCACCGGCCGCAGCCGCATCGTCGCCCTCGAGGGCTCCTTCCACGGCCGCTCGACGGGTGCCCTCGCGCTGACCCACAAGCCCGCCTACCGCGAGCCGTTCGAGCCGCTCATCCCCGGCGTCGTCTTCGTGCCGCCGAACGACGCCGACGCGCTGCGCGCCGCGGTCGACGACACGACCGCAGCGCTCTTCGTCGAGCCGATCCAGGGCGAGGCCGGCGTGCGCGAGCTGTCGGCCGACTACCTCCGCCTCGCCCGCGAGCTGACGAGCGCGCACGGCGCCCTCCTCGTCGTCGACGAGATCCAGACCGGCATCGGCCGCACGGGCGACTGGTTCGCCCACCAGGCCTCCGGCATCGTGCCCGACGCGATGACCCTCGCGAAGGGCCTCGGCGGCGGGGTGCCCGTGGGGGCGCTCGTCACCTTCGGCAGCGCCGTGACGGGACTGCTCGCGGCCGGTCAGCACGGCACGACGTTCGGCGGCAACCCGCTCGCCTGCGCGGCCGGTCTCGCCGTGCTCGACACGATCGAGCACGACCACCTGCTGGCCCACGCGGTGGAGGTCGGCGCGCTGCTGGACGACGTGCGCGTCGACGGGGTGGCGGGCACGCGCGGACGGGGGCTGATGCGGGCCATCGAGCTCGACGGCGTGCCGTCCGCCGCCGTCATGGTCGCCGCTCGCGACGCCGGCTTCGTCGTCAACGCCGTCACCCCGACGGCCCTTCGGCTCACCCCGCCGCTCGTCCTGACCGCCACCGAGCTGCAGGGCTTCCTCGATGCGCTGCCCGCGATCATCGAGGCCGCCCGGCGCGCGACGGACGGGCAGCCGTCGTGAGCCGCACGCAGCGCCAGCGCCGCATCGTCGAGCTCCTCGGCGCGCACGAGGTGCACAGCCAGGGCGAGCTCTCCGACCTGCTCGGCGCCGAGGGCACCGAGGTCACCCAGGCCACCCTGTCGCGCGACCTCGTCGAGCTCGGGGCCGTCAAGGTGCGCCGAGGCCGCGCGCTCGTCTATGCCGTGCCCGGCGAGGGCGGCGAGGTGGCGGCCGTGGGGTCGATCGGCGACTCGGCGTCGGCGCGGCTGCGCCGCACCTGCGAGGAGCTGCTCGTCTCGGCGACGCCCGCGGTCAACCTCGTCGTGCTCCGCACACCGCCCGGCGCGGCCAACTACCTCGCCTCGGCCATCGACCACATGCGCGACCCCGGCGTCGTCGGCACCATCGCCGGCGACGACACGATCCTGCTCGTCACCGGCAGCAGCGAGGCCGCCACCGCCGTGGCCGACCGGCTCCAGGCGCTCGCCGGCGCGCGAGACTGAACCACCCACCCTGTGCAGCACGAGGAGACCACCCCATGACCGAACCCACGCCGACCGGCGGCACCGACACCACCGAGGGCGCCGCGGCAGCCCAGGCCTCCGGAGCGGCTCGGGTCAGCCTGTGGGGTGGCCGCTTCGCGGGTGGGCCCGACCAGGCCCTCGCGGCGCTGTCGAAGAGCACCCACTTCGACTGGCGCCTCGCACCGCACGACATCGCGGGCTCCCGCGCACACGCCCGGGTGCTGCACGCCGCCGGCCTGCTGTCGCAGGAGCACCTCGACGGGATGCTCGAGGGTCTCGACCGCCTCGAGGCCGACGTCGTCTCCGGCGCATTCGGGCCCGCCGAGGACGACGAGGACGTGCACACGGCGCTCGAGCGCGGCCTCATCGAGCGCGTCGGCACCGACCTGGGCGGACGACTGCGAGCCGGTCGCTCGCGCAACGACCAGGTGGCCACGCTCTTCCGGATGTACCTGCGCGAGCACGCTCGCGTCGTCGGCGGCCTGCTCCTCGACGTCGTGGACGCCCTGGTGGCCCAGGCGGACCGGCACCTCGGTGTCGCGATGCCCGGCCGCACGCACCTGCAGCACGCCCAGCCGGTACTGCTCTCGCACCACCTGCTCGCGCACGCCTGGGCCCTGCTGCGCGACGTCGACCGCCTGCGCGACTGGGACGCGCGCACCGACGCGTCGCCCTACGGCTCGGGCGCCCTGGCGGGCTCGTCGCTCGGCCTCGACCCCGAGGCCGTGGCGCGCGACCTCGGCTTCGCACGGGCCGTGGAGAACTCGATCGACGGCACCGCGTCGCGCGACTTCGTCGCCGAGTTCTCGTTCGTCTGCGCCATGGCCGCGGTCGACATCTCGCGCATCGCGGAGGAGGTGGTGCTGTGGGCGACCAAGGAGTTCTCGTTCGTCACGCTGCACGACGCCTACTCCACCGGCTCGAGCATCATGCCGCAGAAGAAGAACCCCGACGTCGCCGAGCTGGCGCGCGGCAAGGCCGGCCGTCTCGTCGGTGACCTCGCCGGCCTGCTCACCACGCTCAAGGCGCTGCCGCTCGCCTACAACCGCGACCTCCAGGAGGACAAGGAGCCGGTGTTCGACGCGGTCGACACCCTCGAGGTGCTGCTGCCGGCCTTCTCGGGCATGGTCGACACGCTGACCTTCAACACCGAGCGCCTCGAGTCGCTGGCCCCTCAGGGTTTCGCGCTCGCCACCGACATCGCGGAATGGCTGGTGCGCCAAGGGGTTCCGTTCCGGGTCGCGCACGAGGTGGCAGGCGCCTGCGTGCGCGAGTGCGAGCCGCGCGGCATCGAGCTGTGGGACCTCACCGACGAGGACTTCGCGCGGATCAGCGAGCACCTGACGCCTGACGTGCGCTCGGTCCTGTCGGTCCCGGGCTCGCTCGCGTCGCGCGACGCCGTCGGCGGCACCGCTCCGGTGCGCGTCGCCGAGCAGCTCGGTGCGGCGCGCACCCGGCTCGGCACGGCCCGGGAGTGGACCGCGGCCGGCCTCTGAGGCAGCGGTTAGCGTGTCGTCGGTGACCACCGACGACACGCGCCTGCCCCGCGAGTTCTTCGCGCGCCCGTCCGTGGAGGTGGCTCCCGCGCTGCTCGGCCGGCACCTCTCCTTCGGTGGGGTCACGCTGCGACTGACCGAGCTCGAGGCCTATGCCGGCGAGGCCGACCCCGGGTCGCACGCCTTCCGTGGCGAGACGCCGCGCACCCGGCCGATGTTCGGCGCGCCCGGCTTCACCTACGTCTACTTCACCTACGGCCACCACTGGTGCGTCAACCTCGTCGTCGGCGAGGTGGGCTCGGCCTCCGCCGTGCTCGTGCGCGCTGGTGAGGTGCTTGCGGGCCAGGACCGCGTCCGGTCCCGTCGCGGGCCGGTGCGCGAGCGGGACTGGGCGCGCGGACCGGGCCGGCTGGGTCAGGCGCTCGCGATGACGAAGGAGCACACCGGCCGCGACTTCTGCCGACCTCCGGTGGGGGAGCCGATCGACCTCGTCGTGTCCGAGGGCGATCCGGTCGCCGGCGGCCGGGTCCGCACGGGCCCGCGCGTCGGGGTCAGCGGCCCGGGCGGCGACGGCGACGCCTTCCCGTGGCGCTACTGGATCGACGGCGACACCCACGTGTCGGACTACCGGCCGGGGGTCGTGCGGAAGCGGCGCCCGTGACCCCGCTGGGGCGCCCGTTCTTCGCCCGCCCGGTGCTCGACGTCGCCCGCGACCTGCTCGGTGCGCGGGTGCAGGTCGGCGGCGTCCGGGTGCGTGTCACCGAGACGGAGGCGTATGCCGGTCTCACCGACCCCGCCTCGCGGGTGCTGAGCCGGCCCACCCGGCACAACGCCCCGGTCTTCGGCCCGGCCGGGCACGCCTTCGTCTACTTCACCTACGGCCACCACTGGATGCTCTGCGTCGTGACGGGGGAGGAGGACGTGCCGGAGGTCGTGCTCCTCCGTGCTGGCGAGGTCGAGCTGGGCCACGACACCGTGGCCGTCCGCCGGGCCGGCGTGCGTGAGCGCGACTGGTGCCGCGGGCCGGGACGGTTGACGCAGGCCCTGGGCGTCACGGGCGAGCTCTCGGGCGCCGACCTCTGCGCGCCCGGTGCACCGGTGCACCTCGGCGGAGCGGGGGCGTCGGTCCGCGGGCCGGTCCGCACCGGCCCCCGTGTCGGGGTGCGCGGTCCGGGCGGCGACGGCGAGGCCTACCCCTGGCGGTTCTGGCTCGAGGGGGAGCCGACGGTGTCCGCCTACCGCCCAGCGGCAGCCCGCCGGTAGAGACGGGCCGCTCGCCGAAGAGCGGCCGACGAGCGCTGGAGACCGCCCGGCATGCGGGACCGCGCGGTACCCGGTGGCCCGCGCGAGCCGGCATACGGCAGGCTGGGCCTCGCTGGGCAGGGAGCCCGGCCGACAGAGAGGACACCGATACCCGTGACGGACATCTTCGACGAGCTGCAGTGGCGCGGCCTGGTGGCTCAGACCACCGACGAGGCGGCGCTGCGCGAGGCACTCGCCGACGGGCCGCTCACGCTGTATTGCGGGTTCGACCCCAGCGCTCCCTCCCTGCACTTCGGCAACTTCGTGCAGCTGTCGGTGATGCGGCGCATGCAGGCGGCCGGCCACCGGGTCATCTGCCTCGTCGGCGGCTCGACCGGGCTCATCGGCGACCCGAAGCCGGACTCGGAACGGGTGCTGCAGGACAAGGACACGATCGCGGCCGCGGTCGCGCGCATCCAGCAGCTCGTCGGTCCGCTGCTCGACTTCGAGGGCGAGAACCCCGCAACCCTCGTCAACAACCTCGACTGGACCGCGCCGATGAGCGCGATCGACTTCCTGCGTGACGTCGGACGCCACTTCCGCGTCAACCAGATGATCCGCAAGGAGGCGGTCGCCCGCCGGCTCGAGAGCGACCAGGGCATCTCCTACACCGAGTTCAGCTACCAGATGCTCCAGGCGCTCGACTACCTCGAGCTGCACCGCAGCCGCGGGTGCACCCTCCAGATCGGCGGGAGCGACCAGTGGGGCAACATCACCGCCGGCGTCGACCTCGTGCACCGTGTGGAGGGGCGGTCGGTGCACGCGCTCGCGACCCCGCTGCTCGTCGACTCGACCGGGCGCAAGTTCGGCAAGTCCGAGGGCAACGCCGTCTGGCTGAGCGCCGACATGACGAGCCCGTATGCCTTCTACCAGTACTTCCTCAACGTCGAGGACGCCTCGGTGGTCCAGATGCTCAAGGCGCTCTCGGACCGCTCCCGTGAGGAGATCGTCGAGCTCGAGCGGCAGACGGCGGAGGAGCCGTTCCGGCGGGCCGGGCAGAAGGCGCTCGCCGCGGACGTGACGACGCTCGTGCACGGAGCCGAAGCGACGCGGGCGGTGCAGGACGCCTCGGAGGCGCTGTTCGGCAAGGGAGACCTCGCCTCGCTCGACGCCGGCACCCTGCGTGACGCCACCTCGGCGCTGCCGGGCGCCGACGTCGCCGTGGGGTCGGCCTTCGTCGACGCCCTCGTGGCCGGGGGACTGGTCGACTCGCGCAACGCCGCCCGGCGGGCGATCAGCGAGGGAGGGGCGTCGCTCAACAACGTCAAGGTGACCGACCCCGACCTCGTGCTCGTGGAGAGCGACTTCCTGCACGGGGAGGTCGCCCTGCTCAAGCGTGGCCGACGCAACCTCGCGGCGGCCCGACGAGCCTGACGCACGCCCGTGAGGGGCGGATCCCGTTGTCCTACAACGGGATCCGCCCCTTCGTGCATCCGGGGGAGCTCCGCGGCCGCACGGATTTGGCGTCCTCCGGGAGCCCATGTAATGTTCTCTTCGTCAGCCCGACAGGGCGGAACGGACGCCACCGCGATCGGGTTTCTCGTGAGCGAAGTTGGCCGGTCCCGGGGCTGGCGTGGATGGGCCTGCTGATCCAAGCGGGTCGA
>NZ_BAABIW010000021.1:0-3421 GCF_039542985.1 Terrabacter aeriphilus
CCGCACCTGCGTCCACGACGGGGGACGAACTCGGCGACCGCGCTACACCACTATCGGGGACTCAACTTCAGGCAGGCAGGTTGAAACTCCTTGACCGGCATCGCCGGACGACCCAGGTCGAGGCAGGCACCTCGACGTTCGACCTCATCGAGATCTGGCACGACCTCCAAAACGTCGACACTCCTCGCCCTGCATGCTGACGCCGAAACAGTTTGAGGGCCACACCGATCCTCGTCATTAAGGAGCCAGCCCAGCGACACCAAGAAATCCAAGACACCCAGCGTGCCGTTGACAAGCAGCGACCTCCGCCGCCACAGATCAGGTGTCAGCCGAACCGTCCGAAGTCCCGACCTGACCGGTGCCTCAATTAGAGACGTCGTCGGCACATGGAGGTAGCGCCCAAGGGTTCGACAAGGGGCCGTGATCCGTCCACTCCGGCGTATTGAGTCGCAAACGCCGCAGCACGCCGTCCCTGTGGGCGCACGCATGCCCGTGCGCCGGTCGGGTAGGTATACAACGTGATAGCTCGCCGTTCCGCAGGCGGACCAGAAGAACCGCGGGCCTCCCCCGCCGGGCTCCTGGTCCTCGCAGCCGTACCTGCGATCTCCGAAGCTGCTTCTCATGCCATTGGTGCTGTGCTCGCGAGTGCGTTTGGCATCCTCGCGGCCGTGACCTGCCGCAGACCCATCCACGCTGTCGGCACGTCTTGGGACGCTGTGCTCCGGATCGATGCGCCCAGGCCTGAGCTCGGCGTGGCGGTGTTCGAGGACCGCGGAGCTTATACCTGCACGGTCCGGGTCTCTCGGACCCTGGGCACCTCGCCGGGGTCATGGGACGTTGGCGGTTTAGCCCTTCGGCTCCCCGGTCATGGTCCCTCGTCGGGACCTGCGGATCTCCTTTTCGCGACGTCGGGTACGGGCCGTGCGACTCGTAGCCTCCTCCGCCCGGTCCGGTTTGCCAGCGGTCGAGCTCTCACGACGCTGTTGCCGACCACCGCAGCCAGCGGCTCGCTGGTTTTCCTCCTGCGGCCAACGACGGGCGACGAACAACCACAGCACTACGAGCTTGCCGTCGCCGCGGACAGGGGCCCGTGGACGCCCGTCGGTCTCCTTGACCTAGTGCGCAGACGAGCGAACGAGAAGGAACGTTTTGACCCCATTGTCAATGCCTTGCGCGGCACTGCTGCTCCGTCATGGGTCGTGGCGACGCGAGAACCGTCCTACCGCTGGGCCCGTCGCCTCGGCCGAGACGGAATGCGCGAATCTGATCGACGATTCTAGAACTCGCCCGTATTTGGATAACCGTTGTTGGCTAAGAGCTCGGCGAGATAGGCGGCCTTGGTGGTCAAGGCTTTCGTGGTGCTCGCAACCGTCTGCGGCGTCTGCTCGAAGTTCTGAAGTCCATGCCACGCATGGCTTTTCGACTCCAATCTGTCACTTTCCCCCAGGGATAGTGAAACCGACATCGTTGAGGGCTTGAAAGCAGACAGCGCCGATGTGACGGACGCCGTCCTCGCTGCCTGCCACTACCACTACCGCGAGCTTGCCGTAGGTCTGGGTAGCGGCCCGGGGCGTTCTTATGTGACAGTTCAGCGTCGAGACGTTCAAGGATGCATTGGCACGAACCCCTTTGCGGTCCGAGCCACCTTGGCGTGGCAAGGAGCGAAGTGTTGCTGGCCATCAAGTTGTCAGGGATTCCGGGCCATTCATCTCCGCCCCCATGTCGAGGCACACCTGGTCGTACGTCAGGGTCGACCACGCGCACCACATGAGCTCGTTCTTGCTCATCGGTGAGCCACCCGTGATGCCCAGATCTCGAGCGCACGCCATCAGCACGTCCTGGGCATGTCGTCGTATGCAACTGCACGGCCGGCTTTGCGTCCAAAGCAGGGTTCAAGAATCGAGCGTTGCCGACACGAGCTGGATTCTCCTTGCCCGCGCCCTCGTTGCGTCGTGCCACGTACGGCTGTTGATTCTTACCGACGTGCCGAATTTCTCCTCGGCACGGCGCCTCCTCCGACATCACGCTCGGCACTACCCGCCGTCCAGGCGACGCGCACGCTTTCAAGTGTCGAAGGCGACGACCTGATTCGTCGTCCAGATGCGCCAGCTTGTCACTGCGGTGCAAGTCACGGCGCCGTAGTAACTGCCAGAGCAGCTTCGATCGCACGAGTGCGCACGGCGGGGGCTGCTCAGGTGCGCTCGGGCGGCACGCCACGCGTACGACGACCGGCACCGACTGTGCGGTCCGGGACTACTAGATCACGTGCCGCAGACCAGGCGGAAGGACGGTCACTTGCCGCGCTTCTGCAATGACTGGTCGATGAACAAGCACGCGGATCACGACCGCTGCACCAGAGCCGGGGAACGCTACGAGACGGGCCGCCTTCACAGACGACGCCGCCCGTGGAAGGACAGGGGAGCACCCCCGCAGGCGACGCCGCCGTAGTCTGTATACCCGATGGCAACGCCAAGGCAACTCTTGAAGCCTCAAAACATGTGCGAGACGATGAGCGCGCCACCGCCCGTGCCTCTCTGCTCGAGCCGGGAGGCGGCGCTACGTTTTCTCTACCCCGTGCGAACCCATCGAGCGGCTGTGCTGCCTAAGATCGATGCGACGGCGCCGCAGCCTTGGATCGCAGGGTGGACAGTCCGCGACGCCGTCAGTGACGAACGTAGTGCAGCCGCGTCTTCCTTGCTCGGACTTGAAACAACACCGTCGGGAGGTCCCGCTGGGTCACGGCTCCCATGCCAGCTGTGACGCCACGAGCAACGATCCCCTCCAGACACGTCTTGCTCGAGGCGCCAGGTCCACCACCAGCGTCGATTGTCCATTGTGGGCGAGGTGCCTTCGCAACCGCCACCCTCGAATGGAGTTTGCTTAGAAAACGGGGCTGTCGAAATCGAAGGTGTCCCGATCGCCAAAGAGATCGAGGAGCACACCGCCGTTTCCACCACCACGATCCCCTCGATAGCAGCCCGAACAAGCACGTCGCGGCACATGCGCTGAGGAAGACGGCCGTAGTGCATTGCCGCAGGTCAAGTGCCATTTATGGCTGGTGGACGTGAAGGGACTCGAACCACTGACATTCCGCTTGGCACCAAGTTCTTGGGCTGGCGCCGTGTGCTGGAGCGAGACACGGCAAGCTTGCTGCCCGGGGAGCGGCGCCCCTCCTCGACTTGCCGGAGGGAGGCCGCCGCCTGCCCGATGGACGCATCGATCGGAATGAGTTCTGTGCCTTGGAACAGGGGGAAGGGGCTGGGAGAACCCAGCCCCTTCTTGCACGTATCTTGCACGATCGCGGTTTCCCGCGACCTCATAACCCTTTGACCTGCATAAACACCCGTCGGGCTGACAGTGTCTGATCTCAGGACATCGGAATGGGGTGTCTCAGGTCATCGGAATGGCGTGTCGCACGAGA
>NZ_BAABIW010000022.1:0-44529 GCF_039542985.1 Terrabacter aeriphilus
CCGCACCTGCGTCCACGACGGGGGACGAACTCGGCGACCGCGCTACACCACTATCGGGGACTCAACTTCCTACGAAGATCCGCATCGCTGCAGGTCAGAGTACCAGTGATGGGCAAAGTGGCTGGTCAGGGGCGGTCGCTGATTCGGCCCGGAATCAGTTTCAAATCCTGTCAGCCCGACCCAGTGATGTCGCACGACATCGGAACGAGCCGGATCCACCGAACGTGGGTCCGGCTCATCGCGTTCCCGACCCTGCTGCGGCTTCGGTACCTCGGTCTGTCGAGGGACCCGCGCCGGATCGCCGGACCCAGCCCGGAACGGCGCCCCGGCCTCAGCACCGCGACTTCCTGTGGGGATAGGCTCCCCGCGAACGATGCGCGCGTTTTGTATTGATTCGTTCCTTCGTCGGGGGCGCACCAGCCCCTGCGACCAACCACAGGGAGAAGCACATGAAGCATGCCTCGAAGCTCGCCTCCGTCGCCGTCGCCGCGGCCACGGCATCCGTGACGGTGCTGACGATGGCCGCGCCGGCCCGGGCAGCAGACCACACCTTGTTCTCGGCCAGCGGGAACGCCTACGGCTGGTACGACGACTCAACCGACCGGATCGTCATGTGCGACATGGTCAGCGGGGACGGCGACGGGGCGAATGCCTCCCTGCAAGGGGGTGGACGGGCCTGGGGTGGCTACAACGCCTTCAACGGCTGCGAGTCAGAGGGTGGGGTCACCGATGGCGTGAGCGTCGTCATGACGGTGTGCGACAGGACGTGGTCAGCGGCCATGCAGATGCGGACGCTCACAGGCTGCAGGTCCGTCTCCTTCACATCCTGATCAGCCTCGCGCGGCCCGACCGACGCGGTCAGGCGCCACTCGTCTCCTGTCCTGGCACCGGCACCTCGAGGTGCTGGTGCCAGGACTGCGTGCGGTAGTCCGTGACCCACCCCATCGCCGCGTAGAGAGCATCTGCACCGGTTGGTGAGTCGGCGTCCACCTCGAGCCCGACTCGGTTGCGGCCCTGGCCCGCGGCCTCGGCTATGACACGGTGGAGCAGCGCCTTGGCCACGCCGCGACCGCGGGCCCGGCGGTGCACTCCGATGTAGTCGATGTAGTTGCCCTCGATGCCGTCGGCGTCGGGCGGCAGCACCGTGGACACGACCGCGCCGGCGGGCAGCTCGCCGTCGTCGGTCTGCACCGTGGCGAGCCACCAGTGGTCCCAGCGGTGGCCGGGGGTCTCCCGCAGGCGCATGACGAACTCCGGGAAGCTCTCGCGGTAGCTGCTGAAGTGGTCCTGGAACGACTCCTCGAGCACGCGGTGCACGGCCTGGAGGTCGACGGCCATGGGCAGTCCGTCGTCGTGCTGCTCTACGGGGCGCACCGTGACGCCCTGACGGGGGCCCGGCACGCTCGTGGCCTCCTCGGGGGTGACCGGCCGGGTCATCTGCAACCACGTGCGCGTGCACTCGTACCCTGCAGCCGTGAGCCACGCCTGCTGGCGCGGGTCGTCGGCGTAGGCGCCCGAGTCGAGCAACGTCGAGCGCAAACCACGCATCGCGGCGATGTCCACGGCGTAGCGACGCCCCGAGGCGAACAGGGCGGCCGCCAGCGCCGTCGCGTCCGCGTCGGGGAGCGTCGGCGCGACCGTCACCTCGAGCACGGTCCGCCCGGCCGCACGGTCGTGCACCGACAACCAGGCGACGAGCGCGCCCGCGGGGTCGTGCACGAGGGCCTGCCGACGCGTCCACGACCCGATCCCGGCGAGCTGACCGAGCACGGCCTCGGGATCGACGCCCGAAGACCCCCTGGCCGCGCGCTGGTGCTCGGCGAGCAGGGCGCTGACCGCGGCCGTGTCGTCGGCGTCAGGGACCCGCGCGGTCCACGGGCGGGGGAGGTCGAGAGTCACCGGCAGCTCACGCATGGGCCCACTCTCCCACCCCTCCGCGCCGCACCGGCAGGGGCGGGCACGGCGTCACACGTTCGGTGTGCGGGTAGCGGGCCCATCGAAGTCACGTCCAGCAGGCAGTGTGGTGGCCACCGTCGCGGTCGTGGACCACTGGGCCCGGGACTGCGGGGACGGGATGGCGGTCATGGCAACGCGGAGGCACGCTGGCGCAGCATTCCCGCCTCGATTCGTCGCGGGCAGGTGACAGGCAACCTGCGAACCCCTGAGGCAGAGGCCAGGGAAGGAAAGGGAACGGTCGGGAACGCCTGGTCTTCGTCCGAGACCTCGGAGTCGCGGTGGCCACCGATCGTCTTCGGCGGCGGCGCCTTCCTGTTCGTCCTGTGGGTCATGGCGATGATCTGCATGGGCATCTTCACCGCTCCGGGGTGGATCCGGGACGAGTACCCGAGCTGCAGCTCGCGGTGGCCCGGTCGGCCCTGCGGGACGCCGTGAGGGGATCGGGCGGTGTCACTTTTCTTCCCCGAGTGGGCTTTTCGCGGAATCGTCTTACAACGACCGCAGGAGGCGGTTGAATGGCGACGGTCCGCGCGTGTCGCGGACTCCAGGGAGCTGCCGGTTGTCCCTCCCACACCCCGACGCCGGCAGACGTTCGCGATGCGCGACGCTGGCAGCGCCTCACCTCCCCACGTCGGAGGCGCCGCCAGCCCCGCGGCCGTGCTCGAGGTCTGCAGCCTCGATCGGTGCCCGACGCGGTGGCGCCACGTCGACGGGTCGATTGCCCCGGCCCCGGCCCCGGGGTTGGTCGGTGGCTGTCCGCAGCGGTCTGGGCGGCGATGAGGTCCTCGACCCGGGCCAGCACCCACGCCCTGCGACGCCCCTGTCCGTCGCAGGAGGTCTTCGATGTCGGTCGAGAAGTCCCACCGACGCCTGCTTCGTCTTTCGTGCCCCTCACACCCCTGGTGCCAGGGTTCTCACCTCCTGGTGCGCAGGAGCGGGCGGAGCACGGCCGCCGTGACGTCGGGGCGGGGCCGGGAACCCAACACGCTCGGTCTCCGTCCTCCCAGCCGTCGACTGATCGGTGGATGGCCCGGGATAATGGCCGGATGAGCGATGAGCCAGCGAAGACCGACGTCCGTCTGGTGACCGACCTCGAGGAGCTCGCGGCGCGCGTCACCGCTGACGAGGCCGACATCGAGGACCTGCGGGATCGGGTCTCCGCAGGCCAGTCAGACATCGACGACCTCCTGGGTCGCACCGACGAGCTCAGCCGGCGCGCCGACGCGAGCGAGGCTCGAGCGGACCAGGCGAGCCGGCGAGCGGACGCGAGCGAAGCCGCGGCCGACGACGACCGTCGAGATGTGGTCGCGCTCGCCACCCGAGTCGACGTCGACCACGAGGTCGTGACTCGGCTGGTGCAGGACGGAGTCCTCGACCGGAAGCACGCGGAGAACCTCGCGGTGGCCCTCCGGACGTCACGGCGCATCGGGGCCGCCCTGGGCATCGTCATGGCCGCGCACAAGGTCGACGAACAAGAAGCCTTCGAGGTGCTGCGGCGCGTCAGCCAGGACACGAACCGCAAGGTCCAGTCGATCGCGGACGACCTCGTGCGCACCGGCGACGTCAGCGAGCTCCTGCCCTCTGGCGCGGTTGGCGGCGCCCTGGCCCCGAGCCCGAAAGCAGTCACCCACTGAGGTCCACCCCTCGTGGCACTACCTGGCTCCCGGGGACGGCAGGACGAGTCCTGGCCCCGTCGGACAGGGCCGGGGGAGAGACGTACCCGCGCTCGCCAAGGCCGAAGCGCGAGAGTCGGCGAACAGGGCTGGCAAGGCCCCCGAGATGTTCGGAGGCGCAGCCGTCGCCGCATGGATGACCGTGCTGTTCCTCTCCCTCGCCGTGTGGGAGTGGCTCTCGAGCTCGCTGGAGAGCAGGGGATGGGCCGCCGTCGTCGTCATGGCCGTCTGGGAGATCGTCGCTGCGGTTCTCACGATGATCGGCCCATGCACCACGAGACAGATCCAGGGCGACAATGAACGACCCCGACGCGATCCGCGCGGACATCGAGCGCACCCGTGAGCGGCTGAGCCGTGACGTCAACGCCCTCGGTGAGTCCGTGAGCCCCAGCCACCTCGCGCACCGTCAGGCCGACAGGGTCAGGGACCGCGAGGCCTCCGTCCGCGACCGCGTCATGGGCACGGCCTCCGGCGCGGGCGAACGGACCGCTGGGATGGTCCACGGCGCCGGGGACTCCGCAGCCCATGCAGGAGACTCGCTCACCCAGCGGGCCCGCGGAAAGCCCTGGGCCGCAGGCATGATCGCACTCGGCGCGGGATGGCTCCCCGCCTCGCTCCTGCCTGCCTCCACCCATGAACGCCGGCTCTCGCATGAGGTGAAGGATCGTGCCGCCCCCGTCATCAACGAGGTGCAGACCGTCGCCAAGAGCGTTGCGAGCGACTCCGCCGATCATCTCGAGCAGCCCGTCCACAAGGCTGCCGAGGCAGTCCGCGAGACAGCGCGCAGCGCCGTGTCGGACGTCAAGCAGGACGGACAGCAGGCGATCGACGTCGTCCGTGGGAGTGCCACCGACTCCGCCGACTCGGTGCGGGACCGGTCCCAGGACTGAGCCTGCGTGGGCGGGGGACCGGATGACCTGCGCCGGTCCCTCGCCATCGCGGCTCCCCACCCCGTGGCGATGTCTCGCCCGTCGTCGCCCGGGTACGTCTCCGTGGGACCGGCGCACCACGCAGTCCCCTCGCCGTCCGCACCGGACGACACGCACCTTTTTTCCGATCGGAAGAACCCACATGAGCAGTACCGACACACACACCGATGACCGGACAAGCATGGTGCAGAAGGCCGCTCGTACGGTCGGCATCGTCTTCCTCATCGTCGGCGTCGCCGGCTTCGTCCCCGGACTCACCTCCGACTACGACCGGATGGACGGCATGGGCCACGAGTCCATGGCGCTGCTCCTCGGGATCTTCATGGTCTCCTGGCTGCACAACCTCGTCCACCTCCTCTTCGGCGTTGCCGGGCTGGTGTCCTCACGCCGCTGGTCCTCCTCGCGCGCCTACCTCATCGGCGGCGGCGCCATCTACCTGTTGCTCTGGGTGTACGGCCTCGTCGTCGACCACGACAGCGCCGCGAACTTCGTGCCGCTCAACAGCGCCGACAACTGGCTGCACCTCGTGCTGGGCCTCGGCATGATCGCCATCGGTGTGCTGCTGAGCCGCACCGCTCACCGTGCCGCAGACAGCGGTCACGACACGGCGGTGTCGAAGAGCGGTGCCGACAGCTCGGTCTGACCGACGCGCACCGACCTCAGGACGTCGGAGGTATCGACGTGCTGCCGTCGCAGGAGAGGGCCGGGTCGAACGACCCGGCCCTCTTCGCGTGCGTCGGAGCTGCGGTCAGGCGGACGGCGACCCGGGTGCGAGCGAGAGCAGGCGTTCGGCGAGGGCGTCGAGGACCCGACGTTGCAGGCGGCTCACAGCCATCGGCGTCAGCTGCAGGAGGTCGGCGACCTCGCGCTGCGTCAGCTCCTGCGTGAAGCGCAGGTGGATGAGCTGCTGCTGCAGGAGGGGGAGCTCCCCGACGGCATCACGCACGACGAGCCGCTCGTCGTGGTCGGGACCGGCGGGCTGGTGTCGTGAGCCGACAATCTCGAGGAGAGTGGTCTGCGTCGACGCCGGTTAGGACGCCGCCGAGGACGCCGGCGCATCGAGCGAGGCCGGCCGAAGGTTCTGGTCCGCGATGCGGACCTGACGCAGCACCTCGATGTCGACACCCAGCGCCGCCGCCAGCTCGTCGTCCTCCGGCTCGCGTCCCCACCGGGCGGTCAGGTCGCTCCGGAGCCTCGCCATTTCCTGACGCTGCTCCTGAAGCGCGCGGGGCGGTCGCACGAGCCACCCGTGGTCCCGGAAGTGACGACGCAGCTCCCCGGTGATCGTCGGCGTCGCGAAGGCACCGAACGGCGTGGCCGCACCGAGGTCGTACCGGTGGACGGCCTTGAGGAGCGCGAGCGCCGCCACCTGCTCGAGCTCCTCCTGCTCGATGCCACGGTAGCGATAGCGACGGGCCAGCCCGTGGGCCAGCGGAAGGTGCCCGCGGACGACCGTGTCGAGCGCCTGCGCCCGGCTCGACGGGTCCTCGTCGCGACGCCAGGTCGCGATCAGCGCGCGGGCCTCCTGCGGGGTCGGCGCGTAGTGGTGCCGCCGGGCGTCGGGGTCGTGGGCGTCGGGGGAGACCGGGCTGACCGTGTCGGTCGTCGCCCCATGGGATCTCAGGCTACGAGGACGGGTCCGGGGTGGGCTGACTGCTGTCATGAGGAGGGCTTCCGCTGGACGTGCACGGCCACGATTTGACCGGTGTGTGGCCTGACAAGGGGTCCTGGGAGGCAGCACGAGTGGGGGACGGCCAGAAGCGCAGGCGCATTCTGTTTACGTCGTAAACACCGTTCTCCCACACTAGGTGCGCTCGGGTGGCAGCACAAGCCGTCCGCACGATGGTCGCCCGCGGACCCCTCCGCGGTTGAGCGCGGCGAGCGGAGGGCATGAGCAGGATGAGGACGCCGCGCATCGGCGTCACAGGCTGTCGGTCGGACGAGGAGAAACGTGTCCCAGACGAAACTCACCCGGGAGCGGATCCTGGACGAGGCGATCGTGATGGTGGACGCCGACGGCGTCCACGCCCTGACGATGCGCCGCCTGGGGGCGCGCCTGGGTGTCGAGGCGATGGCGATCTACCGGTACGTCAACGGACGGGAGGACCTGCTCGAGGGCGTGGTCGACCGACTCGTCTCCACGCTGCAGATCGATCCCGGCCATCAGATGGAACCGCTCGACGGGTGGCAGGCCTTCCTGCAGTGGATGGCACACAACGTGCGGCGTCTGGCGCTCGACCACCCGAACGCCTTCCCGCTCATCGCCACCCGCCACCCGGCTGCGCCGTGGCTCCGGCCGCCGCTGCGCAGCATGCGGGTCGTGGAGGAGTTCCTCGGCGGCCTGCTCTCCCGGGGGTTCACGGAGGAGCAGGCGGTGCGCACCTACCGGGTCTTCACGAGCTTCCTCATCGGGCACCTGCTGCTGGAGTCGGCCGCCCGGGGGGCGGAGCTCTCGCCCCCCGGCGTCCCGCTCGACGAAGGCGAGGCCGCCGTGCCCAACACCGACGCGCGCCTCGACCTCGGGGAGTTCCCCATCGTGGTCCGACTCGCCGCGGAGCTCGAGGCGGAGCACGTCGACGCCGACTTCGAGGAGTCGCTCGAGCACCTCCTCGAACGGCTGGACCTCGAGCTCAGCCAGTAGGCGGCCCGCGCGGCCCCTCGGCCGCGTCCCCTCAGGACGGCAGCACGAAGAGGTAGATCGCCACGAAGTGCAGGACGGCGGCGAGGAGCACGAGCAGGTGCCACAGCTCGTGGAACCCGAACACCCCCGGCCGCGGATTGGGCCGCTCGACCACGAAGACGACGAAGCCCAGGGTGTAGACGAGCCCACCCGCCGCCATGAGCGCCAGTCCGGCCGGCGGCATCCGCAGGTCGGACGCCACGAGCAGGACGGGGATCCAACCCAGCGCCATGTAGAGGGTGTTCGTGACGAACTTCGGCACCTGGCGCCAGATCGACCGCACGGTGATGCCCAGGACGGCGATGACCCAGACCGCGCCGAGAACGGCCCAGCCGTAAGGGTTTCGGAGCAGCACGAGGACGATGGGGGTGACCGTTCCCGCGATGAGCAGGAAGACCGCGTCGTAGTCCAGCGTGCGGAGCACCTCGTTGGTGCGAGGGGTCCGGTCGAGACCGTGGTGCAGGGTGCTGAAGACGAACAGCGCGACGAGCGACAGCCCGTAGACACTCATCCCGACGATCTTCCACGGGTCCCCGAGCACGGCGGCCTGGGTGATCAGGAGCCCGGATCCCGCCACGGCCAGGCAGGCGCCGAAGAGGTGCGAGGCGGTGTTGAAGCGCTCGTCGGTGACGTGGACGCTGCCGTCCTTGCTTCTCGGAGCCCCATCCATCGGACGCACCGCTCCCTCGCCTCGTCGACACCACCTTCGGCCCAAGGATGCCAGAGGCCGCCGGCGTCGTCGGTGGCCGCCGGCGGCCACGACCTCCAGGTCACGAGGCAGTGAGTCGCCCAATCGCCCCACGGCCGGCCCGGGCGAGCTCGGCGAGGCCCTCGTCGAGCGTCACCCCTGGCGTCCACCCGAGCGCGGCCCGGGTGTGGCGCTGGTCGAACCAGTGCGCCGTCGCGAGCTGCTCGGCGAGGAAGCGGGTGAGCGGCGGCGTGCTGGGGGGAGCCAGCGCGGGTAGGGCGAGCCGGGCTGCCCAGACGGCGTCGACGGCAGCGCCCGCGAGCGCGGCGACCGGGTAGGGCACGTGGCGCGTCGGCGCGCCGACGCCCGAGGCGCGGCAGATGTCGCCGATGAGCTCGCCGACGGGACGCGGCTCGCCGTTGCTCACGACGTAGGCCGCACCGCGGGCCGTGTCGCACCGGTCCAGGGCGGCCACGAGGGCGTCGACGGCGTTGGTGACGTAGGTGCTGTCAATCAGGGCGGCGCCGGAGCCGACGACGGGGAGCCTTCCGGCGCGGGCCCGCTCGACGATCCGTGCGATGAGCTGCGTGTCGCCGGGACCCCAGACGAGGTGCGGGCGCACGGCGACGACCGCCAGGGCTCCGCCGTCCGCCGCGAGCGCCACCTGCTCGGCCATCGCCTTGCTGCGTGCGTAGTGACCGCGAGCCCGCCGCGGGTCCGCGGGATCGGCTCCGGCACCGACGATGGCCGTCCCGGTGTGGGCCACCGACGGTGACGACACGTGCACGAGCCGGCCGACGCCCGCGGCCCGACACGCCTGCACGATGTTCGTCGTCCCCTGCACGTTGGCGCGTTCGTACTCACGCCACCGTCCCACGACGTCGACCTTGGCGGCCAGGTGCACGACGGCGTCGTGCCCCCGTACGGCCTCCGCCACGGCGGACGGGTCCGCGACGTCGCCGAGCACCTCCGGAAGGTGCAGCCCCGACGGACGACGCTGCAGCACGGTCACGTCGTCGCCTCGGGCCGCCAGGGCCTCGGCGGTCAGGCGACCGAGCAGGCCGCTCGCCCCCGTGACGAGGACCTTCACGGGCTGCCCACCCGACCGCCCTCGAGCACCCCGGCGGCCCATCGGGACACCCGTGCCCGGTCGATCTTCGAGGCATGGCGGATGTCGACGGGGAGCTCGCCCGCGACGAGCACCGCCGCCACCGGCACGCCGGCTGCACCCCTGACCTCCGCGGCCAGGTCCGGCCCGGCGAGTCCGGGACGGGCACCCGTCGAGGGCACGACGACGGCGACGACCTGCTGCGTGCCGGCCGGCCCGACGCCGACGACCGCGGCCGTCGACACCCCGTCGAGGCGCTCGATCCGCTGCTCGGGCCCGACCGGCGTGACGGGCCCGGACGCCGTGCGGACGACGTGCACGAGCCGGCCCTCCACCCACAGGCGTCCGTGCTCGTCGAGGTGGCCGACGTCGCCCGTGCGGTGCCAGCCGGACGTGCGACTGCTGCCGCGCTCGGTGGCCCACAGCTGGTCGTAGCGGTCCTTGACGTGCGGGGCGCGCACCAGCACCTCGCCGCCCACCCCGGGGCGATCGGTCGGCTCGGCCTCTACGGCGCCGGCATCGTCGAAGGCGCTGATGCCGACTGTCACGGTGGGGAGCGGCCTTCCGACACAGACTCCCTCGCCCTCGCCGGCGTGCTCCAGCTCGGTGAGCGACACGTCGGTCACCGGCAGCACCTCGGTCATCCCGTAGGGCGTGTGCAGCTCCGCCTGCGGCACGAGCGCCTGCACCTCACGCAGCAACCCGAGGGGGACGGGCGCCCCGGCGGAGATGAGCAGCCGGATGCCGTCGAGCGCCGCGCGGTGCTGCGGCGTCAGCTCGTGAGCGGTCGCGACGACGTTGCGCAGCGCTGCGGGGGAGGCGAAGACGACGGTGCCGCCGACGGCCGACACGGCGTCCGCGAGCGCGACCGCGGTCAGGGTGCCCGGCGCCGTGACGTCCATGTCGGGGACCGACGAGGCGAGTCCGAGCGCCGGACCGTAGAGCGCGAAGGGCGCGAACGCCGCGACGAGACGGTCGTCGCCGGTGAGCCCGTATGCCGTGCGCAGCGCGTCGAGCTGCGCACGCACCTGCCGGTAGCGGTAGACGACACCCTTGGGTGGACCCGTCGCACCGGACGTGAAGAGGACGGCGCACTCGTCGTCGTCGGAGGGGGTCGGCGGGAGCGGTCGCCCACGGCCCAGGCGCACGAGGTCGGCCAGGCCGAGCGGAGCGCCGAGCGCCCGACGGGTGGCGCGGTCGAGCCGCCCCGCGGCGACGAGGCGCCCCGGCACGCGCATCGCTCGCGCGAGGAGCAGCCCCTTGGCGATGCCGATGACGTGGTCCGGCGCGGCGCCCCGCAGGGCGCGACCCATCCGGGCCACCCCCAGCCCGGCGTCGGCGACGACCACCGAGGCGCCGGCACGCCAGCACGCGTAGACCGCAGCCGTGAGATCGGCGCCGGGCGGGACGAGGACGGCGACCCGGTCACCGGGACGCACGCCGGTGGCCACCAGCCCGCCGGCCAGGTCATGCACGGTGCGTTCGAGGTGGTCGAAGGACACGCGTCGACCGGCGCCCCCGAGCTCGACGACGGCTGTGGCGTCGTCACCGAGCCGGGCGGACAGCGCCGCCCACAGCGGCGGCGCAGCGTCGCCGGCGTCCCCACCACCGGTCTCGGCGGAACCGACCGGACCGCGAGACGGAGCCGACAGTGACGACCCGGCCTCATCGGACGAGTTCCGTTGTGGCACGGTCTCACCGAGCCACTTCCAGACATCCCCAGCGAGCTGTGGCGCGTCTTCGATGACGAGGTGCGAGGCCTTCTCGTACCGGTGCACGTCGGCGTGCGGCATACGGGCTCGGAGGTCGCGCAGGTAGACGTCCGAGAACACCGGGTCACGCGGACCCCACAGCAGCAGCGCCGGCACGTCGAGGCCGGTGACGCCCTCGGCGACGGCGTCGAGCGTCGCGGCGCTCGGGTGCGACGGGTCGAGCGGGATGTCCGCCACGAAGTCACCGACGGCGCGCCGGGCGGCCCGGGTGGCATACGGCGCGGCGAACGCGTCACGGACCGCACGGGGGAGCGGCGGGCGGGAGAGCGCCGTGGTGGCACGGACGAAGACCGGGGTGCCGACGCAGACGGCCTGACGCACCCCCTCGGTGCGGGCCATCCGGATGAGCGACGGGGCCGCGGCGGTCGGGGGCTGGTGCACGGCGGTGTTGGTCAGCACGACCGCCTCGAGCTGCTCCCGGTGCGCGAGCGCCCAGCCGAGCGACACGGGGCCGCCCCAGTCGTGGGCGAGGGTGACGACGGGACCGGTGACGCCGAGCACCTCGGTGAGGTTGGCGAGGTCATCGACCCGCTGGGCCAGCGTGCGCGGCGCCGTGCGTTCGGACAGGCCCATGCCGAGCTGGTCGACGGCGACGACGCGCCAGCCGGGAGGGGCGGCGGCGATGACGCGCCGCCACAGGTAGCTCCACGTCGGGTTGCCGTGCACGCAGAGCAGGGTGCCGCGCTCCGGCTCGGCGCCGTTGTCGAGCAGGTGCCAGGTGCGGGGCGTGCCGTCGGCATCGGGTGCGACGACCCGACGCGACCACGCGGGGTCGACCCCCGGCCAGTCCACGGCCGGGGTCGCTGCCGGCGGTGTCACCAGGCGATCTCGAGGCACGACACGTTGAGCCCCGAGCCGACACCCATCATCAGCACGCGATCGCCGGCGACGAGCGAGTCCGCTTCCATGGCGAGCGTGAAGGCGACGGCCGCCGGCCCCATGTTCCCCCGCGTCGGGAAGGTCAGGGGGAGCCGCTCCGGCGGGATGCCCAGCGCCTCGCACATGGCCCGCACGTGGACCTGCGAGATCTGGTGGGCGATGTAGCGGTCCATGTCCGACCAGTCGAACTCGGCGCGCGCCTCGTCCCACGCAGCACGTGACAGGGCGATGCCGGCCTCGAGCAGACCTCGCGTGTCGGTGCGCATCCACTCGAGGTCACCGACGCAGAGGTCGTGGTGCTCGGTGCCCGCGCGGGAGATGCCACCGACGATGCGGTGGCCCTGCGGGTGGGCGTCGGCCCGGCCGAGCACCATGGCGGCGGCGCCGGAGCCGAGGGTCAGGGTCGCGAACTGCGACAGCACGTCCTCGGCCGTGGCGTCCTCGCCCGCGAGGCGGTTCAGGGTCACCTCCTGGGTGTGCCGCGAGCTCTCGCCGTTGACGACGAGGGCGTAGTCGATCTGCCCGGAGTCGATCATCGTGGCGGCCAGCTGCATGCCGTTGACGAAGCCGAGGCACGCGTTGGCGAGGTCGAAGTTGAGGCAGGACGTCGGCATGCCGAGAGCGTGGTGGATCTGCACCGCCATCGACGGCTCGAGGTGCTCGCGCGAGACGCTCGTGTTGACCATGAGGCCGACCCGGGAGGGGTCGACGCCGGCCTCCGCGAGGGCCTTGGCGCCGGCGGTCGCCGCGCCCTCGGTGAAGCTGACGCCCTCGGGCCACCAGCGCCGCTCGTGGATGCCGGCGAGCCGGGCGAGCATGCCGGGCTTGAGGCCCACGCGGTCGTAGGTGGTGCCCAGCCGCTGGTCCATCTCGTCCGACGTCACCACCACAGGGGCATCGACGGCGCAGATCGACAGCACCGCGGCCTGCGTGTGTCGGTACGTCGCGTTTCCGCTCATCGGGACCCTCTCGTCAGGTGTGGCTCGGTGACCACGTTTCGTCGTCCCTCATTCGACCACGCCGAGCCGCGACGGCGAATTCCGGGCACGACGAGACCGGGCGTGCCGCCGTGCCCGGTCTCGGAGCCCGCTGGTGGTCCTACGAGGTTCGTCGGTCGCCGTCCGGGGCCAGCTCGGCGGCGACCAGGTCCTCGACACGAGCCAGCAGCCAGGCCCTCAGCAGCGCCGGGTACTCCTCCTTGAGCCAGGAGACTGCTGCGGAGGCGCTGGGGTTGTCGGCGCGTGCCCGCCACTCGTGCAGGACCCGCGGCAGGTCGGTGAGCGGCGACGGCTGGGCGTGGACGGAGGCCGCCAGCAGCTGCTGGCCGACGAGCGCCTCGGCGTTGGCGACCAGCCACGACTGCAACCGGGCCGGGTCCGACCGATCCGGCCGCACGACGGCCCTGGTGGCGTCGACCATCTGCGACATCGATCGCGGCGCCTGCCCGGACTCGGCCAGTCGGAGGAGGCGGTCGACGTCCGCGGAGAAGTCCCACTGGACCATGCTCGCCCCTCGCTCTCGTCGCGTCCCTCCTCGACAAGGTTGGCACAGCCGCGACCCGGAGGTTGCTGTCACGACAAAGGATCCGGCCCCTGGCTCCGCCGTCGCCCCGGCGCGGGACCGTGCACTCGACGGCCGTCCCGGCCCGTCAGCGGGCCGGGGCCCGCCACGCGACGGGGTCGGCCCAGATGTCGAGCGGCACCGCGCGCATGCTGCGCCCGTCGAGATCGAGGGCCCGGCCCATCCGCTTGATCGAGCGCAGCACCATCGACCGGTCGTTGATCGTCATGCGCGGCACCTCGTCGGCGAGGCGTGCCTCGACGATCGAGAGCTCGTGCAGGGAGTGGGCGGTCAGGGCGAGCATGAGGTTGGAGTGGCCGCCCGAGATGCGCCAGCACACCCGGATGCCGGGCAGGCGGCCCAGCGTCGTGGCGATGGCATCGATGTCGCCGGCGTCGGCGTGCGCCCACAGCCAGCTGATGATCGGCCAGCCCGAGTCGGGCAGGGCCATGTCGCAGCGCAGCACGACCCGCCCGGTGCCCACGAGGTTGGCGAGCCGGCGGCGCACGGTGCTCTCGCTGAGCCCGGCGCGCGCGGCGATGGTGGCGACGGGCATCCGGCCGTCCTCACCGAGCAGGAGCACGACCTGGCGGTCGACCTCGTCGTACGGGCGGGAGAGGTCGGCCTGCTCGGACGTCAGGCCGTCGACCCGCGGCCGCGTGCCGCGCAGCATCACCGCCCGCTGCGCCGCGTCGAGCACGTGCAGCTGCCAGTGGTCACCCATCGAGTAGATCTTCGTCACCGCGTGGCTGCTCGTCGCCACGACCCCGGGCACCGGCCCGACCGACTCGAGCAGGAAGCGCGAGAGGAAGGCGAGGTCGCGCACCTCGACGAGGATCGTCAGCGAACGCGGGCCGCTCGTGTGCTCCACGCTGAGCACGTGCGGCAGCTCGGTCACGCGCTCGGCGATGGCGAGCGTCTCGCCCGCGCTGCACGACAGCTCGACGACCGCGAGGCACGACTCGGGCCGGCCCTGCCCGCTCGCGCGCCCCGCGACCCAGGCGATGCCGGCATCCGACAGGCGCTGCCAGCGCCGCGCCACGGTGACCGGGTCGACCCCGAGCGCGGCGCCCACGAGCGTCCACGGAGCGCGGGGCTGCAGCTGGAGGCAGTTGACGACGGCCAGGTCGAGCTCGTCGGTCGCGATGACGGAATCCTGCACGATCTCAGCACGCGTCGCGTGATCCTGCGTGGTGACGTGTCGACGTGGCATGGCTGACATCCTCGCTGCCTGGCGCCGGCACGACAACCGCCGACGCGCCCGACCCCGACCCACGGAGACACGCATGTCGCTCGCGAGCGCCCGAGACGCCGACCAGACCATCCAGGACGACCCGACGGACCCCGCCGGCCTCGCCTGGACCACGACCCTCGTCGAGCTCGACACGACGAGCCGGGAGAGCAACCTGCCGCTCATCGAGCTCGTGTCGACCGAGCTGCGCGCGCACGGCATCGAGCCCGTGCTCGTGCACGACGAGACCGGCGCGAAGGCCAACCTGCTCGCGACCTTCCCCGCCGCGGACGGCTCGGTGACCGGCGGCATCGTGCTGTCGGGGCACACCGACGTCGTGCCCGTCGACGGCCAGGAGTGGTCGAGCGAGCCCTTCGCCCCGCAGGTGCGTGACGGCCGGCTCTACGGCCGGGGCACGTGCGACATGAAGGCCTTCATCGGCTCCGTGCTCACCGCGCTGCCCCAGCTCGCCGCCACCGAGCTGCGCGAGCCGGTCCACCTCGCGCTCTCCTACGACGAGGAGGTCGGCTGCGTCGGGGCCGTGTCGCTCGTCGACGAGATCGTGCGGCGCGACCTGCGGCCCCGCGCCTGCATCGTGGGGGAGCCCACGAGCATGCGGGTGATCCGCGGCCACAAGGCCCTCACCCTCGTGCGGGTCGCCTTCCACGGCGTCGCCGCGCACTCCTCCCGCACGCCCCACGGCGTCAACGCGATCGAGTATGCGTCCCGCCTCGTCGCGTTCGTCCGCGCGGCCGCCGACCGGTTCCGTCTCGAGGGCCCGTTCGACGAGCACTACGACGTGCCCTTCACGACGGCCACGGTCAACCAGATCGAGGGCGGCATCGCCGTCAACACGGTGCCCGCGGAGTGCACCGTCACCTTCGAGTTCCGCGCGGTCGGCGCCGTCGACGTCGACGCGACCGTCGAGCAGTTCCGCGCCGAAGCGCGCCGCATCGAGGCGGCCATGCGCGAGGAGAACCCCGCCGCCCGCGTCGAGGTCACCATCGGCGCCCAGGCTCCCGGCCTCGAGACGGCCGACGACGAGGACGTCATCGCCTTCGTCGAGGGCCTCGGCGCCGTCGCGAGCGACGAGAAGGTGGCCTACGGCACCGAGGCCGGCCTCTTCCAGCGCGCCGGCATCCCCACCGTCGTCTGCGGCCCCGGCGACATCGCCCAGGCCCACGCGCCCGACGAGTTCGTCGAGCTCGACCAGATCCGCCGCTGCGACGAGCTGCTCGGCGCGCTCCTGGCGCGCCTCGGCGCCTGAGCCCGGCCGCCACCCCGGCCCGCCCACCGAGCACCCACCACCGACCACCGCCCACGGAGGAAGACCATGACCCTCACCGACGTCCCCACCGAGGTGACCCCCGAGCGCCTCGCCGAGGCACGCAAGGCCGTCCTCAGCAGCTCGATCGGCGCCGCCCTCGAGTGGTTCGACATCATCGTCTACGCCTCCTTCGCGATCGTCATCGCCGAGAACTTCTTCCCCGAGGGCAACGGCTCGATGGGCCTGATCCTCACCTTCGCGACGTTCGCGATCTCCTACCTCGTGCGTCCCCTCGGTGGCATGCTCATCGGCGGCTACGGCGACCGCCACGGCCGCAAGAAGGCGCTCACGCTGACGCTGCTGCTCATGATGGTCGGCACCGTGCTCATGGCCGCGGCCCCGACGCACGCGATGATCGGTGCGTGGGCCGGCGCCATCATCGTCGTCTCGCGCCTCGTGCAGGGATTCTCCGCCGGCGGTGAGTTCGGCTCGGCGACGACGTTCCTCGTCGAGACGGCGCCGCACCGCAAGGCGTACTACGCCTCGTGGCAGGTCGCGAGCCAGGGCATCTCGATGCTCCTGGCGTCCGCGTTCGGCTACGTCCTGTTCACGCAGCTGTCCAGGGCGGACCTCTACTCGTGGGGCTGGCGCATCCCGTTCGCCATCGGCTGCCTCATCGGCCCGGTCGGTCTCTACATCCGTGCGCGCCTCTCCGAGACCAAGGAGTTCACCGAGAGCACGCCGCACGAGGCGCCCGTCCGCGCCACCTTCACGACGCACCTCGGCCGCGTGCTGACGGGGGCCGCCTGCGTGGGCGTCGCGACCATCTCGGTCTACCTCATCCTCTTCATGCCGACGTATGCCGTGAAGAACCTCGGCGTGCCCGCGAGCGCCGCCTACCTCGGCGGCATCGTGGCGGGCGTCGTCACCCTGGTCGGCGTGCCGCTCGTGGGTCGGCTCGCCGACCGGGTGGGCCCGGCCACGGTGATGCTCTGGGCCGCCGTCGGCGCCTTCGTGCTCGCTTGGCCGCTCTTCGCGGTCGTCATCGCCTCGCCCACCGTGCCGGTGCTCGTCCTGTCGATCGGCGTGCTCGGGCTCATCATGGCCTTCTACTTCGGCCCGCTGCCGGCGCTGCTGACGACGCTCTTCCCGAGCGACGTGCGCGCCACGGGCGTCTCGGCGGCCTACAACATCGGAGTGACGGTGATGGGTGGCATCGCGCCCCTCGTGCTCACCTGGCTCATCGACCTGACCGGCTCGCTCAACGCGCCCAGCGTCTACTACATGGCGGTGGCCGTCGTCTCGCTCGCCGGGCTCACCCTCGCGCGCCGCCGCTACGCAGCCCGCTGACCCGCGGCCCGCTGTCCCCGGTCAGGCGGTCGGGTGGTCAGGCGCGGGTGCGGAGCCGGCGTCGCACGCGCTTCAGCCCGCGACGCACGCGACGGCGGGCACCGGCATACAGCTGCCGCCCGCGCGACGGCCGGCTCTGCTCGTCGTCCGTCAGCGCCCAGTACTCGCTCTTGCGCACGGATGCCGCGGTGGGCTTGCGGAACGGCGGGTCGAGGGTCAGGTGCGGGCGCTCCCAGGCGACGTCGCGCTTGACGACCCTCGCCGGGGATCCGGCCGCGATGACGTTGTTGGGCAGCGGCCGGGTGACGATCGACCGCATGCCGACGACCGTGCCGTTCCCGATCGTCGCGCCACCGAGCACGCACGACCCGAGCCCGAGCCACACGTGGTTGCCGATGACGATCGACCGGGCGGGGTTGGCGCGACGGCCCGTGCGCACGTCGAAGATGGGGTGACCGTCGTCGGCACGGATCTGGATGTCCGAGGCGATCATGACGTCGTCGCCGATGGTGATGGAGGAGCCCTCGGCCGTCGACATCGCCGCCGTCGTCGTCATCGAGACGTTGCGCCCGATGCGGACCGCGCAGCCGTCACCGACGCGGATCGCGGCCCGCAGCGCAGGCACGCCGCGACTCGGACCGATCTCGACGAGGCCGTCGTCGCAGTCGAAGTCGATGCCCAGATCGGCGATGTTGACCGGGCCCGTGACGCGCAGCACGTTGCGCGACCCACGGAACTTGATGCGCACGTGCTTGTCCACGTGCCCGTCGAACTCGATGCGGTTCCCCCGGTCGTCCTGGTACGCCTCGAGGGTCGTCACACGGTTCATGGGCGTGAGCCTAGTGTCGGCTGGGAGGTGGTTGAAAGGCCTACGAACCGGCGGCCTCGCGCCGCATCCGACGAGCCGCGCGGGTGTCCTCCTCCGGTGCGGGATCGGCCACCCGGACCGGCGCCGCGGGGTCGGCGCCCCCGACGGTCAGCGCCGCGATGGCCGTCGTCGCCGGCACGGCGAGCACGAGCCCGATGGCGCTCGCGAGGGTGCGCACGATCTCCTCCGACAGCGACTCGGTCTGCAGCATGTCGAGCAGCGGCCGGTCGTAGAGGAAGAGGAGCAGCAGCACCGGCAGGGCGGCACCGGCATACGCGAAGACGATGGTGTAGATCGTCGAGGCGATGTGGTCGCGGCCGATGCGCATGCCCGACCGGAAGAGCGCCCGACGGCCCATCGAGGGCGCGGCCGCCCGCAGCTCCCACACGGCCGACGACTGGGTGATGGTCACGTCGTTGAGCACCCCGAGGCCGGCCACGATGATGGCGCAGGTGAGCAGCTCGCGCGGATCGAGCGAGGTCGCCACCGAGGCGAGCGCGGCGCCCTCGTCGTCACCGACCCCGCTGAGCCGGGCGCCGTCGACCGCGAGGATCCCGAGCACCGCCGTCACCCCGACGCCGAGAAGCGTGCCCGCGAGCGCGGTGCTCGTGCGCACCGACAGGCCGTGGGCGAGGTAGAGGACGACGACCATGATCGCCGACGAGCCGACGAGGGCCACGAGCAGGCCCGACTGCCCCTCGAGCAGCGCCGGCAGCATGAACTTCACGACGACGAGCCCGCCGACCCCGAGGCCGAGCAGGGCGAGCACGCCCCGCCACCGCGCCACGACGGCCACGACGACGAGGAAGAGGGCTAGCATCCACGCGAGGGGAGCGCCGCGCTCGACCTGCATGAAGGCATACGTCTCGGGCTGGCCACCGGCCGGCGGGGTGCGCAGCAGCTGCACCGTGTCGCCCGCGCGCAGGCCGGAGCCGGTGACGACGGGCGACACGGGGACCGACACGGTCGGCGCCCCGCCGCCCCCACCCGACGGCGCCTCGAGCCGGACGACGAGCGCGCCGCAGGTGGGCGCGTCGGGGTCGGAGCCCTCGGCCCCCTCCTGCCCCTCCTGCCCGTCCGCGCACGCCGGCAGCACCTCGCGCACCTGTCCGAGCGGGAACGTGACGCCCGGGGCCGCGAAGTCGCTGGTGCCCACGCGCGTCGTCCCGGCGGAGCCGTCGGGCCAGTAGCGCACGAGGCCGAAGACCGTCGCGGCGGCCGCGAGCACGAGCAGCACGGTGAGCGCCGTGCGGGCCACGGCGCCGACCCGGACCGGGTCCTGCCCCTCGGGGGTCGAGTGCGCGTGTCCGTGCGCGTGTCCGTGTCCGTGTCCGTGTCCGCCGGGCATGGCCCGAGTGTGTCAGAGCAGACCGTCACCGGCTCGGCCGGTGCGCGGGAGCCGTCGGGGCGTGGGGGTGACGTGGGGGTCACGAGAGCACCGGAGGGTTCCCCGTGTCCGGATCGATGCGCGGCGCGCGCCTGCGCCCTCGTGCCCTCCCGTTAGGCTGACCGCCGTGGACGAGCAGACGGTGGGGGAGCGCGAGCACGTCGTGTCGGAGCGGTGGGTGACGATCCCCAACGCGCTGTCGGTGCTGCGTCTGCTCGGCATGCCGGTGTTCCTCTGGGCCATCCTCTCGGAGCGCGACGGCCTCGCCCTGCTCCTGCTGCTCGTCTCGGGCGTCACCGACTACCTCGACGGCAAGATCGCGCGGGCCTTCGACATGGAGAGCCGCCTCGGCGGCTTCCTCGACCCGATCGCCGACCGCCTCTACATCCTCGCCACGCTCTTCGGCCTCGTCTGGCGCGAGCTCATCCCCGTCTGGCTCGTCGTCGTGCTGCTCGCCCGCGAGGCGGTCATGGTCGTCATGCTCGCCTTCCTGCGCACCCGCGGCCAGCTCGGCCTGCCGGTGCACTTCGTCGGGAAGGCCGCGACCTTCAACCTGCTCTACGCCTTCCCGCTGCTGCTCCTCGCGCACCGGGACGACTGGCTCGGCCACGTCGCCCGCCCCGTCGGCTGGGGCTTCGCGTGGTGGGGCGTCGCGCTCTACTGGCTCGCCGCGATCCTGTATGCCGTCCACGCCCGTCTCGTGCTGCGTGGCGGCCCGCCGCGGGTGGCGACGACATGATGGACGGCGGCAACGGTGCCGGTGGTCCCCGTGGTGCCGAGGGTCCCGGTGGCCGGGAGGGCTCGGGAGGCCGCCGGCCCGACGCGTCGATGACGCTGCTGACGACCATGATGGAGCGCCCGCTCGACCCCGGCTACCAGGAGGCGGCCGACCGGCGCGCGGCGGAGGGACTGCCCCGCGCCACCTCGACGCGGTCGGTCGTCGTCGTGGTGCTCGCGGTGCTCGTCGGCTTCCTCTTCGCCGTGGCCGCGCAGTCGCTTCGGCCCAAGCCGACGGCCGCGGCCGCCGCCAAGGCGACCCTCGTCACCCGCATCGAGGCCCTCCAGGCGCACAGCACCGAGCAGGAGGCGAAGGCCGCCGTGCTCGGCCGTCAGGTGCGCGACTACGAGGCCCTCGAGCTGCAGCAGGCGGGGGGCGGCGACCTCAGCGGGCAGATCAAGCAGCTCGAGGTCGACGCGGCGGCGGTGCCGCTGCGCGGACCGGGGCTGACGCTGACGGTCGACGACGCGGCCTCGGCCGTCGCCGACGCCGACGCCGGCAACCGGCCGAGCAGCGGCTTCGAGCAGGGACGAGTCACCTCGGCCGACCTGCAGATCGTCGTCAACGGACTCTGGGGCGCCGGGGCCGAGGCCATCTCGATCAACGGGCACCGGCTGAGCGCGACCGCCGCCATCCGCTTCGCCGGCCAGGCCATCGTCGTCGACTTCCGCCCCCTGTCGCGGCCCTACGTCATCACCGTCCTCGGCGACCCCCAGGCGATGCAGCAGCTCTTCGAGCCCTCCTTCGCGGGCGTCTACCTCTCCCAGCTGACCCAGGAGTTCAAGATCAGGTCGATCTTCGCCTCGAGCGACACCCTCACCGTCCCCGGCGACGCCGCGGCCCGGCTCGAGGTGGCGCGGCCGCTCGCGCCCGCGAGCCCGTCGGCCACGAGCACCGACCCGCTCCCGTCGGGTCGGGCCGCGTCCGGCACGACCGGCACGACCGGCACGTCCACCCGCTCGCCGAGCGACTCGGCCACCGGCGGGGAGGGCGCGCCGTGATCCCCCTCCTCGGACTCCTGGCCGGGCTCGCCGTCGGCCTCTTCCTCGACCCGTCGGTGCCGATCTGGCTCCAGCCCTACCTGCCGATCGCCGTCATCGCCGCCCTCGACGCGGTCTTCGGCGCGATCCGCGCGATCCTCGACGGGATCTTCAACGACAAGGTCTTCGTCGTCTCGTTCCTGTCCAACGTCGTCGTCGCGGCGTTCATCGTCTTCCTCGGCGACCAGCTCGGCGTCGGGTCGCAGCTCTCGACCGGCGTCGTCGTCGTGCTCGGCGTGCGGATCTTCTCCAACGTGGCCTCGATCCGCCGCCACCTCTTCAGGGCGTGACCATGGGCCCCGACGACCAGCACGACCGGCACGACTCGCAGGAGCCGGCCGCCGCTGCGGCGAGCGCGCCGGACCCGACGGGCCCCGGTGGCCGGCCGCTCGCCGCGAAGAGCGGCGTGTCGGTCGAGGGGAAGGCCGCCTGGACCCGCCTGCGCCGGATGAGCAGCCCGCGCGCCACCCGGGCCAACGTGCTGGGCGGCGTGCTCGCGATCCTGCTCGGGGCCGGCATCGCTGCCCAGGTGCAGCTGACGAACGAGCGCGGCCTCGACCAGCTGAGCCAGAGCGACCTCGTCCGCGTGCTCGACGACATCTCCAGCCGGTCCTCCCGCCTCGACCAGCAGGTGCGCGAGCTCGAGGTGACCCGCGACCGGCTCAAGAGCGGCACGGGCACCGCGGGCGAGGCGCTCGCACAGGCCGAGAAGCGTGTCGACACCCTCGGCATCCTGGCCGGCACCGTCGCGACGACCGGGCCCGGCATCACGCTGCGGATCAGCGACCCCGACCAGCAGGTCGACGCCCCGCTCGTGCTCGACATCATCCAGGAGCTGCGCGACGCCGGGGCCGAGGCCATCGACGTCGGCGGCGTGCGCGTCGTCGCCTCGACGTTCATCGGCGCCCGCGACGGCGACATCCTCGTCGACGGCGTGCCGATCACGAGGCCCATCGTCATCCGCGTCATCGGCGACTCGAAGACGCTCGCCTCGGCGATGACGATCCCCGGCGGCATCGTCGAGTCGGTGCGCCAGAAGGGCGCCAACGCGACCGTCACCGAGCTCGACCGCATCGAGATCACCTCGACGCACCGACCCGCGCCGATGACGCACGCGAAGCCGGTCGAGTGAGCGCTCCGGGCACCGGTGCCCGGAGCACGCGACACGACACGGGCCACCACTTCCTGCGCGGACGGCAGGGGCATGGCATGCTCTCGGGTGCCGACGCATCGACGTCGGCACCGGCGACGCGAAGCCACCGCAGCCACCGCGGCCCCCGAGCGGGGTCGTCCACCGACGAAGGAGCGACATGAGCGACCTGGACTACCCCTCCGACCTGCGCTACACGAGCGACCACGAGTGGGTCCGCGTCGGTGAGGACGGCGTGGTCCGCATCGGCATCACGTCCTTCGCCCAGGACGCCCTCGGCGACGTCGTCTACGTCTCGCTGCCCGCGGTCGGCGACACCCTGGCCCCCGGCGACTCGTGCGGCGAGGTCGAGTCGACGAAGTCGGTCAGCGACGTCTACGCGCCCCTCGCCGGAGAGGTCACCGCGACGAACGCGGCCCTCGACGGTTCGCCCGAGCTGATCAACTCCGACCCCTACGGCGAGGGCTGGATGTTCGAGCTGCGCCTCGCCGACGCCTCCTCGGTCGACGCGCTCATGGACTCCGCGGCGTACACCGCCTCGCTGTCCTGACACCGTCACGCCCCAGCCCTGCTCCGCACCGGCGCAGGGCACTGTGTGGCGGGTCCCGCCACCCCCAGGTCAACTAGAGTGGACGGACCCCGTTCCGACCACCCCGAAGAGGAGGACCGCATGTCGAGCGACCAGCCCGACGACATGAACGTCGAACCCCGCACCATGCGGTTCCAGGGCGTGCCGTCACCGGACGCCGACCACGTCGACGCGACCGCCCCGCGCGGGTTGAGCGCCGAGGACCAGGCCACCATCGAGGCCCTGCGGCCCGGCACCGCGCTGCTCGTCGTGCTGCGAGGCCCGAACACCGGCGCCCGCTTCCTGCTCGACGACGAGCAGGTGGCCGCCGGCCGTCACCCCGACTCCGACATCTTCCTCGACGACGTCACGGTCTCGCGCAAGCACGCGACGTTCGTCGCGCACGACGGCGGCTACCTCGTGCGCGACGCCGGCTCGCTGAACGGCACCTACGTCAACCGCGAGCGCATCGACGAGGCCCCGCTCCAGCAGGGCGACGAGGTGCAGATCGGCAAGTTCCGCCTCGTCTACTACTCGGCCGGAGCCGCGCAGCACGCCCCCGCATGACCCCCGCTGCACCGGACCCCGCGACACCGCCGGGGGAGAAGCGCCTCACGATCGGGAAGGTCCTCGCCCAGCTGTCCGAGGACTTTCCGGACGTGTCGGCCTCCAAGCTGCGCTTCCTCGAGACCGAGGGCCTCGTGCTGCCGCACCGCACGGCATCCGGCTACCGCACCTACACCGAGGGCGACGTCCGGCGCCTGCGCTACGTGCTGACCGCGCAGCGCGACCGCTACTGGCCGCTCAAGGTGATCCGTGAGGCGCTCGACGCCCTCGACCGCGGGCTCTCCGACCCCGGTGACGCCCCGGGTGAGGGCCCGGGTGACGGCCGCCCCCGGCCGCCCGCCCCGACCCCGGACCCGGAAGTGCCCGCGGCCGCCGACCTGCTCGCGCGCCGCGACGTCGTGCTGACCGGGCCCGAGCTGCGCGAGGCGACCGGCATCGACCGCGACACGATGCACGCGCTCGAGACCTACGGGCTGCTCCAGCCCGACGCCGACGGCCACTTCGGCCACGAGTCGCTCGCCATCGCCGCCGCCGCCCACCAGCTCGGCGAGCACGGTCTCGAGGCGCGCCACCTGCGCCCCTTCCGCACGGCCGCCGACCGCGAGATCGGCCTCGTCGAGCAGGTGCTCGCCACGCGACGGGTCACCGGCACGCGCGAGGAGCGGGCCGCCGAGATCGCCTCCGCGTGCATCGCGCTGCACGTCGCGCTCGTCCGCGCCGGCCTGACCCGCTGACCTCACCGCTGCGTGCGGCCCGGCTCCGAGGCCGGGGTACGGTGGAGGAGTGAGAGAGGTCGATGTCCTGGGCGTCCGGGTCGAGATGCCGACGAACCAGCCGATCGTGCTGCTGCGTGAGCGCGACGGCGGTCGCTACCTGCCGATCTGGATCGGTGCGGCCGAGGCCGCCGCGATCACGTACGCGCAGCAGGGCGTCGTGCCACCGCGACCGCTGACCCACGACCTCATGCGCGACATCCTCTCGGTGCTCGGTCACGAGCTGACCGAGGTGCGCATCGTGGCCCTCAAGGACTCCGTCTTCCACGCCGCCCTCATCATCGACGGCCACGCCGAGATCAGCTCGCGGGCGAGCGACGCCATCGCCCTGGCGCTGCGCACCGGCGCCAAGGTGCTCGTCGAGACGGCCATCCTCGACGAGGCCGCCATCGTCGTGTCCTCCGAGGAGGACGACGAGGTCGAGCGCTTCAAGGAGTTCCTCGACCACGTGTCCGCGGAGGACTTCGAGGCACCGGCGCCGGACGACACCGAGGACGACACCGAGCACGACACCAAGCACGACGCCGGGGACGACGGTGCGGGCGAAGGGGAGCCCGGTCAGCCTGGAGCGGGCCCCCACCCTCCCTCACCCTCTAGCTGACCTTGAAGGTGGCGGCCGCTCGTGCGACACGCCGGGGCGGCCCGGCCCCGGTGATTGACCGGAGGGGCGCTGCGGCCTACCGTCAGCAGAACGACGTGACTGTAGTTCTCGTCATGTCGTCTGCGCGGACGCACCACGCGACGCCCAGCCTGAGCAGAGGAGGACGGCATGGCCGCCATCGATGACGCGCGCGACGCCGGTCGGGCCCTGCCCGTCGCGTCGCAGGGCCTGCTGTTCACCGACGACCTGCCCGTCCTCGCCGAGGACTCCGGCTACCGCGGGCCCACGGCCTGCAAGGCGGCCGGCATCACCTACCGCCAGCTCGACTACTGGGCCCGCACCGGCCTCGTCGAGCCGTCCGTGCGCAGCGCCACCGGCTCGGGCACGCAGCGCCTCTACGGCTTCCGCGACATCCTCGTGCTCAAGGTCGTCAAGCGCCTGCTCGACACCGGGGTCTCCCTCCAGCAGATCCGCGTGGCCATCGGCCACCTGCGTGAGCGCGGGGTCGAGGACCTCGCGCAGATCACGCTGATGAGCGACGGCGCCTCGGTCTACGAGTGCACCTCCGCCGACGAGGTCATCGACCTCGTGCAGGGCGGTCAGGGCGTGTTCGGCATCGCCGTCGGGCGCGTGTGGCGCGAGGTCGAGGGCGAGCTGGCCCAGCTGCCGAGCGAGCGCGCCGAGGAGGAGGCTCCGGCGGAGCACCCCGGCGACGAGCTCACCGCCCGACGCCAGGCCCGACGCCTCGCCTGAGCGTCCTCCCACCTGACGTCAGCGGCTCTGCCGCCGCCGTCCCCGGATCCGGCTGGTAGATTCGGGTCTGCCGATCGACCCTGCGTGGGAGAGTCCTCGGGGTGCAGCGCACCTGCGAGGCGCCGAAGGGGCAACATCCCCGGAACCTCTCAGGCGCCAGGACCACGCGGGTGAGGCACCTCTGGAGACACCCGTCCGGGTCTCGACAGACGGGGAGCGTGTGTCGTCCGCTCGTATCCCGTCAGGAGCCCGCATGTCGATCGACCACCTCGCCACCGAGGACACCGCCACCACGCCGTCCCCGTCGGACCCGTCGGCCGCCCCGCAGGCACCTGGTGCGGCACTCGCCGACTTCGTCGGCCGCCACGTCGGCCCCGCCGGCGAGGACGTCGCACGGATGCTCGAGGTCGTCGGCCAGCCGAGCCTCGAGGCCATGTGCGACCGGGCCATCCCCGGCGCCATCCGCTCGACGGAGCTGCTCGCCATCGACGCCGCCGCCAGCGAGAGCGCGGTCATCGACGAGCTGCGTGACTTCGCCTCCCGCAACACCGTGCTCACCTCGCTCATCGGCCTCGGCTACTACGGCACGGTGACCCCGCCCGTCGTGCGCCGCAACGTCCTCGAGAACCCGGCCTGGTACACCGCCTACACCCCCTACCAGCCGGAGATCTCGCAGGGCCGGCTCGAGGCGCTGCTCAACTTCCAGACGGTGGTCACCGACCTGACGGGTCTGGACGTCGCCGGCTCGTCGCTGCTCGACGAGGCCACCGCGGCCGCCGAGGCGATGTCGCTCATGCGGCGCGCCAGCAAGTCCGCCGCGGACGCGGTCCTGCTCGTCGACGAGCGCCTCTTCCCGCAGACCATCGCCGTCATGCGCACGCGCGCCGACGCGCTCGGCCTGCCGCTCGCGGTCGCCGACCTGCGCGAGGTGACGGACGCCGACTCGCTGTCCGCCGCCGCCGACGGCCGGGCCGTCTTCGGCGCGATGGTGCAGTACCCCGACGCCTCGGGCCAGCTCGTCGACTGGACCGCGCTCACCGCCGCCGTCCACGAGGCCGGTGGCCTCGTCACCGCCTGCGCGGACCTGCTCGCCCTCACCCTCGTCACCGCCCCGGGGGAGTGGGGCGCCGACATCGCCGTCGGCAGCGCCCAGCGCTTCGGCGTGCCGATGGGCTTCGGCGGCCCGCACGCCGGCTACATGTCCGTGCACCGCGGCCTCGAGCGCCAGCTGCCCGGTCGTCTCGTCGGCGTCTCGGTCGACGCGCAGGGCCAGCAGGCCTACCGCCTCGCGCTCCAGACCCGCGAGCAGCACATCCGCCGCGAGAAGGCGACGTCGAACATCTGCACCGCGCAGGTGCTCCTCGCCGTCATGGCGAGTATGTATGCCGTGTGGCACGGTCCCGCCGGCCTCGTGGCCATCGCGCGCCGCGTGCACGGCCTCACCGCCGACCTTCGCGCCGCGCTCGTCGCCGGCGGGCTCGACGTCGAGACGACGGCGTTCGTCGACACGCTCACCGTCGTCGTCCCGGGACGCGCGGCCGACGTCACGACGGCCTTCGCCGACCGCGGCATCAACGTGTGGCGCGTCGACGCCGACCGCGTGTCGCTCAGCCTCGACGAGACCTCCACCCCGGCGACGGTCGCCGCCGTGCTGGCGGCCTTCGGCCTCGACACCCCCGCGGGCGACGGGGGAGACGCATCCGGCCAGGGCGACGGCGTGACGCCCGGCATCCCCGCGGCACTGACCCGCACGTCCGAGTTCCTCACGCACCCCGTCTTCCACTCGCACCACTCCGAGACCGCCATGCTGCGCTACCTGCGCCGGCTCTCGGACCGCGACTTTGCACTCGACCGCGGCATGATCCCGCTCGGCTCGTGCACGATGAAGCTCAACGCGACGACCGAGATGGAGGCCGTCACCTGGCCGGAGTTCGCGAACCTGCACCCGTTCGCGCCGGCCGACCAGACCGAGGGCATCCGTGGCCTCATCGACGAGCTCTCCGCCTGGCTCTGCGAGATCACCGGCTACGACGCCGTGTCGCTGCAGCCCAACGCCGGCTCGCAGGGCGAGTTCGCCGGCCTGCTCGCGATCCACGCCTACCACCAGGCCCGCGGCGAGGGGCACCGCCGCGTCTGCCTCATCCCGGCCAGCGCGCACGGCACGAACGCCGCGTCGGCCGTCATGGCGGGCCTCAAGGTCGTCGTCGTCAAGACGGCCGCCGGCGGCACCGTCGACATGGACGACCTGCGCGCCAAGGTCGAGGCGCACCGCGACGACCTCGCCGCGATCATGGTGACCTACCCCTCGACCCACGGCGTCTACGAGGACACGATCACGGAGCTGTGCGAGCTCGTCCACGACGCCGGCGGCCAGGTCTACGTCGACGGCGCGAACCTCAACGCGCTCGTCGGCCTCGCGCAGCCCGGCACGTTCGGCGCCGACGTCAGCCACCTCAACCTGCACAAGACCTTCTGCATCCCGCACGGCGGTGGCGGCCCCGGCGTCGGGCCGGTCGCGGTGCGCGCGCACCTCGCGCCGCACCTGCCGAACCACCCGCTGGCCCCGGAGGCGGGCCCCGAGTCCGGCGTCGGCCCCGTCTCCGCCGCTCCCTACGGCTCGGCCAGCATCCTGCCGATCTCGTGGGCCTACGTGCGGCTCATGGGCGGCGCCGGCCTGCGGCACGCCACGCAGATGGCCGTGCTCGGCGCCAACTACATCGCGGCCCGGCTGCGCGAGCACTACCCGGTGCTCTACGCCGGCCACGACGGCCTGGTGGCGCACGAGTGCATCCTCGACGTGCGGGCCATCACGGCCGAGACCGGCGTCACCGTCGACGACATCGCCAAGCGCCTCGTCGACTACGGCTTCCACGCCCCGACGATGAGCTTCCCCGTCGCGGGCACGCTCATGGTCGAGCCGACCGAGTCGGAGAACCTCTACGAGCTCGACCGGTTCTGCGACGCGATGATCGCCATCCGCGGCGAGATCGAGGCCATCCGCGCGGGCGAGGTCGCGGTCGCCGACAGCATGCTGCGCCACGCCCCGCACACGGCCCTCGCGATCGCGGGCGAGTGGACCCATCCCTACGAGCGCACCGACGCCGCCTTCCCCGTCGGCGTGCACGCGGCCGACAAGTACTGGCCGCCGGTCGCCCGCATCGACGGCGCGTACGGCGACCGTCACCTCGTCTGCTCGTGCCCGCCGCCGGAGGCCTTCGAGAGCTGAGCCGGCGCCCCGGCGACGGTCGTCCGCGGGGTCCCCTCGGGGCCCCGCGGGGACCGGTCCGCCGACCACGGTGTGCGCGCCCCTCGCGCGCGGCCCCCGAGTGTGGTTGTCTCCTCACGTGGGAGCCGACGTCGAGCAGGCCAGGTACACGCGTGAGCAGCGGCAGCAGTACCGCGAGAAGGTCCGCCGCGACCTCGACGTGTTCGAACGCATGCTCGGCAAGAGCGAGTTCGAGTTCGACCGTCCCATGACGGGGCTCGAGATCGAGCTCAACCTCGTCAACGAGGACCTGAGCCCGAAGCTCGACAACAAGACGGTGCTCGAGCAGATCGCCGACGAGGACTACCAGACCGAGCTCGCGCGCTACAACATCGAGCTCAACGTCCACCCCCGGCCGCTGCCCGGCGACTCCGCGATCGAGCTCGAGGGCCTGCTGCGCGAGTCGCTCAACCGGGCGTCCGAGAAGGCCGCCGAGGCGCACGCCGGCATCGTCGCCATCGGCATCCTGCCGACCGTCATGCCCGAGCACTTCGAGGGCGACTGGATCAGCGAGAACATCCGGTATGCCGCCCTCAACAACGCGGTGCTCGACGCCCGCGGCGAGGACGTCTGGCTCGAGCTCGAGGGGCCGACGGGGGAGCGGATCGCGCGCTACTCCGACAGCCTCGCGCCCGAGTCGGCGTGCACGTCGATCCAGCTGCACCTGCAGGTGCAGCCCGACGCCTTCGCCGACCACTGGAACGCGGCCCAGGTGCTCGCCGGGCCGCAGCTCGCGCTCGGGGCCAATTCGCCCTTCTTCCTCGGCCAGCAGCTCTGGGCCGAGACGCGCATCCCGCTCTTCACGCAGGCCACCGACACCCGCTCGGTCGAGCTGAAGAACCAAGGCGTGCGGCCCCGCGTCTGGTTCGGCGAGCGGTGGATCACCTCGATCTTCGACCTCTTCGAGGAGAACGTCCGCTACTTCCCGGCGCTCCTGCCCGAGCTCTACGACGAGGAGCCCGAGGAGGTCTTCGAGCGGGGCGAGGTGCCCGAGCTCAAGGAGCTGCGCCTGCACAACGGCACCGTCTACCGGTGGAACCGGCCCATCTACGACATCGTCGGCGGCCGCCCGCACCTGCGCGTCGAGAACCGCGTCCTGCCGGCCGGCCCGAGCATCGCCGACGTCATGGCCAACGCCGCGTTCTACTACGGCACGATGCGCGTGCTCGCCGAGGAGGACCGCCCGGTCTGGACGCGGATGAGCTTCTCGGCTGCCGAGGCGAACTTCGAGGAGGGCGCCCGGCTCGGCATCGACGCCCGCACGTACTGGCCCGGCCTCGGCGAGGTGCCCGCGACCGAGCTCGTGCTGCGCCGCCTGCTGCCCATGGCCCACGAGGGGCTCGAGCGCTGGGGCGTCTCGTCCGCCGTGCGCGACCGGTTCCTCACCATCATCGAGCAGCGCTGCCTGCGCGGCGTCAACGGCGCCTCGTGGCAGACCGAGTGCGTGGCCCGCCTCGAGTCGCGGGGCCTGACGCGGGACGCCGCCCTGCGCGAGATGCTGCGCCACTACATCGAGGGCATGCAGGCCAACGAGCCGGTGCACACCTGGGAGCTCCCCGACGCCTGAGGCGGTGCCGATCGCGGTGGCCGACCCGTCGAGTGACCGTCAGTCCTCGGAGTAGAGGCGCCAGGGGGACAGGTTGTACATCCCGAGGCAGCGCGTCGAGCGGTGGTGGGTCAGCACGCTCATCGACCCGGCGTCGAGGATCAGCTGCTGCCCGAAGCGCGGGTCGACCCGCAGGTAGGTCGCCGTGAGCACCCGGAGCGCGTGCCCGTGGCCGAAGAGCGCGACGTCACCGTGCTCGAGGTCGGGCCAGACCTTGTCGATGACGGCCTGCGCGCGGGCCGAGACCTGCTCGATCGTCTCGCCCGGCGTGACGCCCGGCGCCACCCCGTCGACGAAGACCTCCCAGGGGTGGCCGACCTCCTCGCTGATCTGCTGGGTCGTGATGCCCTCGTAGGCGCCGTAGTCCCACTCCCGCAGCAGCGGCTCCACCTCGAAGTCGCCGAGGCCCGCGAGTTCCGCGGTGCGCTTGGCCCGCTGCAGGGGGCTGACGAGGACGCGCTCGAAGCGGTGCTTGCGCAGCACGTCGGCGAGCTCGCGCGCCGCCGCCTCGCCGTCCGGCAGCAGCGGCAGGTCGGTGGTCCCGGTGTGCTGCCCCGACAGCGACCACTCGGTCTCGCCGTGCCGGAAGAGGTAGATGTTGCCGGGCACGACGCCGTCGGGGGAGGCCATGGCGCCAATCTAGCGGCGCGGACCCGTGCGGGTCCCTCCCGTCCGGCACGCCGCTCCGGCAGACTCGGGCCATGGACCTGCCCTTCGAGCTGCTCAACGTCTTCTCCATCGCCGGCGACCCCTTCTCGGGCAACCCGCTCTGCGTCTTCACCGACGCCGCCGGGCTGACCGACGCCGAGATGCAGGCGTGGGCCCGGCAGTTCAACCTCAGCGAGACGACGTTCGTCACGAGCCGGAACGGCACCGACGCCGACGTCCGCATCTTCACGCCCGACCACGAGATGCCCTTCGCGGGGCATCCCACCCTCGGCACGGCCGAGGTCGTCTCGGGACTGCACGGTGCGGCGCCGCTCGTGCACCTCGAGCTGCCGGCCGGACGCATCCCGGTGGTGCGCACCGACGACGGCTGGCAGCTCGCCGCCCCCGCCGCGTCGCTGCGGGCGGTGACGGCGAGCAAGGCCGAGCTGGCCGGCGCGCTGGGCATCGACGGCGGCGCCCTCGTGCGCGCTGACGCCGCGTGGGTCGACGCGGGCGTCGAGCAGCTCGTCGTGCGCCTCGACCACGCCGACGCGGTGCGCGCGTGCGACCCGCACGCGCACGCGATGGCCGAGCACATGACCTCGCCGGGACGACCGCCGCACGTCTACGTCTGGGCGTGGACGGGTCCCAAGACGATCGAGGCGCGCCTCTTCTTCACCTCCGGCCAGGCCGTGCTCGAGGACCCCGCGACCGGCTCTGCCTGCGCGAACCTCGGCGGGTGGATGGTCGCGCAGGGCGCCCGCGACGTGTCGGTCGAGATCAGCCAGGGCACGGCCGTCGGGCGGCCGTCCCGCCTCCAGCTCGAGATCGACGCCGACGGCGGCGTGCACGTCGGCGGCCGGGTCGAGCGCGTCGGCCGCGGCAGCGCCGCGGCGGGGGCCTGATCGTGCCCACCTTCGTCGCCTTCCTGCGTGCGGTCAACGTCGGGCAGCGCTGGGTCAAGATGGCGCGCCTGCGCGAGCACCTGGCCAGCAGCGGGTTCACCGACGTCGAGACCCACATCCAGAGCGGCAACGTCCGCGTGACGACGACCCTGCGCAGCGCGGCCAGGGTGGAGGCCCGCCTCCGCGAGGTCATCTCCGAGGAGTTCGGCTTCGACGTGCCGGTCGTCGTGCGCACCCCGACGCAGCTGCGCCGCACCGCGGAGCAGGCCGAGCAGGCGTCCTCCCCGCTCGGCCCGGACGCGCGGCGCTACGTCACGTTCACCACCGGCGGGCTCTCCGGCCCGGGGCGGTCGGCGCTCGAGGCCTGGGACGAGGACGGCGAGCGGGTCGTCGTGCTCGACCCCGACGTGCTGCTCCTCCTCACCAAGCCCGCCCACCAGGCCAAGCTGACCAACGCGCGGCTCGAGCGCCTCACCGGCGCCACCGGCACGGCCCGCGACCTCAAGGTCGTGCGGGCGCTCGCCGAGAAGTGGACCTGACCCCACCCGCCTGCACCGCACCGCACCTGCCGTCTGCTGGGGCGGTCGCCGGCGACCCGTCGGACCGCCACGACCAACGCGGGGAGCGCGCCGTCCCGCGTGCCGGGCGCGGACGGCACACCTCGTGGCGGTCCGTCGGACCCAGAAGGCGGGCGGACGGCATACCTGCTCGGGGTCAGAGGCGCGCGCGGCGCACGAGCTCGAAGCAGACGACCGCGGCGGCGGCGGACACGTTGAGCGACTCGACGCCGGATGCCATCGGGATCGACACCCAGGTGTCGACGAGGTCGGCGACCTCGGGGGTGAGCCCGGCCGTCTCGCTGCCGAGGACGAAGGCCACCGGCTCGGGCAGGTGCGCGGCGAAGAGGTCGTCGTCGCCGTCGGCGTCGAGGCCGACGACGTGGAAGCCGGCGCCCTTGAGGTCGGCGACGGCCTCGGCCGCCGTGAACGCCTTGAGGATGGGCGCCCGGAACGCGACCCCGGCCGACGCCTTGACGACGAGCGGGTCGAGCGAGGCGACGCCCTTGCGCGGCACGACGATGCCGTCGACCCCGGCGGCGGTCGCGGAGCGCAGGATCATGCCGACGTTGGCGGGCGTCGTCACCCCGTCGATCACGAGCACGGCGCGCAGCGACGCGACGTCGCCCGCGAGCGCGACCTCGAGCGGACGCATCCGGGGCGCCACGACGTCGGCGAAGACGCCCTGGTCCTGGCGACCGTTGCCCGCGAGCTTCTTGACCCGCTCGGCGCTCGCGTAGGCCACCTCGACGCCCCGGCGGCGGGCGGCCTGCTGGATCTCGCGCAGCCCGCTGCCGCGTGCCCCGTCGGCGATGACGACCTTGTCGACGTGGACGTCGTCGTCGAGGAGCACCTCGTGCACGGGGTTGCGGCCGTAGACCGTGATGAAACGGTCCTTGGGCGAGATTCCGGGGGTCGGCTCGGGGGTCACCGCGTCAGGATCCCACGGGCGCGCCGGGCCGCGGGAATGGGGGAGGACCCCCGGGTGTTCGGCATGATTGAATCGTCAATCACATGAGGAGCTGGGGAACATGCAGTTCGGGATCTTCACCGTCGGGGACGTCACGACCGACCCGACGACGGGGCGCACGCCGACCGAGCACGAGCGCATCGAGGCCACGGTCGCCATCGCCAAGAAGGCCGAGGAGGTCGGGCTCGACGTCTTCGCGACGGGTCAGCACCACAACCCGCCGTTCATCCCGTCCGCGCCCACGACGACCCTCGCCTACATCGCCGCGCAGACCGAGCGGCTCATCCTCTCGACGTCGACGACGCTCATCACGACCACCGACCCGGTGCGCATCGCCGAGGACTACGCCACGCTGCAGCACCTGAGCAACGGCCGGATGGACCTCATGATGGGCCGCGGCAACACCGGCCCGGTCTACCCGTGGTTCGGCAAGGACATCCGCGACGGCATCGCGCTCGCCATCGAGAACTACGCGCTGCTGCACCGGCTGTGGCGCGAGGACGTCGTCGACTGGCAGGGCAGGTACCGCACGCCCCTGCAGGGCTTCACCTCCACGCCGCGCCCGCTCGACGGCATCGCGCCGTTCGTGTGGCACGGCTCGATCCGCAGCCCCGAGATCGCCGAGCAGGCGGCCTACTACGGCGACGGGTTCTTCTCCAACCACATCTTCTGGCCCGCCAGCCACACGAAGCAGATGGTGGCGCTCTACCGCCGGCGCTTCGAGCACTACGGCCACGGCAGTGCCGACCAGGCAATCGTCGGGCTCGGCGGCCAGGTCTTCATGCGCAAGAACAGCCAGGACGCCGTGCGTGAGTTCCGCCCCTACTTCGACAACGCCCCCGTCTACGGCCACGGCCCGTCCCTCGAGGAGTTCACGAGCCAGACGCCGCTGACCGTCGGCAGCCCGCAGGAGGTCATCGAGAAGACGCTCGGCTTCCGCGAGTACGCCGGTGACTACCAGCGCCAGCTGTGGCTGCTCGACCACGCCGGCCTGCCGCTCAAGACGGTGCTCGAGCAGCTCGACATCCTCGGCGAGGAGGTCGTGCCCGTGCTGCGCAAGGAGTTCGCCGCCCTCAAGCCGACCCACGTGCCGGACGCCCCGACCCACGCGAGCCAGCTCGCCGCCACCTCTCCCGAGAAGGAGCTCGTGCCATGACCACGTTCCACCTCGCCGTCATCACGGCCGGGATCACCCAGCCGTCGTCGACCCGCCTGCTCGCCGACCGCCTCACCGAGGCGACCGTGCGCGCGCTGACCGCCGCCGCCCCCGCCCGGGGTGGCAGCGGCGGCGGTCCGGGTGGGCCGGACGGGTCGGGTGGGCCGGACGGGTCGAGTGGGCCGGTCGAGGTCGTCGTGGAGGTCGTCGACGTGCGCGACGTCGCGCACGACCTGACCAACAACGTGCTCACCGGCTTCGCCTCGCCCGACCTGCAGGTGCGCATCGACGCGATCACCGAGGCCGACGCCGTCGTCGTCGCCACCCCGGTGTATGCCGCCTCGTACAGCGGGCTGTTCAAGATGCTCGTCGACGTGCTGCACAAGGACGCCCTCCGCGACACCCCGGTGCTGCTCGGCGCCACGGGCGGCACGGCGCGACACTCGCTCGCGATCGACCACGCCCTCCGGCCGCTCTTCGCCCACCTCGGAGCCCTCGTCGCCCCGGTGGCCGTCTTCGCGGCGAGCGAGGACTGGGGCAGCGTCGAGGCGGGCCGCCTGGGCGAGCGGATCGACCGCGCGGGAAGGGCGTTCGCCGCCCTGGTCAACGGTTCACCCCGGGCCGCGCACGTCGACCCGTTCGACGACGTCACGCCCTTCGCCTCGATGCTGAGCGACCTGCGCGCCTGATCGGGCGGCACCACGAGCCGAGGGGGAGTGCTCCCCATGGACCGGTCCGACGCAAGCACCTACGGTGGGCGGACCGTCGACAGGAGGAACCTCGTGCTCTACCGCAAGGGTGCTGACCCGGAAGCCCTCGACCGCGTCGCCCGCGAGCTCACCGCGTGTGCCGGGGAGGTCGAGACGATCCGGGCCACCGGGACCCGGGCGCTGGCGGTCATCGGGCGTTCCTGGGGCGGGGCCGACGCCGAGGCCGCGCAGGCCGACTGGCGCACCACTTCGACGGCGCTGACCGCGCTGGGGTCGACCCTCGAGCGCATGTCGTCGCGCCTGTCGGAGAACGCCCGGGGCCAGCGTGCGACGAGCGGCGCCGCGGGCGGGCCCGGCTCACCGGGTGGGCCGCTCGCGCCCGGCACGCTCTTCCCGTTCGGTCTCGGCGGCGCCGCACCGCTCGGTGGCGAGGCCACCGCGCCGCCGCCCTTCGCCGACGGGCTGCGCGGCACCAAGCCGCACGAGATCGACCTCGAGCTGGCCGAGCTGGCGCAGGGCGTCTACGACGGCACGGGCACCGAGGACTTCTCGCCCCTCGACGCCTCGGAGCTCGAGGCCCTCGGTATCGACCCGTCCGCGCTCGACGGCCCGGGCGGGTTCGCCGCCAACATCTACCGGGACGCCGACGGCAACTACGTCCTCGCCTTCGCCGGCACCGACCCGTCGAGCATCGACGACTGGGCGGCCAACGCGCAGCAGGGAGTCGGGGGCCTGAGCTCGCAGCACGTGCAGGCCATCGCGCTCGCGCAGCACCTCGCCACGGCCGTCGGCAGCGACAACATGGTGCTGACCGGGCACTCCCTCGGCGGCGGCCTCGCGAGCACCGCCTCGGTCGCGACCGACGTGCCGGCCGTCACCTTCAACGCCGCCGGGGTGCACCCCAACACGGTCGTCGCCGCGGCCGTCGTCGGGCACCAGGCGCCCGGCATCACGCCCGACCAGGTGCGCAACTACCACGTGCGCGGCGAGGTGCTGACGACGCTGCAGAACCCGCTCGGCTCCTTCACCGACCACGTGCCGGGGCTCGGCGACAACGTCCTGCCCAACGCCCTCGGCACCCAGATCGCGCTCGACCCCGCCGAGGCCCTCGAGGTGCACTCATCGCCGTGGGGTCTCGTCAGCCCGGTCATCGGTGCGGCCGAGACCGTGTGGGACGTCGGCAGCTACGCCATCGGGCAGCACCAGGCCCCGTCCGTCATCGAGGCCATGGAGGCCAGCGAGTACTTCGGCAAGCACTGACCGAGCCCGTCTGCCGGCTCGCCCGCCCCCGGGTCGGCGCTCGGTCGCCCGATGCCCTCGACCTACGCCCCGGCCCGACGGGCCGCCTCGTCGGCGGCGCGCAGGTCTGCCGGCGTCGGGGCGGCGACGTGGCCGGCATACGGCTCCGGGTGACGCTCGAGGTAGGCGGTGACGTAGGGGCACACCGGCACGATGACCCGCCCCGCGGCGACCGCGGAGTCGAGCGCGGCGGCGGCGAGGCGCCCGGCGAGGCCCTGACCCTCGCGCGCCTCGGCCACCTCGGTGTGGAAGAAGACGACGCGCTCGCCGCCGCCCGTGTCGTCGGCGGGCACGACGGCGTAGGTCGCCAGCCCGATGAGGTGGTCGCCGTCGCGCAGCTCGAAGCGCTCGCGCTCCGGCACGTCGACGACGCGTATGCCGTCCGCGTCCTCGCTCATGCCCCCACCCTCGCGCACGCCCCGCGCCGGCTCAACCCCCGCGGCCTGGGGCGCCGCGGATGGAGCCGCGGATGGTGCTGCGCCAGAGGGGGTGATCACCCCGTCAGGCGCAGCACCATCGGCAGCGTCATCGGCAGGTTCATCATCGGGGCCTGCGCGTGGCAGGGTGTGGGCATGGCGAAGTACTTCGACGTGCACCCGGTCGACCCCCAGCCGCGCGCGATCGGCCAGGCGGTCGAGATCCTGCGCTCGCGAGGGCTCATCGCCTACCCGACCGACTCGTGCTTCGCCCTCGGCTGCTCGCTCGACAACCCGGAGGGCAAGGAGCGCATCCTGCGCATCCGCCAGCTCGACGACCGGCACCACTTCACGCTCGTCTGCGCCGACTTCGCCCAGCTCGGGCAGTTCGTGCACCTCGACAACTCGGTGTTCCGGGCCATCAAGGCCGTCACTCCGGGGCCGTACACCTTCATCCTGCCGGCTACCAAGGAGGTGCCGCGGCGGCTGCTGCACCCCAAGAAGAAGACCGTCGGCGTGCGCATCCCCGAGCACCCCGTCGTGCGCGAGCTGCTCCGGGCGCTCGGCGAGCCGATCCTGTCGAGCACGCTGCTCATGCCTGACGACGAGGAGCCGATGACCGAGGGCTGGGAGATCAAGGAGCAGCTCGACCACGTCGTCGACGCCGTCATCGACTCGGGGGAGTGCGGTCTCGAGCCGACGACCGTCGTCGACTTCTCGGACGGCTACCCGGTGGTCACGCGCGTCGGTGCCGGCGACCCGACGCCGTTCGAGTAGCGACACGTCGTCGGACACCCTGTCGCGACGGCCGCTGGTGCTGTTCAATCGGGCCATGACCCCAGGCGAGGACGCCGCACCGACGACCGAGTCGATGGGATCGCTGCTGGCGAGCCTCGACGACGCCGACCGCGAGACGCTCGAGCTCCGGCTCGAACGATGGCTCGACGACCTCGTCGCTGCCCTGCGCGTGCTCTATCCCGAGCACGACGTGTCGGCGCTCGCGCGGCGCCTCGTCGGTTCTGCCGTGGCCGGTTTCACGGCGCGCCCTGCCGAGCTGCGCCGGCTCGACGAGCGACGCCTCCTGCGCCCCGACTGGCTGCAGCAGCCGGGGATGTTCGGCTACGCCTGCTACACCGACCGCTTCGCCGGTGACCTCGACGGGATGCGGTCACGCGTCGACTACCTGCGCGAGCTGGGTGTCAGCTACCTGCACCTCATGCCGCTCCTGCGCCCACGCGACGGTGACAACGACGGGGGGTATGCCGTCCAGGACTACCGCACGGTGCGCGCCGACCTCGGCACCACCGAGGACCTCGAGCGCCTTGCGGGCGACCTTCGGGGAGAGGGCATCTCGCTCGTGCTCGACCTCGTGCTGAACCACGTGGCCCGCGAGCACGACTGGGCGGCCCGGGCCCGGGCGGGGGAGGAGCACTACCGCGACTACTTCCACGTCTACCCCGACCGCGTCATGCCCGACGCCTACGAGCGCACCCTCCCGGAGGTGTTCCCCGACTTCGCACCGGGCAACTTCACGTGGGACGACGAGCTCGAGGGCTGGGTCTGGACGACCTTCAACGAGTGGCAGTGGGACGTCAACTGGTCCAACCCCGACGTCCTCGTCGAGTACGCCGACATCGTGCTGCACCTCGCGAACCTCGGCGTCGAGGTGCTGCGCCTCGACGCGATCGCCTTCACCTGGAAGCGCCTCGGCACCAACTGCCAGAACCAGCCGGAGGTGCACGCCGTGACGCAGGCGCTGCGCGCGGTCGCCCGGATCGCCTGCCCGGCGCTCGCCTTCAAGGCGGAGGCCATCGTGGGTCCGCGCGACCTCGTGCAGTACCTCGGCCAGGGCGAGCACGCCGGCCGGGTCAGCGATCTCGCGTACCACAACAGCCTCATGGTGCAGGTGTGGTCGATGCTCGCGACGGGCAGTACCGGCCTGACCAAGGTCGCGCTGTCGGCCCTGCCCGCGACCCCGCCGAGCGGCACGTGGATCTGCTACGTCCGCTGCCACGACGACATCGGGTGGGCCATCGACGACGGCGACGCGGCGACCGCCGGGCTCGACGGTCACGCGCACCGCCGCTTCCTCTCCGACTGGTACGCCGGCGACCAGCCCGGCTCGTGGGCGCACGGCCTCGTCTTCCAGCACAACCCGGCCACCGGCGACAAGCGGATCAGCGGCACGGCGGCGGCCCTGACGGGGCTCTCCGACGCCGAGACCCGCCACGACGAGGTCGGCGTCGGCCTCGGCCTGGCCCGCCTCTTCCTCGCGCACGCCGTCGTGGCCGGGTGGGGCGGCATCCCCGTCGTGTGGAGCGGCGACGAGCTCGGCCTGCCGAACGACCCGCACTGGCAGGACGAGCCGGGCCACGAGGACGACAACCGCTGGGCGCACCGTGAGCGCATCGACTGGTCGCTCGCCGCCCGCCGGCACGACCTGACGACGACGGCCGGGAAGGTCTTCGGCGGACTGCGCCACCTCGCGGCCGTGCGCGCGAGCCTGCCCCAGCTGCACGCCTCGGCCCAGACGACGGTCGTGCGCGAGAGCGACGACGGCGTGCTCGTCGTCGTGCGCACCCACCCGAGCGGGCCCATGGTGTGCGTCTACAACGTGACCGCCTCGTGGCAGACCGTCGACCTGCGGCACGTCCACGGCGCCGGCATCACCCACGCGCACGACGCGCTGGGCGGGCACCCCGTCTTCGGCGGCCCCGACGGTCGCGCGGCGCTGAGCCCGTATGCCGCGTGGTGGGTCGTCGAGGCCCCGTCCCGGGTGCCGCACACCTGACGCACCACGGTTCTTGGTCAAGGTTGTGCGGTAACCTTTACCAAGGAGGTGGTCGGCGCATGGCTACCGCATGGCCGGCCCTCGGCACGCGCACCCTCGAGTGGCGCCCCGTCGAGGGGCTCCTCGAGGTGTCCCGCCGTGCCCGCCGCGCCCAACCGCGCACCTACGAGGCCGCCGTCGTGCGGCCCGTCGCCGAGGCGGGGCTCACGCTCTCGGGCGACCTCGCCGCCGACCTCGACGAGGCGACGCGCCTGCTCGCGGCCTTCGACGCCGGGGGCGCGGGGGAGATCGCCCCCTTCGCCTCCGTGCTGCTGCGCTCCGAGAGCGCGGCGAGCTCGCAGATCGAGAACCTCACGTCGTCCGCACGGGCCCTCGCCGAGGCGGAGATCGGCGAGGGCCACCGGGCCAACGCCTCCGTCATCCTCGCCAACGTGCGCACCATGCAGGCCGCCCTCGAGCTGGCCGGGCGGCTCGACGAGCAGGCCGTCCTCGCGATGCACCGCGCCCTCATGGCCCAGCAGAGCCAGCACCGCCCCGGACGCTGGCGCGAGGAGCAGGTCTGGGTCGGCGGCTCGCCGCTCCACCCCGCGGACGCCGACTTCGTGCCCCCGGTCGCCGCCGACGTGCCGGCCCTGATGGCCGACCTCGTCGCCTTCCTCGACCGGGACGACCTGCCGCCGCTCGCGCAGGCGGCCCTCGCCCACGCCCAGTTCGAGACGATCCACCCGTTCACCGACGGCAACGGGCGCACCGGACGGGCCCTGCTGCACTCCGTGCTGCTCCACACGGGCGTTATCCACCGGGTCACCGTCCCCATCTCGGCGGGCCTGCTCGCCGTGCGCGACGACTACTTCGCGGCCCTCGGCGCCTACCGGGCCGGGGACGCGGAGCCGATCCTGCGCTGCGTGGCGACCGCCGCGCGGCACGGCACCGTCATCGGCCAGGACCTCGTCGGCGAGCTGCGAGCCGTGCGCACCGGCTGGGACGAGCAGGTGCAGGCCCGGGCGGGCTCCGCCGCGCGCACGATGCTCGACCTGCTCGTGCGCCAGCCCGTCGTCACGGCGCGCGTCGTCGTGCGCGAGCTCGGGGTGTCGGCCCCCACCGCGCAGGCGGCGCTGCGTCGGCTCGTCGACGACGGCATCCTGCTCGAGTCGACGGGCCACCGGCGCAACCGCGTCTACCGGGCGCCCGACGTCCTCCGGGCCCTCGACGCGTATGCCGCAGGGCTGGGCCGCCGACGCCGGTGACCCGGGCGAGCCGGGCGGGCCGGCCGAGTGGCACGCGTGCCCGCCGGGGCGGTTCAGCGCGAAGAACGTTGCAGGACAGTCGATTCCACGACATCAGGGGACACGTCGACCCACGCGCCGTGTGGGTGGCACGAGCCGAGCACCACGGGCTCGAGCGCCTGACCGTCACGCCACCGGTGCAGCCCGAGCACGGTGTTGCCCTCGAGGCTCTCGGTCGGGGTGACGAGACCCGGCACGCAGTTCGGCGGCTCGGCGCTGAGCCAGCTGAGCGCGCGTCCGTGTGCTGCCACGTCCCCGAGGCGCTCGAGCACGTCGGCGCGCCGCGCGGGGTCGAGGTAGGTCAGCGCCCATGACGTGAGCACGACGACGTGACCGTCCGGGCCGGCGCCGTCAGCCGCCCGGGCCAGCGCTGCAGGCAGGTCGTCGACCATGTCACCGGCCACCAGCGTGGGCGGGTCTTCGCGCAGCAGCGCCCGGGCCGCCCGGAACCGCTCGACCCGACCGGGCACGTCGGGCCACAGGCAGGCCTCGAGCCAGCGCACGGCGTCGTCGTCAGCCACGTCGACGGGCGCCAGGTCCAGGCCGACGCGCGCCACGACGCGGGGGAGGCCGACGCCGTGGTCCACGAGACGGCGGGCCACGCCGTGACGGTCCACCCCCGAGCCGCGCACCGTCGAGCCGGGGTCGCCGAGGAGGACAGGGCGCGAACCCTCCCGGCCGTCCGCGGTCGTGAGCTCGACCGCGTAGCGCCCCACGCCGAGCAGCAGTCCCGCGCTCGCGCCGAGCTCGAGCAGGGCGACCGGGCGGTCGGGCACGTCCGCGACGGCGAGGGCCAGGCCGAGCGCGACGTAGACCGAGCGGTTGACCTCGTTGGTCTGCGTGCCGTGCGTGGCGATGCACGCCTCCAGCTCGGCTCGGTGCGCCAGGGCGAACTGCCGGACGTCAGGCCACGGGTCACCCTCCGGGATCGCCCCAGAACCGACGACGCTCGGATACCACTGTGCAGCAGGCGAATCGGGATGCTTCAGCACGAGGTCGTGCACGGCCGCGAGCCACAGCACCGGTCGCGCCTGACCCGACCGGGCCGAGAGCAACAGTGACGCCGCATCGTCGTCCTCCGACAGCTGCCGGCACAGCGCCGCGTAGAGGGGGAGCTCGGCGTACTCGGTCGCGAACTCGCCGAAGCGACGTCGGATCCGCGCGAGGCGGTCGGCCCGCTCGACGGCGCCGGCGGCGGGGGAGGGGGCGCTCATCGGCGCTCGAGCAGCACGATGACCTCGTGGTGCGCGGTCTGCGGGAACATGTCGAAGAGGCGGCCCTGCCGCGTCGTGAACGACGGCATCGCTGCGAGGTCGCGCGCGAGGCTCGTGACGTTGCAGCTCGAGTAGACGACGCGCTGGGCGTCGGAGCCCTCGAGCCAGCCGGCGAGCTGTGGCCCGATGCCGCGTCGGGGCGGGTTGACGACGACCGTCGCGGCAGCGCCGCTGAGCAGGTCGGGCTCGAGCGTCGAGAAGTCGGTGGCGTCACCGACCCGGAACCGCACGCGGGCCCCGGGTGCGAGCTGCAGCTGGCCGGCCGTCCGCTCCGCGCTGCGCACGGCGTCGGGGGAGAGCTCGACACCGAGCACCTGCCGGACGCCGGCCTGCGCGGCGTGGAGCGCGAATCCGCCCACGCCGCAGTAGAGGTCGAGCACCGCATCCGGCGTCGACTCGCGCATCCAGTCCTGCGCCTGGCGGTAGAGGCCCGCCGCGACGGCCGTGTTCGTCTGGAAGAAGCTGTTGGGCCGGAGGTTGAGGGCCAGCCCGTTGACCGGCATCGTCAGGACGTCGCGAGGCGTCAGGACGATCTCGGTGTCGCCCTCGAGGACGGCCTTGTGCTCGGGCTGGAGGTTGACCGACGCGACGGTCACCTCCGGCAGCTGCTCGAGCACGAGCGGCAGGCGCGACTCGAGCAGCGCGAGGTGGCGCCGGGAGCGCAGGACGAGCCGCAGCATCACCGCGCCGGCGGGTGAGCGCGTCAGTAGGACGTGCTTGAGCTCGCCGCGCCGCGAGGGCACGTCGTAGGGCTCGAGGCCCAGCGCGTCGACGACGTCGGCGACCCGGGGGATCAGCGCCTGCAGCTCCGGCTCGTGCAGGCCGCACGCGCGCAGGTCGACGCCCTGGCCTTCGGGGTCGAGGATGCCCAGGGTCACGGCGCCCGCGCGGCCGCCGGCGACGAGCTTGGCCTTGTTGCGGAAGGCGGACTCGGCGCTGGCGAACGGCTCGAGCCAGATCCCGTCGGGTGCGACGTCGGCCAGCGCCTGCGCGACACGGTCCTGCTTGTCGGCGAGCTGCACGGCATACGGCACGTTCATGAGGGTGCACGAGCGGCACCGGCGGGAGTCGAAGTAGTCACACTGCATCGCGCCCAAGGCTACGGCGAGATCGGTCGTTCTAGCGCCACCGGTAGACGACGAGGGGAGCCTCCGGATCGGCATAGTGACATAATTTCGATTATCGGCGTTCGTTGGAGCTTGGAATTATGGCTGAGGACTCCACCCAGGCGCGACCATGACGGCATCGACATCGATGCGGTTTCGCATCGATGCGGACGTTGCGTAGTTAGTGACCGTCAGCGTGTGGGCCCCGGGCGACATCGACGCCCGCCAGACAACGACCCGATTGGCGGGCGTAGGTGAGTACGTATCCACGATCTGCACCGGGCCGTCGTCGATGCTGAGAGCGACTGGAGCCCGGTTGCTGTTCTTCCCCATGACGATCGCGACATCTGCGCTGGCGGACACGGATGGAAGGTAGTACTTGATGGAGCTACCGGATGACGTCGAGTACCAGGTGCGCTGGGCGTCTGAGCACGAGCAGGGTGACGACTTCCACACCCCGGTCTTCGCCACGCCCAGAGGTTGATGCCACACGCCCGTGCCATCCTCTTGCCACACCAAGGCCGTGTTGAAGGCGGTCATTGCTGAGGACGCCGAGTTGCCCGCCTTGTCTCGCGCCACGACTCTGAAGCGTGACCCCACGTCGCCACCCCCGCAAGGCGACGTGGTGTCTTGACCGAACACTCCGTAGCTCCCAGGACCCGCGCTGGTCAGGGCAAGTTCTTGTGCCTCTCCGAACACCTCTTGAACTTGGAAGTCCCTCATTCCGCTTTGCGCGTCGCTTCCCGTCCAACTGAATTGCATTGGGGTCATGTAGTGCGAGTTCGCGGGATATCCCTCGCAACCCTCAATCCCGATGGTGCTCTGGATGCTCGTGCCGACGACGAAACGCAGAGGCGTGACGCTGTCGACGTCGGGTGAAAACTGACCCCTGATCGACGGGGCGGGTTCTAGTCAACGTCGCAACAAGGACGGACTTTCGGAGGCTAGCAGCGCGGCGAAGA
>NZ_BAABIW010000023.1:0-2193 GCF_039542985.1 Terrabacter aeriphilus
GACGGCCTTGGTGCCGCTGATGGTGGGCGTCGGGGCGGTGAGGACGCCGGCGGCGACGGCTGCGGTGGCAGCCGACGTCCGGGACGTGTTGACGTAGCCCGTCCTGGCCCCGGTGACCCGGACGCTCATCGGTTTGCCGCTGTCGGCCGGCGTCAGGGTGTAGGCCGAGCTTCGGGCCCCGCTGACCGCGATCCCGGCGCGGTACCACTGGTAGCCGAGAGTGACCGGCGCCGGCGCCCAGGTTCCGGGATTCGCCGACAGGCGGGTGCCGACCCGCGCGGTGCCGGTGATCGTCGGGACCGCGCCGCTGACCGGAGAGCCGACGACGACGGGCCCGCTCGCGAGGAGCTGCACCGAGGAGTCGCCGAGGTATGCCGTCATCCGCAGCGAGACCTGCTGGCCGACCATGGCGGCTGTCAGCGTGAGGGGACGTGGGCCTTCCCCGTCTGCCGGTCGTGCGACGCCCCCGACGACCCACGTGTAGGTGGGGTACCAGTCCCCGGCAGGGGTCAGGGAGCCGTGCGTGGCCCGCAGGACGCTGCCGACGGTCCCGGTCCCGGTGATCCGAAGGGGGGCGGTGAGCGTGGGAGCTGTCTGCTCCACCTCGACCGCGTTGGACTCGGCGGAGGCCGTGCGGTAGCCGGAGACCGCACCGGTGACGCGAGCGAGGACCGAGCGTCCGGCGAGGTCGCTCGTGAGGACGAGGGTCGGTGCCGTGGCGCCGGGGATGGGCTCGCTGGCGCCACGGTCCGCGGTGCTGCGCAGCCACTGGTAGGAGAGCGTGGCGCCGGTGGGCCCCCAGGTGCCCGGGTCGACGGTCACGGTGCTCCCGACCGACGAGCTGCCGCTGACGAACGGCTCACCGACGCCGAGGGCCTTGCCCGCCACGGGCATGACGATGCTCAGGCGGGGGTGGGGCGCCGACGTGCTGACGGTGAAGTCGCTGGCCGTCTGGAGGGTCGTGGACCCGTCCCAGCACCGGTCCTCGTGGCGGATCGCCGGCGCCCAGTCGCGGTACCACGTGTCGAAGACGCAGACCCGGTACGAGCTGTCGGGCTCGACGTCCGCCGTGAAGGTCCCATCGGGTCCGGTGAGACGAGGGCCGAACTGCCGACCGACCCAGTCCGCGTCGGTCGGGCCCTTCTCGTAGAGGTCCCACGCGATGTTGGGCAACGGGGTGCCGGCGGTGTCGGTCACGGCCACCGTGACGCCGGTCCAGGGGTCGAGGACGAAGTCGACGTCCGTCACCGGGGTGCCCGCGGGCACGGTCCAGGTGGTCTCGGGGTCTGTCGTGCTGGCGAGGCCGTCCCAGAACTCGTCAGGGTAGACGTTCTGGGTGGTCTCGTCGGTGGCCGAGAGGGTCACGGGGCCGGCCTCGACACCGGTGAGGGTGAACGCACCGGCCGCGGTCGTCGACTCCGTGAGCTGCTGGCCGCCGGCGGACGTCAGCGTCACGGTGGCACCCGCCACGGCGCGGCCGTCGCGGTCCCGGACCGTGCCGGAGACCGTCGAGCGGCGGTCGAGCTGGATGTCGGCGACGACAGGGGTGGGACCCGCCGTGACCGGCACGGCGTCCTCGAAGCTCGAACGATCCTGGAACCACTCGGTGCCCCAGTCGGCCCCGCACTCCGTGTCGTCCCAGCATCCCGCCTGCACCCGGTAGGGACCGGGGGAGGGGACGGTCGCGGTGTAGGAGCCGTCGCCGCCGTACTGGACGGTGTCGACCGGTTCCTGGTTCTCGTCGTACACGGAGACGGTCGCGTCGGGGATCGCGACGACCACCCCGTCCGAGGTGAGCCCACTGACGTGGCCGGTGATCGTGTAGGTGGCCGCGCGGGCCGACCCCGCCGAGAGCGGGAGGAGTGCGGCGGTGACGGCAGTGCCGACGATCAGGGTGAGGGCACGCCGCGCGCGGTGGCGCGTCGTGGCCCCACCCCGGCCGACCCCGAAGCGGTGGCTGACCACGAGTTCTCCCGAAGAGTCCGGGCGTCGACTCGAGCCGCGACGCCTGCGGTCACCGTATTGTCCTTTTGCTGCACTTATACGTGGATTGCTCAATTTGCCGGGTGCTGGGCACGTCGTCGACCCGGCCGTGTGCTCATGCCAGGGAGCGGAACGGCGCCGCCCCGGGTGGGGAGCGGCGCCGTCGTGCGGCCTCAGCGTGCGTCAGCCGATGGCGGTCGTCTGCGCGGA